>DATBHM010000062.1:0-14137 GCA_036557505.1 Actinomycetota bacterium | reverse complement strand
CGGGGATGCTCGGCTCCGCCGCGCCCGAGATCGGGATGACGAACACGGCCAGCGCGACGATCGGCGCGAGGGCGCGCCAGAAGCGGCGGCGAGGACGGGAGTGTGCTCCGGACATTCCATCGCATTCTCCCCGGTGCGCTCCACGGCCTCAAGACCCGGTTCGCAGGCTCCGCGGGGTGGTGCGGGGGCGGGCACTACACTTTGCGGCGCCGTGACCGAGACTCCCGACCGAACCGATCCCGACCCAAGGGACCGCCTGGCCGCCGCGGCAACGAGCGCCCTGGGCGGCGGCGCGCCCAAGTACCACGAGAAGCTCGCCGAACAGGGAAAGCTGTTCGTCCGCGAGCGCCTCCGGCTGCTGCTCGACGATGCCGACGGGTTCGCCGAGGAGGGTCTGCTGGTGAGCGCGCTGGCCGGCGACCTTCCCGCCGACGGCGTCGTCACGGGCGTCGGCGAGGTCCACGGGCGGCCGGTCGCCGTGATGGCGAACGACCCCACCGTGAAGGCCGGCTCGTGGGGACCGCCGACCGTCGAGAAGATCATCCGGATCATCGAGCTGGCCCGCCGCCGGGAGCTCCCGATCTTCTATCTGGTCGACTCCGCCGGCGCGCGGATCGACCGCCAGGTCGACCTGTTCCCGGGGCGGCGGGGCGCCGGGAAGATCTTCTACAACCAGGTCCAGGCGTCCGGGCGGATCCCCCAGATCTGCTGCCTGTTCGGACCGTCCGCCGCCGGAGGCGCGTACATCCCGGCGTTCTGCGACTGGGTGGCCATGGTCGAACGCAACGCGTCGATGTACCTGGGTTCGCCGCGCATGGCCGAGGAGGTCATCGGCGAGCGCGTGACCCTCGAGGAGATGGGCGGCGCCCGCATGCACGCCGAGGTCAGCGGCAACGGCGACCTGCTGGTTCCCGACGACAAGGCGGCGATCGAGGCGGCCCGCGCCTACCTGAGCTATCTCCCCCAGTCGTTCGCCTCGACGCCGGCCGCGGCCGAGGCGCGCCCTCCGGCGCTCCGCGGGCCGCTCGCCGGGATCGTGCCGTTCGACGAGTCGAAGCCGTTCGACATGTACGCCCTGGTCGCGGGCGTCGTGGACGAGGACTCGTTCTTCGAGATCAAGCCGGACTGGGCCAGGGAGGTCGTCGTCGGGTTCGGCCGGCTGCAGGGGCAGGTGGTCGGCGTCGTCGCCAACCAGCCGATGCACAACGGCGGTGTGCTCTTCGTCGACTCGTCGGACAAGGCGGCGCGATTCATCTGGCTGTGCGACGCGTTCAACATCCCGCTGATCTTCCTGGCGGACGTGCCGGGGTTCATGATCGGGTCGGCGGTCGAACGGCAGGGCATCATCCGCCACGGCGCGAAGCTCATCACCGCCGTCAGCGAGGCGACCGTGCCGAAGTTCTGCGTCGTCGTGCGCAAGGCCTACGGCGCGGGGCTGTACGCGATGGCCGGGCCGGGGTTCGAGCCCGACGCGACGATCGCGCTGCCCACCGCGCGCATCGCCGTGATGGGGCCGGAGCCCGCGGTGAACGCCGTCTACTACAACAAGATCCAGGCGATCTCGGACGCGGACGAGCGCGCGGCGTACGTCGCCGCGCGCCGCGGCGAGTACGAGGAGGACATCGACCTTCTCCACCTGGCCAGCGAGAACGTGGTCGACGCCGTGGTCGAGCCCGACGACCTCCGCGACGACCTGGCCCGGCGGCTCCGCCACGCGGCCACGAAGGACCGGCACTTCTCCACGCGCCGCCACGGGGTGCCGCCCGTATGAGCTTCGTCGACGTCTCCCTCGAGGGTCACGTCGCGACGGTTCGCCTCAACCGGCCCGAGGCGCTGAACGCGATCTCCGGCGAGATGGCGGACCAGGTCGGGGGCGCGTTCCTGCAGGCCGCCGCGCAGCCGGACACCTGGGCGATCGTCCTGGAGGCCGCCGGGGACAAGGCGTTCTGCGTCGGCGCGGACCTCAAGGAACGCAACCAGCTCGACGACCGCGGCTGGCACCGCAACCGGATATTCATGAAGGGGATGTTCGAGGCCGTCCGCGCGGTGCCACAACCGACGATCGCGTCCGTGTTCGGCTACGCGCTGGGCGGCGGCTGCGAGCTCGCGCTGCTGTGCGACCTCATCGTGGCGGCGGACGACGCGGTGTTCGGGCTGCCGGAGGTGCGCGTGGGGATCGTGCCCGGCGGCGGCGGGACGCAGATGCTCGCGCGGCGCGTCGGCCTGGCGCGGGCCAAGGAGATGGTGTTCACGGGCCGCCGCATCACGGCCGAGATCGCGCACGAATGGGGGATGGTGACGACGGTGGCCGCGCGCCACGCGCTGGCGGAGGCGACCGCCGAGCTGGCGCGTGAGGTGTGCCGCTCCTCTCCCGTCGGCGTCCGCGAGGCGAAGTTCGCCATCGACCGCGGGCTGGAGGTCCCCCTGCAGCAGGGCCTCGAGCTCGAGGAGCTCGCCTGGCGCCGGGCCGTCGCGAGCGACGACCGCACCGAGGGCATCGCCGCGTTCAACGAGAAGCGCGACCCCGACTGGCGGGGCCATTGAGCCGGCACCTGCCGACCAGGGTGACCATCCGGGAGGTGGGGCCGCGTGACGGCCTGCAGGCCGAACGCCCCCTGCCCGCCGCCACGCGCGCCGGGCTGATCGACATGATGTCGGGCGCCGAGGTCCCCAAGATCGAGGCGGTGTCGTTCGTCTCGGAGCGGGCCGTGCCGTCGATGGCCGGCGCGGCCGAGGTGTGGTCGTTGTGCCACGCGCGTCCGGAGACCGCGTACTCGGCGCTCGTGCCCAACCGTCGGGGGGCGGAGGCGGCCGTGGCGGCCGGGGGGTTCTCCTCGCTCCAGGCGTTCCTCGCGGCGAGCGAGGGCTACAACACGCACAACGTCGGGAAGTCGGTGGAGGAGTCGCTGGCCGACGTCGCCGCGGTGGTCGAGGTCGCGCGCGGGGCGGGCCTGCCGGCCGAGGTGTCGATCTCGTGCTCGTTCGGCGATCCGTACGAGGGCGAGGTCGAGCCGTCCCGCGTCGTCGAGGTGACGAAGCGCGTGGCTGACCTCGGCGCGGTCGGGGTGTCGCTCGGCGACACCACCGGGATGGCGAACCCTTCCAAGGTGTGGGACCTGGTGCCGATGGTTCGCGACGCGGTCCCGACGGTGCGGATCAACTGCCACTTCCACGACTCGCGGGGCTCGGCCCTGGCCAACGCGCTCGCGGCGATGGAGGCCGGTGTGGAGGAGTTCGACTCGGCGATCGGAGGGATGGGGGGCTCGCCGTTCGCCCCCGGTCCCAACGGGAACCTCGCCACCGAGGACCTGGTCGCCATGCTCGAGGGCATGGGCATCTCCACGGGCGTCGACGTGATGTCGTTGTTCACCGCCGCGCGAATGGTCGAGAGCATGATCGGCCACCGCCTGCCCGCCCACGCCTGGCGCGCCGACTACCCGGAGCACGGCTGGGAGGCCCTCCCCCACAACCCGAACCTCCCCGGATACTGGGCCGAACCCGAGGACTGAGGAGCACCGCGTGTTCAGCAAGGTCCTGATCGCCAACCGGGGCGAGATCGCGGTTCGTGTGGCGCGGACGTGTCGCGAACTCGGCGTGGCGACGGTCGCCGTGTACAGCGACGTGGATGCCTCCGCGCGGCACGTGGCGGCCTGTGACGAGGCGGTCCACCTGCCCGGTGTCACTCCGACCGAGACCTACCTGGACCTCGAGGTCGTGATCGCCGCAGCCCGGTCGACCGGCGCGGAGGCCGTCCACCCGGGGTACGGGTTCTTCTCCGAACGGGCCGACGCGGCCGAGGCGTTCGAGGAGGCCGGGCTCGTGTGGATCGGGCCGCCGCCGTCGGCCACCCGCGCGGTGGGCGACAAGGTCTCGGCGCGGCGACTCGCGACGAATGCGGGAGTACCGGTGGTGCCGGGAACGCTCGATCCGGTGGAGGGTGCGACGGAGGTGCAGGCCTTCGGCGGCGAGCACGGCTGGCCCGTCGCGATCAAGGCTTCGGGCGGCGGCGGCGGGCGGGGGTTGAGGGTCGCCCGCAACGCCGACGAGGCCGAGACGGCGCTGGAGTCCGCCGTTCGTGAGGCCGAGGCGTACTTCGGCTCGAGCGAGGTCTACCTCGAGCGGTATCTCGATCGCCCCAAGCACGTCGAGGTCCAGGTCCTCTCCCCGGCGCCGGGCGGGGCCCTGTGGCTCGGCGCGCGGGACTGTTCCATGCAGCGCCGGCACCAGAAGCTGATCGAGGAGACACCTCCACCGCTGCACGCCCACGTCGTCCCGGCGATGGGCGCCGCGGCCGTCGCCGTCGCGAATGCCTGCGGCTACGTCAATGCCGGAACGGTGGAGTTCCTCGTCGACGAGGACGGTTCGTTCTTCTTCCTCGAGGTGAACGCCCGCCTCCAGGTCGAACACACGATCACCGAGGAGGTCACCGGGCTCGACCTGGTCGCGTGCCAGCTGCGGATCGCGTCCGGGGAGGATCTCGGGTTGGGGCAGTCCGACGTCGATCCCGGCGGCCGACACGAGCCCCGCGGCCACGCCATCGAGTGCCGGATCAACGCCGAGGACCCTGCGCGGGGGTTCGCGCCCGGGCCCGGCCGCATCGGCACGTACGACGAACCCGCCGGACCCGGCGTCCGCGTGGACTCGGGGTTCGGGGCGGGCGACGAGGTGCCCGGAGCGTACGACAGCCTGGTTGCCAAGCTGATCGTGCACGGTTCGACCCGCGAGAACGCGCGCCGGCGCATGCTCCGCGCGCTGCGCGAGTTCCGCATCGAGGGCATCCCCACGACCATCACCGCGCACGTCGCGTTGCTGGAGGACGCCGCGTTCGCCGACGGGTCGTACACCACGAGGACGCTCGAGTCGGGTGCGCTCGACGCGCTGACACCGATCGAGACCGAATCGGGGGGGACGCCGGTGCTGCTCGTCGGCGGATCCGCGGTTCGACTGTGGAACCCCGGCATGGCCGCCTCGGCGCCGCACGCCACGGCGGGCGTCGGTGAGGGGGCCGGAGGGGCCACCGTGACCTCGCCGATGCACGGCACGATCCTCCAGGTCGACGTGAAGCCCGGCGACCGGGTGGAGCGGGGCGACCAGGTCGCCGTCCTCGAGGCCATGAAGATGGAGACGCGTGTGGCCGCGCTGCGCGACGGCGAGGTCGTCGCGGTCCACGTCGAGGCCGGCCAGGTCGTCGAGTCCGGCCAGACCATCGCAGAGATCGGATGACGGCGTCCGATAGTCTGCGGCCCCACATGGAATCCGCTGCCGCCGTCGTCCAGCCCGGGGAACGCGACGAGTTCGAGCTTCCCGGCTCCCACGGGTGGGTGCGGCTGATGATCGACGGCTCGCTGGGAGCGCGGCACCTCGTGCAGCGCGTGTTCCGGTTCGAACCGGGGCACACGCCCGATCTCCACAACGAGACCAGCGACGACGTGATGTTCGTTGTGGCGGGGGGCGGCACGCTCGATGCGGCCGGGGCGTCGATCGAGCTCGCCCCGGGCATCGCTTGCTGGGTCCCGGCCGGGGTCGGGTACCGGATCGAGAACGAGGGCCCGCACGACCTCGTGATGGTCTCTGTGCTGTCGCCGCCGCCGGGCGCGCCGCCGCTCCCCGAGCCGGAGGACCGTGTTCCCCATCGGTACTCGGTGCACCGGGACGAACAGCCGGCCGAGACGGCCGGCGAGGATCGGACGTTTCGCCTGCTCGTCGACCCGACGATGGGATGCCGGAGCGTCACACAGTTCGTCGGCGAGATCGAGTCGATCCCCGCACCGCCGCACACGCACTCGCACGAGGAGGTCGTGTTCGTCATCGCCGGCGAGGGCACGGTCGAGATCGACGGCGACGTGCATCCGATCGGGCCCGGGACCAGCGTGTTCCTGCCGCCGGGCGTCGAACACCGTCTGGCGAGCGCCGGCCGCGAGTCGCTCGAGCTGCTCGGGGTGTTCTCGCCGCCCGGCTCCCCCGCCGCCAAAGAGGACGGCCTCGACATGACGGGAAGGGCCGGCGGGCCGTCCTGACCGAAGGTCGCGAGCGGTGGAGGGTCGCGCGGTTGCCCCAGACCCGGCTCCGGGCATGATTCGCATCGTCGGTGCCGGCGTCGGGCGCACCGGGACGCACTCGTTGAAGCTGGCGTTGGAGCGGCTCCTCGGCGGGCCCTGCTACCACATGACCGAGGTGTTCGAGCACCTCGACCACGTCCCGACGTGGCATGCGGCGATCCGGGGCGAACGCGTGGACTGGCGGCCGGTCCTCGGCGGCTACGCGGCGATCGTGGATTGGCCCGGCGCGGCGGTCTGGCGCGAGCTGGCCGAGAGCTCCCCCGACGCGCCGGTTCTGCTGTCGACCCGCCGCGACGCGGCCACGTGGCTCGAGAGCGCCCGCGCCACGATCCTCGGCAACGGGCCGGAGAACACGCTGGAGGACGACCCGGCGCTGCCCGGATTCGTGCCGATGCTCCGCGACATGTTCGCCGGCTTCGAACCCGACTGGCGCGACGACGAGGCCGCGATGGCCGCATACGAACGGCACAACGCCGCGGTCCGGCGGGAGGTGCCTGCCAAACGGCTTGTCGAGTGGCAGCCGGGCGACGGGTGGGAGCCGCTCTGCGCCGCGCTCGAAGTCTCCGTGCCCGACGACGACTTCCCCCACGTGAACACCACTGCGGAGTTCCTCGCGCGCTCCGAGCAGCGGCAGGCACCAGACGGCGAGGTGTCGCAATGACGACCCGCCCCGCGCCGGCACCGAGCCCGAAGTTGACCACGTTCGGCGCCCCGTGATCACCTCAACGGCGTGCCGGTCTCCGAGGCCAACTCCCGGGTCGTCTACGACGCGCTGAGGTCGAGCGGCGTCCGGATCTGTTCGGCGCTGCCCGAGACGTGGCTCGTCCACCTGATCCGAATGGCCGAGGACGACCCCCAGATGACGCTCGTCAGACTCGCCAAGGAGGAGGAGGGCGTCGGCGTGTCGATGGGCGCGCACCTGGCCGGGGTTCGGTCGGCGCTGCTCATGCAGAACCACGGGTTCCTGCAGGCGATCAACGGGATCGTGAGCGGCGCGATGCTCTACAAGATCCCGCTGCTGCTCGTCATCAGCGACCGCGGCCACCTCGGCGAACGCGACCCCTGGCAGACCGAGGGCGGCAAGTTCACGCGACGCATCCTCGACGCCCTCAACATCCAGCTCGACGAGCTCCGGAGCCCACAGGAGGTCGAGCCCAAGCTGTCCAGGGCGATGACCCTCGCGCAGTCGTCGCTCTCCCCCGTCGCCGTGCTGCTGACCCGGGAGCTGATGTGGGAGGAACCGCAGCCGTGAAGCGCATCGACGCCCTCGAGGCGGTCTACGGAGACATCGCCGAGTGCGCGGTGGTCACGATCATGGGCGCGGTCGCCGTCGAGCTGTACTCGCTCGGCCACCGGCCGAACTTCTTCTACCTCGAGCACGCCATGGGCCTCGCGTCGTCGATGGGCCTCGGCGTGGCGCTCGCGCAGCCCGAACGCCCGGTCGTCGTGATCGACGGAGACGGCTCCCTGCTGATGAACCTCGGGACGCTCACCACGATCGCCCGGTACGCGCCGAAGAACCTCACCCACATCGTGTTCGACAACGAGTCTCTGCTGTCGGTCGGCGGGTTCCCGACCGCGACCTCGACCGGCAGCGACCTCGCGGCGATCGCCCGCGGCGCCGGGATCCGGCGTTCCAGGATGGTCAATGGCCTTGACGACTTCACGGCCGCGGCACGCGAGGACCTCGCGGGCGGCGAGGTCTCGTGTCTCGTCGCCAAGGTCGAGGACATCGGGCCGGCCTCGTTCCACATGGACCTGCACCTGCTGGAGAACCGCTTCGAGTTCGCGCGCGCCCTCCGGGTGGGCGAGCCGGGCGACGAGGCCCCGCCTCGCCCGGCCCCACGCGATCCCGGCGAGCAGACCGACGAGCCCACCGTCGCCGGCGACGAACACCCCGACCCCGGACCGGAGACATCGACGTCCACCTGACGAGAGGACGGGAAATGACCACGGAGGCCCTGAACGGATTCCTCGACGCACTGGCGGGTGGAACGGTCGACGTCGTCGACCTCACCCAGCCACTGTCCGAGGCGACCCCGATCATCCAGCTCCCGCCCCCGTTCGCGAACACGCCCGGATGGAGGATGCAGGAGATCAGCCGGTACGACGACCGCGGGCCGGCCTGGTACTGGAACTCGTTCGAGGGCGGCGAGCACGTCGGAACGCACCTCGACGCCCCGGTGCACTGGGTCACGGGCCGGGACAAGGACGACGTCTCGCGGATCCCGGTGAAGAACCTCGTCGGCCCGGCCGTGGTCCTCGACCTCACCGACCGCGTGGCCGCCGACCCCGACTTCCTGCTGTCGATCGACGACGTCAGGGCGTTCGAACGGCTGCACGGCCCGCTGCCGACGGGCGGGTGGCTGCTCTACCGAACGGGATGGGACGCCCGGGCCCACGACCAGCAGGCGTTCCTCAACGCGAACGACACCGGCCCCCACACACCGGGGATCAGCATCGACTGCGCGAAGTGGCTCGCGGAGGAAGCGCCGATCGTCGGCGTCGGCGTGGAGACGGTCGGAACGGACGCGGGGGCGGCCCACTCGTTCGACCCGCCCTTCCCCTGCCACTCGTTCCTGCTGGGCGCGAACAAGTACGGGCTCACCCAGCTGGCGAACCTCGCGCAGCTCCCCCCGACGGGGTCCGTGCTGATCGTCGCCCCGCTCAAGATCGTGAACGGCTCCGGCAGTCCGGCCCGAGCCATCGCACTGGTTCCGAAGTAGCCGGGTGTCGGCCGAGCCCAGGATCCGACGCGCGACGCCGGACGACGTCCGGCCCTGCCACGAGGTGATGTGGTCGTCGGTCACGGACTTCGGCGCGCGGAACGGAACGCCGCTCGCCGGCACCGCCGACGACTGGTGGCCGATGAGCGAGCCGCTCCACCGGCTCCTCGCCGACCACGCCGCGGAGTGGTGGGTCGCCGAGGAAACCGAAACGGGTGCGATCGTCGGCTTCGCCCGGTCGATCGAACGGGAGGGCCTGTTCGAGCTGACCGAGTTCTTCGTCGTGCCGGGCCGGCAATCGGCGGGCCTCGGCCGGAGGCTGATGGACCGGGCCTTCCCGGCCGGCCGAGGCGACGTGCGGTCCATCATCGCGACCACCGACACCCGGGCGCTGGCCCGCTACTACGCTGCGGGGACGTTCCCGCAGTTCCCGCTGCTGACACTGGGTGGCGAACCGTCCCGGACGGAGGTCCCGGGCGACGTCGTGCCGGCGAGCATCGACCCGGTCTCGGAGGAGGACCTCGACGCGGTTGCCACGCTGGAGCGCGCGGTCCTCGGCCACGCCCGCGGACACGTGGAGCTGCGATGGCTGCTGGGACAGCGGGAGGGCTACCGCTACCTCCGCGGCGGCGAGGACGTGGGATTCGCGTTCGTCGGCGCGGAGGGGACCGGTCCGATCGCCGCGCTCGAGCCACGGGATCTCCCCGGCGTGCTCCTGCATGTCGAGGACCGCGCCGCCGCGCTGGGGGTCTCGAGCATCGAGTTCCAGGTGCCCGGGCCGAACGAGGTCGCCGCCCGTCACCTGCTCGCCCGAGGGTTCCGGATCGACCCGTGGGTGAACCTCCTGATGGCGAGCCGCCCATTCGGGCACTTCGATCGGATGATCCCGTTCGGCCCGCCCATCTTCCTGTAGCTGCCACGTGGGGAAGGAACCGGACGGCGGTCTTCCGAACCGCTCCGCGACATCCGGTGCGGCCGTGCGATGAGCGCGGCTGCGGTCGTCCTCGGCCTTCTCGCGGCGCTCGGCTACGGCGCGTCGGACTTTGCAGCGGGCGTCGGCGGACGAAGGACATCGGTCGGCGGCGTCGTGCTCGCGCAGCAACCGGTCGCCGCGGTGGCGACGCTGATCGTCTGGGCGCTGTTGCGCTCCTCGTCGCCGACGGCCGCCGCGCTCGCCTGGGGCGCGTTGAGCGGATTGGGGAACGGCTTCGGAACGGTCGCCCTGTACCGCGGGCTCGCCGCGGCGCGGATGAGCGTGGTGGCGGCGCTGTCCGCGGTCCTCGCCGCCATCATTCCCGCGGCGGTCGGGATCGCGCTCGGAGACCACCTGTCGGCCCCGGAGGCGGCCGGGATGGCTCTCGCCGTCCCCGCCATCGCGCTGGTGTCGCTGTCGGCGGGGTCCGGGGACGGCAGACGCGCGGGGATCCGGGAAGGCCTGATCGCCGGTGCCGCATTCGGCCTCTTCTTCGTGGCCCTCGACCGGGCCGGAACCGCGAGCGGCGCCTGGCCGCTGCTCCCCGGGGAGGCGGTGACGCTCGCCCTCGCCGTCCCGCTCGGCCTGTGGATGTCCCGAGGGGACGGACGTCGTCGGGCGGCGATCCCCTACGGTGCTGCCGCCGGCGTGCTCGGCGCCCTGGCGACGGCGGCGTTCTTCTTCGCCACCGGGAAGGGCGATCTCTCGCTGGTCGCCGTCCTCACGTCGCTCTACCCCGCCGCGACCATCGTCCTGGCGCGGTTCGTCCTCTTCGAACATTGGAGCCGGGCACAGGCCCTGGGCCTGCTCACCGCCGCCGTCTCGGTCGTCCTGATCAGCGTCGGATCGGGCGCGTCCTGAACCCGGGAGGCCTGGCCGGTCGAACGTTCATCCCGAGTGAGGCGGAGAAGGTTCCGGGAAGCGGTACACGGCTGATCCCCCCGCCAACCACAGCGAGCCCGCTCCGGCCGCGGTGAAGCCACCGGTCGGCGGGTGCACCCGACGCGCGGTAGCGGTCGTCGGATCGACCCGCCACATGCGGGCCAGCGGCAGCGGCGCGCAGCATCGGGACCCATACGCCCAGATCACGCCGTCACCCGGGACCGCCGCGAAGTTCCCGCCGCTCGCGACCTCCTCCCCGTTCAGCGGGATCAACCGGACGATCCGCCCCGTCACCGGGTCGATCTTCAGCAGGTCACCGGTCTCCTGACTGGTGATCCAGAGGGACCCGCCCGCGGCGAACATCGACGTGTCGCGATCCTGCATCTGGATGCTCGCGCCGGCCACACCGTTCGTGGCCGGGTCGACCCGCTGGATCGCGTCGAAGTCCTGGAGCACCCAGATCGACGGGCCCACGGCGACCACGGAGTGCGGATAGCCGTGCACCGTGATCCGCGCGGTGACGCGCAGCGTGGCCGGGTCGATCCGGAGCAGGTCTCCGGCGTCACTCACATCCGACGTCGGCAGTTGGAGCACCCACAGCGAGCCGGACCCGTAGGTCAGGCTTTCCGTGCCGTAGCCGACCGAGGACGTGCCCGTGACCGCGTTGGTCGACGGGTCGATCCGGGAGAGGGTCCCGTTGATCCCGGCCGTCCAAGCCGACCCGCCTCCGAAGGCCATCGACTCCACGCCCCGGACCGGGATCGTGGCCACCATGCGGTTGGTCGACGGGTCGACCCGTTGGACCGAGACGTCCGGCAGGTTCGTGACCCACACCGAGCCGAACCCGCACGCCGCCGCGCTTGCGCCCCGGCCGAGTTCGATCTTCGTGGCGCCGCGCGGTGCGGTGAAGGGGATGATCGCCGGCGTCGGGGGCGGACCAGCGGCCGGAGGTCGGCCGGAGGGCTGCCAGCGCGGGGATCGCGCCCACCCGGTGGCACCCAGGCTGCGGAGCCCGGACCCGTCGGGCCGGATCTCCTCCACGACGCTCCGCCCGGCGGTCTGCCGCACGAACACGATCGACCGGCCGTCGGGTGACCAGACGGGGTCGCCCAGGTTCCGGCACGGTCGCTCACAGCGAAGCAGGACCCGGCGCCGGGTGAGGTCGAGGGCCGTGACCACCAGCTCGTCCCCGGCGGCGACCACGGCCTGCCGGCCGTCGGGCGACCAGGCGAACGACCCCTCGTGGGGCCCGGTGGGGAGCCGCCGGTAGGCGGCGCCGTCGGCGTCGATCATCGCAACGAACACGCCGTCCTCGACGAAGCCGATCGTGTTCGTGCCCGGGAACCACGTGACCCCGGAGATCCCGTGCCGGCCCCGGTAGTCGATCACCCGCTCTGGCCCGCCGGCCGATGGGATGACCGCGAGGGCCGCCCCATCGTCCTGCGTGAATGCGATCAAGCCTCCGTCGGGCGACCAGGCGGGGTCGGCGGCGGTGGTTGCGGTGCCGAGCCGGTGGAGGCCGGAGCCGTCCGCGTTCATGACCTCGAGCGTTCCTTCGAGCCGGGCCTCCGACCCCACGACGCGGGCGGCGACGAACACGATCCGCCGGCCGTCAGGAGACCAGGCCGGATCGATCGCGGCCAGCCCCCGGTCGCCCAGGTGCGTCAGCACCCGGCGCCCCGAACCGTTCGCGCGAACAACGGCGAGCTCCGATCCCGCGAACCGGGCGAACCCGTGGCGGGGGACACTCACCGGCGGCTCGGATGTCACGTACACGATGAGGTCGCCTCGGTTCGAGGCGGGCTCGCGGCGAGGGCTCGCGGTGAAGGCCCAGACGAGCAGGCCGATCGCGGCGGCCGCAACGAGAAGGGCGGTCAGGATCGGCACCAGCCGCCGGGGGCGGATCCGCGTCGGGCCCTGGGGCAGCGTCCGGAGACGTTCGTCCACGTCCACCGGCCGGTCGTCGACGAGTGAGGAGAGGCGCGCCGCGACGAACGTGTCGCGCTCGATCATTCGTCACCTCCGGGCCGCAGGGCCTCGCGCAGCCGCGCGCGCCCCCTGGCGAGATGCACGCGTACGGTTGGCGGTCGCATGCCGAGGATCTCCGCGACCTCCCGATCGGACATCCCGGCGTAGTCGACCAACGCGACGCAGGCACGCTGCCGCCGGGAGAGCTCCCGAAGCGCTGCGAGGATGACCATGCGCTCGTTCACCCGGGCCGTCTCATCCGTCGGCGGCATCTCTGCGGCGGCCCGGCCCGCGGCCCGCTTCGCCCGGGAGTCCCGACGGCGCCTGGACCGGGCGAGGTTCCAGGCGACCGCGAAGACGGAGTTCGTCGCGTGCTCCAGGGTGGCGAACCGGTCCCACCGGGCGAACGTCCGCGCGAACGCCTCCTGGGCCAGCTCCTCCCCCGCGTCGAAGTCGCCCGTCACCAGCATCATCGTCCTCGCCACCTTCGCGAACCGATCCCGGAAGAAGTCGTCGAACGACCCGGCCGAGATCCCCGGCTCCGGAGCGGTCACCTGCAGCTCGGCCTCCTCGCCCACCGCCCGGATATACGCCTTCGAAGCGCACGTTGCTTACACGGGGCGGCCTCACCGAAGTCGATTTCGCCCGGCGCGCTGCTGGTGCATCCTGTTGCTCCCATGGTCGCGACCGCAACGGCGACGCCCCGATGCGCTCAGAGCTCCGGGTTCCTTCGCGGGATGGTCGGACAACCTTCCAGACGACTCGCGGGTTCTTGGATCGAGTGAACGAACCCGCGACGGCGGTGGGAGACCCGGCGACCGGCGACCTGCGGACCGCGTTCGAAGATCACGCGGCTGCATTGCTGCGACTCTGCACACTGCTCACCGGCCGCAGCGAGGTCGCGGAGGACCTGGTGCAGGACGCGTTCGTGAGGCTGGCCCCGAAAATCGAACGGCTCGATGCGGAGGCGGTCTGGCCTTATCTCCGGCGCATCGCCGTGAACCTGTGGAAGAACCGGCTCCGCCGCCTCGCGCTCGAGGCCCGCCATCGCCACGCCGAGCCGGCCACGGCGCCGGCCCTCGACCCGGGCCGAACGGCGGTCTGGTCGGCGGTGCTCTCACTGCCGCCGCGCCAGCGAACGACCATCCTGCTCCGCTACTACGAAGACCTCACCGAGGCTGACACGGCCCGGGTCATGGGCTGCTCGACCGG
This sequence comes from Actinomycetota bacterium, assembly GCA_036557505.1. GTDB lineage: Bacteria > Actinomycetota > UBA4738 > UBA4738 > JACQTL01 > DATBHM01. Next base: position 317 of record DATBHM010000062.1, on the reverse strand, counting down.
AACGGTGAAGAGCCAGACCGCAAAGGCATTGGCCAAGCTCGAACAGGATCTCTCGGATGAGGACTGAGGACCGCCTCCGCGAGGCTCTTCGTGCCGACGAGGAAAGCCGGCGGCTCCCGCCCGCGGGCCTCTGGGCGGGGGTCGAACGGAAAGTGGCGAGCCGACGCCGTCGTTCGGTGATCGGCAGGGTCGTCGCCACGGTCGTCGTGCTCCTGGGGTCTGCGGCACTCGTATGGGCGGGCATCGCTCACCACGACCGCACGGCGACCCAACCGCCCCCGTCCCCACCGCCCACACCGACTCCTCCCACCCCGATC
>DATBHM010000061.1:0-12328 GCA_036557505.1 Actinomycetota bacterium | reverse complement strand
GTGGATCTCCATCGCGGCGATGCCGGCCAGGCAGTCAAGGTCGTGCAACGGGCTCTGAGCTACCTGGGGCTCTACGACGCCGTGGTGGGTGGCCACTTCGGTCCCCGGACCGAGTCCGCCGTGGAGTCGTTCCAGCACTCGGAGGGTCTCGCCAAGACGGGCGTGGTGAACGTGTTCACATGGCGGCATCTCATGGCCACCGTCGGTTCGCCCTCCTGCCTCGCCGGGATGTGCGACGACTGAACAAAGGTTGCTCGAAATTGGAGTCCCGGGACTTTCTTGCTTCCAAACTGACCGGTCGGTCGCTATACTGGCAACTGAGGACCTCGATGAACACGCCGGTCATCGAGGAGCAGCGGAAGGAAGCGACCCATCATGCTCGTCCAACACGACCACGAGCCGTACTCGTTCATGTGCCTGCGATGCAGCCGGACATGGACCGACACCTACGACGTACGGGTGGCGCACGACCGCGCCGGCAACGAATGGCGGATGTACTTCCTGGGGGGCGTGGCCCGGACGTCCCCCGAGGCGGACCTCTCGTGCCCGAGCTGCGGTGGCCTCCGCGTGAAGGTCCTGCCGGCCCCGCTCAGGACCTGACCGAGCACGCCCCTCTGCCTCAGGAACGGTCCAATCCCGAGAACAGCAGATCGACCGCGCGCATCGCATTCCGCCATTGGAACGCGGACGGATCGATCGCCCGGTGAAGCGTGAGCCCGTCGGCGAGCGCGAGCGCAACTGCCGCGAGCGCCCGCGTCTGCGCCGGATCGGCCCGGCCACGTCGCGTGCTCCCCGCAAGCCAGGCGGCCACCCGCTCCCGACGGCGTCGAAGCCGGGCGACGAAGGCCGACCGGACGTGGTCCTGCGTGAGCATCTCCGCCCACAGATCGGCGCGGATCTGGACCCGGCCCGGCTCCTCCCGGCGGCGCAGCATGCGCTGGATGAGCCACCGGATCCGCTCGGCGCCGGGGAGGTCCTCCGCGTGCGCCTCGTCGATCAGCCCGTCGATCCAGTCGGCATCGTCGCTCAGCAGCGCGATCAGGAGGTCGTCTTTGCTGTCGAAGTAGACGTAGAAGGCGCCCTTGCTGGCGCCGGCCTCCGCGCACACGTCGTCGACGGTCCAGTTGCGGTACCCGTTCATCGCCGCGCACCGCCAGGCGGCGTCCATGAACTGCTGCCGGCGAGCCGCCCTGGTGGCCTCCGCGAGTCGTGGCACGCGATCTCCCTTTTCGCATGCAAGAGGAACGAAACTGACCAGTCAGTCTATAATGAGGGAGGCCGGGGAGCGCAACCGGACGGTCCGCTCGTGAGCACGACGGCGGACACCGGTCGCGGTGTACCGTCCCCGACATGGAGGTGCGCGGCGCGGTTGCCCTGGTGACCGGGGCCACGAGCGGGATCGGCCGCGCCGTGGCCGAGCGCCTGGCGGCCGCGGGGGCCACCGTGGTGGCAGTCGGCCGCGACCAGGCCGCCCTCGACGAGCTGCGCGATCGACACGGCGCCGCGCCGGTTCGGGCCGATCTGGCAGATCCTGCGGAGGCCGACGCGGCCGCCGACGAGGCCATCCGAGCGCACGGGCGCGTCGACGTCCTCGTCAACGACGCGGCGGTCGGGTGGGCGGGTCCGTTCGCCGCCATGTCCCCCTCCGAGCTGGACCGTCTGGTTCGGGTGAACCTCGTCGCGCCCATTCGGCTGACCCGGGCGCTGCTCCCCGAGATGCTCCAGCGGGGCCGAGGGCACATCGTGAACGTCGCATCGATCGCCGGGCACGTCGGCGTGCCGGACGAGGCCGTCTACTCCGCCACGAAGGCGGCCCTGGTCCGGTTCTCCGAGTCCATCCGCATGGAGCTCCACGCAACGGGTGTCGGCGTCTCGGTCGTGTCGCCCGGTGCGGTCGACACACCGTTCTTCGAACGCCGGGGGCGGCCGTACGATCGGGCACGGCCCCGGAAGATCCCGCCGGGGCGCGTCGCCGACGCCGTCGTCGCCGCGATCCGCACCGGGCGCGCGGAGACGTTCGTCCCGGGATGGATGGCGTTTCCGGCCCGGCTGCGCGGCTCCCTTCCGGGCCTCTACCGGTCGCTCGCCAGGCGATTCGGCTGAGGCGGGGCTACCTCGCGGTCAGCGCCCGCACCGACTCCTTCAACGAGCCCATCGTGGCCAGCACCGCCGTCGGCTCGTATCCGCAGTGGGCCATGCAGTTGCGGCACTGGACGTTGCCGCTGTGCCGCCCGTACTTCGACCAGTCCGTCTCCTCGACGAGCTCGCGGTACGTCGCCGCGTACGAGTCCGCCTGGAGGTAGCAGGGCCGCTGCCACCCGAAGATCGTGTAGCACGGGATCCCCCACGGCGTGCACTCCAGATCGACCCTGCCCTCGAGGAAGTCCAGGAACACCGGCGAGTGGTTCAGGCGCCACCGCTTCCGGTTCCCCTCGGCGAACGCCGCCCGGAACAGCCTGCGGGTCTCCTCCACGCCGAGGAAGTGGTCCTGATCGGGCGCCTTCCAGTACGCGTAGGCCGGCGACAGCATCATGGAGTCCACCCCGAGCTCGTCGTTCAGGAAGTCGAGGACCTGCCGCACGTTGGCCGGCGAGTCCTGTGAGAAGAACGTGGTGTTGGTCGTCACCCGGAAGCCGGCATCCTTCGCCGCCCGAATGGCCTCGACCGCCGTGTCGAACACGCCCTCCTGACACACCGACTCGTCGTGGCGTTCCCGCAGCCCGTCGATGTGGACGGCCCAGGCGAAATAGGGCGAGGGCTCGAACAGGTGCAGCTTGCGCTGCAGCAGGAGCGCGTTCGTGCACAGGTACACGAACCGTTTCCGCGCCACGAGCTCCTTCGCGATCGTGTGGACCTCGGGATGGATGAGCGGCTCGCCGCCGGCGATCGACACCATCGGGGCCCCCGATTCCTCCACCGCGCCCAGCGCGCGGTCGACAGACATCCGCTGCTTGAGGATGTGCGGGGGGTACTGGATCTTGCCGCAGCCGGCGCACGCCAGGTTGCAGGCGAACAGCGGCTCCAGCTCGACCAGGACCGGGAACCGCTTCCGGCCCTGGAGCTTCTGCCGGGCGAGATAGGTCCCCATCCGGACCTGCTGACGGAGCGAGACGGGCACGGCTATCGCCTCCTCGTCGCGGGCGTTCGGACGTTCATCCCCGGCGTCCGTCCGCCGGCGTCGATGGTCGCCGTTCGCAGCTCGGCCGGGATGGTGAACCTGACCGCCTCCTCGACGACCGTCCGCTCCTCGACGTCGACGGGCCCCAGCCCTCCGATGGCGGCGAGCACCCGGTCCACGAGCGCCTCGGGTGCCGACGCCCCGGCCGTGAGGCCGATCGAACGGGCGCCGGCGAGCCAGGACGGATCGAGCTCCGTCTCGTCGTCGATCAGGTGGGCGACGCATCCGGCACGTCCGGCGACCTCCACGAGGCGTCGGGAGTTCGACGAGTTCTTCGAACCGATCACGAGGAACGCATCCACCTCGCACGAGATGGCTCGAACGGCCGCCTGTCGGTTGGTGGTCGCGTAGCAGATGTCGTCGGACCCCGGCCCCGACACATCGGGACGAAGCTCGTGGAGCGCGCTGACCACGCCCTGGACCTCGTCCACGGCCAGCGTCGTCTGGGTCAGGTAGGCCACCGGCGCGCCGTCCAGGTCGAGCGCACGCAGGTCCTCCGGCCGTTCCACCAGCCGGATGGCGTCGGGCGCCTCGCCCGATGTTCCCTCCACCTCCTCGTGGCCCCGATGGCCGACGAGCACGATCCGGAACCCGTCTCGGGCGAACCGGCGGGCCTCCGCGTGGACCTTCGTAACCAGCGGGCACGTGGCATCGATCACGCGCAGGCCCCGAGCCGCGGCCTCCTCGCGAACGGCCGGCGAGACCCCGTGCGCGGAGAACACGACCAGCTCGCCGCTCGGAACGTCGTCGAGCGAGTCGACGAACACCGCGCCGCGCCGTTCGAGATCGTCGACCACGTGGGCGTTGTGGACGATCTGCTTGCGGACGTACACGGGGGGGCCGTGGCGATCGAGGGCCCGTTCGACGATCTCGATGGCCCGTTCGACGCCCGCGCAGAACGACCGGGGGCTCGCGAGCACGATCCGATGGGGACCCGCGGCGGCGGCCCACGACTCCAGCGCCGGCCCGATCCGACGGAGCACGCGGAGCGCGAGGCGGCCGGCCTTCGCCGCGGCGATCGGGTTCCGGAGGAGATCCCGGCCCGGGCCGTCGGCGACGACCCGCACGACCGCCAGCGGCCGGTCCCCGACGCGGCGGGCCAGCCACGCCGACTCCATGTCGACCGCGATCGCACCGGACGCGACGAGCGCCGGCCGGTCCACGCCGCGGAACAGCCGGGGGACGGACGCGATCGGGCCGAGACGGGCCTCGAGGCCGATCGCGATCAGGGCGGCGGCGACCGGTCCGGCGGCGGGGAGCGGGATGACGCCTCCGTCGGGGTCGTGAAGCTCGGTCGCCACGACGATCTCCCCCGCTCGGAGCGTCGGATCGAGGGCGCCGCAGACGCCGGCCACGGCGACCGCCGCCGCCGCTCCGGGAACGTCGGCCCGGTTCGACCTCGCCGGGCCCATCCCCGTGTGCACCAGCGTCGTCCCCGGCGACAATCCGCGGCGGAGCGCCCGGGCCTCCCACGACAGCGGCGCCAGGACGGCGAGCCCGGTCATCCGGCACCCTCGCCTGTCTCGGTCGTCTGAGGCTGCGCATGCGCCCGGGCCGCGGCCACGAGCGCGTCCACGAGGTCCTCCTCCGGGTACCGGGCCACCGACCGCCCGCCCACGAAGAGGAGGCCCTGCCGCACCCCCGCCGCGATTCCGACGTCGGCGCCGCGCGACTCGCCGGGCCCGTTCACCGGGCACCCCATCACGGCGACCTTCATGCCCTCGGGGAGCTCGCCCGCGCGGGCCTGGACCGCCCGGGTCAGCTCGAACACGTCCACCTCCGCACGGCCGCAGGACGGGCACGACACGATCTCGACGCCTCGGCGCCGGAGTCCGACGGCCTTCAGGAGCTCCCACGCGATGGCCACCTCCTCCTCGGGCGGCGCGGTCAGCGAGACCCGGATGGTGTCGCCGATCCCCTCGAGCAGGAGCGCCCCCAGCGCGACGGCGGACTTCACGACCCCCTGGGGCGGCGGACCCGCCTCGGTGACGCCGAGGTGCAGGGGGTGGTCGCACCGTTCGGCCAGCATCCGGTACGCCTCGACGCACATGTGCACGTCCTCGGACTTCACCGCGAGCTTGATGTCGGTGAACCCGTGCTCCTCGAGCGCCGCGGACTCGCGGAGGGCGGACTCGACCAGCGCCTCCGCGGTCGGCGCGCCGTACCGGCGGAGCAGCTCGGAATCGAGCGAGCCGGCGTTCACGCCGATCCGGATGGGGACCCCGCGCGCCCGGGCCTCGTCGGCGATCAGCTTCACCCGCCGGCGGTCGCCGATCGTGCCGGGGTTCACCCGGAGGCCGTGGATGCCGGCCGCGAGCGCGTCCATCGCGTGACGCCACGTGAAGTGGATGTCGGCGATCACGGGGATCGGCGAGCTCCGGACGATCGCCGGAAGCGCCGCCGCGTCATCGTCGAACGGCACCGCCACCCGCACGAGCTCGCACCCGGCCGCCGCCAGCGACGCGATCTGCGCCAGCGTGGCGCCTGCGTCGCGGGTCTTCGTGGTGCACATGGACTGGACGCGGACCGGCGCGTCCCCGCCCACGGTCACGCCTCCGATCGACACCTGGTGCGAGAGGCGCCGGGTCACGCGGCACCTCCCCGGCGCCGGGCCGCCAGGGTCGCGGCGGGGTTCGGGTCGTGCAGGTACCGCCCCAGCGCGGTGATGGGGAACACCAGTCGGTACAGGTGGTAGTTGATGAAGAAGTCGCCGGGGAACCCCGTGCCGGTGAACCACGGCTCCTCCCACGCCCCGTCCCCGGTCTGGCGATCCACGAGCCACGCCACGCCACGGTCGACGGCGGGGGATCGTTCGCCGGCCGCGAGGAGCGCCAGGAGCGCCCAGGCGGTCTGCGATGCGGTGGTGTGCCCCCGGCCGGCCCAGTCGGGATCGTCGTACGACCGGAGGTCCTCCCCCCAGCCGCCGTCCTCGTGCTGGTGGGCCTCGAGCCACCGGACGGCGGCCCGAACCCGGGCATCCGACGGCACGACGCCGGCCGCCGCGGCCGCCGGCACGCTCGCGCCCGTGCCGTACACGTGGTTGGCCCCCCACCGCCCGAACCACGAGCCGGCAGGTTCCTGCCATGCCCCCAGGCGGGCCAGGCCCCGCCGGGTCGCCGGCAGCCCGCCGAGCCCCTCGGCCGCCAGCATCTCCACGACGTGGGCGGTCACGTCCGCCGAGGGCGGGTCGATGACCTCGCCGAAGTCGCAGAAGGGCAGCTCCCGGGCGAGCGTCCGGGTGTTGTCCACGTCGAACGCCCCCCAGCCGCCGTCCGCCGACTGCATCCCCAGGATCCAGCGGACCCCGCGGCCGATCGCCGCCTCGGCCGACCGCCGGTCGTCGGCACCGAGGCCGCGGACGACCCGGCGGAGGGCCAGGATCACCTCCGCCGTGTCGTCGATGTCCGGGTAATGGTCGTTCTCGAACTCGAACGCCCACCCGCCGGGATCGAGGGCCGGGCGCCGGACCACCCAGTCCCCCGGAACCCGGATCTCCTGGCCGACCAGCCACCGGGCCGCGCCCTGCACGGCAGGGTGCTCCGGCGCGACGCCGGCGTCCACGAGCCCGATCACCGCCAGCGCCGTGTCCCAGACCGGGGACTGGCAGGCCTCCAGCCGCCGTCCGCGATCGTCCACGACGACGAACCGATCGAGCCCCTCCAGCCCCGCCCGGACGGCCGGGTGGTCGAGGGCGTACCCCTGGAGCCGCAGCGCCATCAGCGAGTACACCCAGGGAGGCTGGATCCCGCCCCACGAGCCGTCGGCCTCCTGCCGGGCCAGGATCCACTCCGTGGCCCGGGTCAGCGCGATCCGCCGGAGGCCCCGCGATGCGTGCCGCTCGTACCACCGCAGCGCCCGGTCCAGCCGCTCGAACGCGCCCGCCCATATGGCCCCCGCCGGCGGCCGGCGGGGCGGGAGCCCGCTCCGCAGCTCGTCGAGGCCCCCGAGGGCGGGGATGGGCCGGACCGGCCGGTGGGCGCCCACCACGGTCAGGGCGACGATGGTCTGCCGTGCCCAGCACGCGAAGTCGTACGGGTTCAGCGGGAACCACGACGGGAGGAACATCACCTCGGGCGGGAGCGCGGGGACGGCGTCCCACGGCCACAGTCCGAACAGCGCGAACCACAGGTGCGTGAACACGCGCGCCCGCTCGAGCCCGCCGGCCTCGAGGACGAACCCCGCCGCCCGTCGCATGTGCTCCGCGGCCGGGGGGTCGCCGGCGAGGCGGAGGGCCGCGTACGCCTCGATCGTCGTGGAGAGGTCGGGCGGCCCGCCGTGGAAGTTCGCCCAGGTCCCGTCAGAACGCTGCTGCGACCGGATCCACCGCGCGGCGAGCGACGTCTCGTCGGCCGTCCGGATCCCCAGGAACTCCCGGAGCAGGAGATCCTCGGCGTCCATCGTGACGTTCGTCTCGAGCTCCCCCTTCCACCAGCCGTCGGCGGACTGCAGCGACAGCAGGTGGTCGACGGCCCGCTCGAGCGCCGCGTGGACGGCGACCGCGCTCCCCCGCTCGGCGATCAGCGACACGGCGGCCTCGGATGCATCCATGCTCCGGCGTTCATCGCGCTCACGCCTCCCGATCCACGACGAACCGGGCGAGCGCCTCGAGCTCGCCCCGGATGCCCGCGCTCACCGGGATCCCGTCGAGCGACGACAGGGCCATGGTCAGGTGCCGGTCGGCCAGGTCGCGGGCGGCCCGCTCGCCGCCGCACCGGTCCACGAGCGACACCAGCTCGGGGAGGTCGGGGTCGGGATCGCCGTCGTGAACCGGAGGTCGACCGATGAGCTCCCGGAACCGCGCCGCGCCCGGTCCGGGCGCCCACATCGCCGCCGTGACCGGCAGGGTCTTCTTCCGGCGGCGGAGGTCGGTCGCCCGCGGCTTCCCGGTCACCTCCGGATCGCCGCGGATCCCCAGCAGGTCGTCCTGCGCCTGGAACGCCATCCCGAGATGCAGTCCGAACGCGCGCAGGGCCGACACGGTGGGGTTGGGAGCGCCCCCGAGCACGGCGCCGATCGCCGAGGCGCACGAGAGGAGGGCGCCCGTCTTGCCCTCGACCATCCGTTCGCTCTCGGCCGGGCGGACGTCGCCGCGAGGCTCGAACGCGAGATCGTCCACCTGCCCGCCGATCATGGCCTGGGCGGCGTCGGCCACCAGCCGCATCGCCGGGATCGTCCACGGGTTCCCCGACTCGAGGAGGACCTGCTGCGCCGCGACCACCAGCGCGTCGCCGGCCAGGATGGCCAGGGACTCCCCGAACACGGCCCAGGCGGCCGGCCGGTGGCGACGCTCCCGGTCCCCGTCCATGACGTCGTCGTGGAGCAGGGAGAAGTCGTGGATCAGCTCGACGGCCACCGCGCCCGGCACGGCGACCTCCGGAGGCGCGCCCGCCGCCTCGGCGGAGAGGAGGGCGAGTGCGGGTCGGATGGCCTTGCCTCCCCCGTCGGTCGGCATCCCCGACGCGTCCGCATGGCCGGCGTGGTAGGCGGCGATGCGACCGATCGCGGGGTGCAGCCGTCCCCGCACCTCACGGAGCGCGGGCATCGTTGTCTCGCGGGCGCGTTCCAGGGACGCCGGCGCGGTCCGGATCACGATCCGACCCCCGCGAGCTGGCCGGCTCCCGGGCGAACCAGGTCGTCGAGCACCTCTCCGGCCGCGGACCGGCCGGACCGGACGGCCGATTCCATCGTGGCCGGCCACCCCGTGGCCGTCCACGCGCCTGCGAGCGCCAGCCCCCACCGGTTCGTTCGCTGGGGCGGCCGCAGCCGCCCCACACCCGGCGACTGGCGGATGGTGGCGCGCGGCTCGCGTGTGACGAAGCACCGTTCCACCCGGGCCGGGCGCGCCGCCGGGAGCAGCTCACGCAGCGCGGCGACGAACCGGTCGCGCAGCTCGGCGGATCGCTCGGCAATCTCGGCGTCCGCGCCGGACACGGATACGGCCACGTACCGTCCGCGCTCGACGCCGGACCCCTCGCTCCGGTCGAACGCCCACTGCACCGGGGAGCCGATCCCGGCGACGAATGGCATCCGCAGGACCGGGCGGTCGTACAGGACGTGGACGTTCACGATCGGGGAGAACCCCAGGGAGGTCCACCGGTCCTGCGCCGGGCTCACGCCAGGAGGGAGGAGCTCGGCGGCCCGGTCGTGCGGAACGGCGACGATCACCGCGTCGGCCTCGACGGGCCCGCCGTCCGTGTCGACGGTCCACCCGCGGACACCCGGGCGCACGCGGCGGGCGGCCGTGCCGAGGAGCACGCGCCCGCCGGCCCGCTCGAGTGCCCGTCCGGCCGGATCGCCGTGCAGCTCCGACAGCGGCACCCGCGACCATCCGACGTCCGCGGCCCCGCGATCGGTCAGCAAGCCGGTCCGGAACACCATGGCCGCGAGCGCGAGCGACGCGTCCCCGGCGTGGAGGTTCAGGGTGGGAAGGGCGAAGAGATCCCACAGCGCGCGGATGGCATCCGCATGCTGCCCCTGTCCGGCCAGCCATCGGCCGAACGAGATCTCGTCGAGGGCCGGGTCCTCGGGGTCGAGCCGGCGGAGCGCGAGCGACGCCCCCATCGCGCGCACGCGGGCGGGCGCCGTGAGATGGCGATAGGTGAGGAGGGACCCGCCGAGGTGCAGCGGGGCCGGCAGGGACGACCTGCGGATCCAGGCCACGGGACCGCCCGGCGCCGCGACCGGGATGGCCATCCTGCGCTGCATCTTCACGCGGCCGGAGGATCCGATGCGGTCGAGGAACCCCCGGTAGGCGGTGCAGCAGCGCAGAAAGACGTGCTGCCCGTTGTCGGCGACGAGCCCGTCGCGTGGGAACGAGAAGGTGGCGCCGCCCAGACGGCCCCGCGATTCCACCAGGGTCACCCGGGCGCCGGCGTCGGCGCACGCCAGGCCCGCCGAGAGTCCTGCCAGGCCGCCGCCCACGACGACCACGTGGCGCCCGACCGTGGTGCCGGGGTCCGGGGCCGGGCGGCTCACGGGGCGGCTCCGGCCAGGCTGCGCGCGGCGACCCACGCCTTCTCCCAGGTCGGCAGCGAGACCCGGCGCACGATCGCGGCGCCCGGCGCCGCCCGCAGGCGCCGGAGGACGCGCCGGTAGATGCCGGCCATCGCCGAGACGCAGGCCGCGCTGCGCGGATCCAGCATCGGGAGGAGGCGGAGCCCCCGTTCGAACCATCCCTCCGCCCGGTCGCACTCGACGAGCACCAGCTCGGCCACCGCCGTCGGCCGCGCGCGGGGATCGCCATCGATCCCGAAGCGGCGGAGGTCGGAGGCGGGGAGATAGCTCCGGCCCATCGCCAGGTCCTCCCCCAGGTCACGCACGATGTTCGTCAGCTGCATCGCGACGCCCAGGTCGTCGCCCAGGCGACTCGCGCGCTCCGGGTCCGGGGAGCCGAAGATCGCGACCGACAGCCGGCCCACGGAGCCGGCCACCTGCCGGCAGTAGCGCTCCAGGTCGTCCCATTCGGCGAATCCCGTCCACCGGACGTCCGCCTCGATGCCGTCCAGCAGGTCGCCGAGCGCATGGGACGGGAGGGGGAACTCCCGCCGGGCCCAGGCCAGCGCCTCGAGGATCGGGTCGGCCCCGCCGGGCTCGGCGGGGCCGAGGGTCCGGCTGCGGAGCGCGGCGAGGGCGGCGAGCTTCTCCGGCGCCGGAAGGGAGCCGTCGCCGATGTCGTCGGCCCGGCGGGCGAAGGCGTAGACGGCCGACAGGGCCGCGCGTTTCCGGGGAGGCAGCAGGCGGATCCCGTAGTGGAAGTTCTTCGCCTCGGCCCGGGTGACGGCCAGGCAGTGGTCGACCGCCCGGACGGGGAAGCCGGCGCGCGACGACCCGCGCGGCGTCGGTACGGACACGCCGTTCGTCACGGGGCCCTCCGATCGGCGTGACCGCCGCCGAAGGATCGCGGCGCGAACGCGTCCCGGACCGCCGACGCGGTCGCGGCCGCGCGCGCCCGATGCGTCGCCCGCGGCGACGACGACAGCGAGTCGTACCCGGCGGCCGCCAGCGCGGCGAGCGCGGCGCGCCCACCCCCCACGTAGGCGGCGACGGCCAGACGGGGCCGCCCCCGGAGTGACCGGAGGAGCGGGAGCCCCTGGTCGAGGATCGCCCGCGTCCGGCCCACCAGGCGCGCCATCAGCAGGCGCACCTCCGGGGACGGGGATGCGCCGGCCAGGAGGTCCTCCTCCCGGCAGCCGGCCGCCTCGAGATCCTCGATCGGCACGTAGATCCGTCCCCGCCCGGCGTCCTCGCCCACGTCCTGCCAGTGCTCGGCGAGCTGGAGGCCGGTGCACACGGCGTCGGACCACCGGCGGTTCCGCGCCGTATCCGAGCCGAACACGGCCAGCACGAGGTGACCGACCGGATCGGCCGACAGCCGGCAGTACCCCACCAGGTCCTCGAATGTGGCGTACCGGTGCACCGTCTGGTCGCGCCGGTTCGCCTCGAGCAACGCCTCGAACGGCTCCGGCGCCAGGGCCCGGCGACGGATCGTCGGCTGGAGGCGGACGAAGACCGGATGGCCGGCCCGCCCCAGGAACGCCGCCCGGAGCTCCTCACCGACGAGATCGAGCAGTGCGGTGCGGTCGCCGGGCGCCTCGTCCCCGACGTCGTCGACGAGCCGGGCGAACCCGTAGACGGCCTCGAGGTCCGTGCGATGGTCGGAGCGGAGGAATCGGAGCGCGACCGGGAAGTTCTCCGCGTCCGACCTGGACATGACACGACGGAGCTCGGGGAGCTGCCGAGCCGGGTCGACGGAATGGAGGCCGGACTCCGCCGCCGCCTCCCGTCGCACGTGGGCCGCCGGAATCGGAGCCATCGTGGTCACTCCCCCATGACCTGGATGAACACCTTCCGCTGCCGCGCCCGGTCCAGCTCCAGGAGGAAGACGCGCTGCCACCGTCCGAGCAGGAGGCGGCCGTCCACGATCGGGATGGCCTCGGACGCCGACCCCAGGAGCGCGCCGCGACAGTGGGCGTGTCCGTTGGGAACCTCGTGCGGGTCGTCCTCGAGGTTCTCCGTCCGGGACTCCAGGTCGTCGTGCGCGTACGTCGCCCCCACGGGAGCCAGCCGGTCCAGCAGATGGTTGAAGTCCCTGGCGAACCCGCGCTCCCGCTCGTTGATGAGGACGGCGCACGTCGTGTGCGGCGAGTACAC
>DATBHM010000060.1:0-5940 GCA_036557505.1 Actinomycetota bacterium | reverse complement strand
GGAACTGCACGCCGGCGACCCTGTGGAAGACGTCCGCCGCCGGGACGACGTTCACGAAGACGCACCTCAAGCTCCGGGCGGGACTCGTCACCAACACCGCGCGCATGTCGATGCACGACGACGTTGCCTACCTGATCGTCCCAGCCGAGACGGGCGCGGAGGTGATCAAGGCCACGACCGACGGCACGGCGTGGACGTCCCGCCCCGATCCGTGCACGGCCCCCGACGAGGAGATCGCCGACGTCACGGCGGTCACCGACACCGAGGTCGGGATCCTGTGCATCGGCGACCCGGGGTTCAGCCAGTCCACCAAGCACATGTACAAGTCGAACGACACGGGGCGGACGTACAAGCGGTTCGGCGCGATCTCGCGCAACGGAATCGTCTCCCAGCTCGCCGCGACGCCGGACGGGAGGTTCCTCCTGACCTCCTGGGGCGCCCAGGGAAGCTGGATCTACCGCAGCAACGGCGGCGGTCCCTGGACCGAGCCGTTGGGGCTGAACGACGGCGGGGTCGGTTGGAACGACGTCGTGATGGTGTCGAACTCCCGCGGGTTCGTGGTGCACGGGCCGGCGGCGCTGTTTCCCGGTGACCGCCCCGGCCAGCTCGCGAAGACGAGCAATCGCGGCGTCACCTGGAACCCGGTGTCCTAGCCGGAACCCGGAAACGCCCTGCTCCTCCGGTGGGTCACGCGCCGGAGGAGCACGCTCCCCGGCCGAAGGCGAAGCGGACGTGCCGGGCCGGGCCGCCATCCGTCGTGACGTCCAGCGTGGCGCACTGCGCGCCGGCCACCACGAAGCCTCCGTTGAACTGCGTCCCGCCTTCGCCGGCCGCCGTCTGTCCCGGCGGGCAGGCCCGGAACGTCACGCTCCGTTCGCCGTCGCCGGGCCGGTACAGCCCCGAGTCGTGGAACGAGGTCACGCTGTAGAGCAGCGCCAGGCGGCCGGCTTCGGCATCGGGAACGGTCACCGTGACCGTCCGGCCGGCCGTCACCACGGCCAGCACCTTGGCGCCGCCCCATCCACCCGGCCGATGCCGGAAGTTCCCCGGCGCCTCGTTCCGGTACTCGGCGAGGCCCACGAAGGCGATCGGCCCGGCGCTGACGCTGCTCGTTCGCCAGCCCGAGCCCAGCGAGCCGTGGACGGCGTCGGCGCAGTCGCGGAGCGCCACGGTGGCGGCGGTCGTCGGCGGGGTGGACGGGGTCGGTGCCGGCGAGGTCCCCGGGGGCTCCGACGTCGCGCCAGCGCTCACCCTGGCTGGGGCGTTCGATCCGGTGCACGAACCGGCCAGCACGATCAACGCGGCGAGACCGGCCCCGAGGGCCACCCGCCTCGGCATGACTCGACCCGCGAAGGACCCGGCCACGAATGGGTTCGTATCACGCCGCGGCGGTGTTCGCCGATGTTCGATCCCGGAAAGAGGACGGCGCCGCCGCGCATCCGGGCGGCGGCGCCGTCGAAGCTCAGGCGCTCTGGAGCTCGGGGGCGGCGTCCTCGTCGAAGATCGCGACGACGTCGGCCTCGTCGCGCTCGACCGGCGTCCCCGGTGCCGGGACCAACGCCCTCCGCCGCGTGGCCGGGACGACCAGGGCTGCCACCGCGCCGCCCGCCGCCAGCAGCACCACCGCGACGTCGAGCGCCCGGGCGTAGCCCTGGGTCAGCCGGGCGGCGGCGCTCCCGGTTGCGGCCGACGTGCGAGCGGCCGCGACGGTCGCGAGAACCGCCAAGCCGACCGACGCCCCGATGAACCGCGACGTGTTCAGCAGGCCGGACGCCAGCCCGGCGTCCTCGGGCGCCACCCCCGACGTCGCCGCCACGGTGGCCGGCGTGACCGAGAGGCCCATCCCGATCCCGATCAGCAGGAACGGGCCGAGCAGGTCGGCGGCGAACGTGCTGTCCGGCGTGATCCGCGTGAGCCAGGCCACGCCGGCGATCGCGAACACCGTGCCCGCCAGCAGCAGCCGCCGCGGGCCCAACCGGGTCACCAGCCGCGCTGCCACCTGCGAGCCCACCGCGATCAGGATCGTCTGCGGGAGGAACGCGAGCCCGGCATCGAGCGGCGTGTAGCCCAGGACGTGCTGCATGAACAGCGTCTCGAAGTACCAGGTCCCGAACATCGCCGCGAACAGCAGCATCAGGTAGGCGTTCGCGCCGTCGAGGGCCCGCGACCGGAAGATCCGCAGCGGCATGAGCGGCGCCCGCGAGTGCTTCGTCTGCAGCCAGACGAACGCCCCCAGCAATGCGACCCCTGCCGCCAGCGACACGAGCGTCCGGGCGCTGGTCCAGGCGTAGGTCTGGGTCCGGACGATCGCGTACACGATCGCCACCAGCACGCCGGTCACCGTGAGGGCGCCGAGGACGTCGAGGTGGCGGTGTTCGGACTCGGTCCGCGACTCCGGCAGGAACGACCGTGCGGCGAGCAGGGTCAGCACCCCCACGGGGACGTTCACGAACAGGATCCACCGCCACGAGATGAGCTCCGTGAGGATCCCGCCCAGCAGCACGCCCGCCGAGGCGCCGGCCGCCGCGACGGCGCTCCACACGCCGAGCGCCCGAGCCCTCGCTGTCCCCTCGGTGAACGTCGTCGTCAGGATGGTGAGCGTCGCGGGCGCCAGGACGGCCGCCCCCAGGCCCTGCAGCGCGCGGGCCGCGATCAGGGTTCCCTGGCTCTGGGCGAGTCCGCCGACGAAGCTCGCCACCGTGAACATCGCGAGCCCCGCCAGGAACATCCGTCGCCGCCCGAAGAGGTCGCCGGCCCGCCCGCCCAGCAGGAGGAACCCGGCGAACGTCAGCGTGTAGGCGTTCAGGATCCACTGGAGGCCTGAGGCGCTGAAGTGGAGCTCGGACTGGATCGAGGGAAGGGCCACGTTCACGATCGAGATGTCCAGCACCACCATGAACTGTCCGAGGCACACGAGCGCCAGCACCGCCCAGGCGGGGGCGCTCGTCCGAGGGGCCGTTCCGGTCCTTCCCTGCAACGTCGTGCTCATCCTTCGACTCCACTTCTCCCTGCGGGCCCGATACGGTTGGCAACACACCGCCCGGGCCCCCGATTCCTCGATGCGGGCCAGTGTGCTGCACATCACAGCCTGGTACCAGGGCGCAGTCATCCTGGTATCGCCACCACCTGGCACCGGGACCGTCGAAGGCGCATACTGGGTGCGTGGACGAGACGGCACCCCTTCCCGAGCGGCTCGCTCGCGACGCCGAACGCCGTCGCGAGCTGGCGTCGTTCCTGCGGACGCGTCGGGAGCGGCTGACCCCGGAGGACGTCGGCCTCCCGCCGGGCTACCGGCGCCGGACGCCGGGTTTGCGGCGGGAGGAGGTGGCCCAGCTCTCGGGCGTGGGAGTCACCTGGTACACGTGGCTCGAGCAGGGACGTCCGATCAACGCCTCGGCGCAGGTGCTGGAGGCCGTCACCAGGACACTCCGGCTGGACGAGTCCGAACGGACCCACCTGTTCACACTGGCCGGTGTCCCGGATCACACGACCCGCGCGGTGGAGATCTGCGAGCCGGCCGTCCGCGAGGTGGTCGACGCGCTCGACCCCCTTCCCGCCCAGCTGGTGAACGCCCGCTACGACATCGTGGCCTGGAATCGCACGCAGGCGGCCCTGATGGGCGACTACTCGACCCTTCCGGCCCGGTACCGCAACATCATGTGGCTGCTGTTCACCCAGCCCACGTGGCGCGAGCTGCTCGTCGACCAGCAGGACGTGGCCTACGTGGTGGCCCGGTTCCGGGCGAACATGGCCGAACACATCGGCGAGCCCGCCTGGGTCGAGCTCGTCGACGAGCTGTGCGCGGTGTCGCCGGCGTTCGTCGAGCTGTGGGAGCGCCACGACGTGGCCGCGGGGAACAGCCGGGTCAAGCGGTACCTCCATCCGGAGGTCGGCTCGATCCGCCTGGTGACGACGGGGCTCCACCTCTCGGACCGGCCCGGCGTTCGGCTGATCGTCGGCACGCCGGCGGACGACGAGTCCGGCGTCGCGCTGGCCGCGGCGGCCGAACTCGGGCCGTGGCAGGTGGACTGGGTGCTGCCGGAGCCGGGGGTCGTTCGCGAACCCGCGGTGGCCGAGCCCGCACCCGTCGTCGCGTAGCGGCTGCGGCCCCGAGTTGCCTCGAGGGCGCTCATGTTCGGTCGCGGTCCTCCTTGGTCGCTGTGTCGACCCCCGCCAAGGCGAGGACGAAGACGACGAACGCGAGCACGTGTGCGGCCGTGCACCAGAGACAGATCGCGTGGATCTCGAACAGCTCCGCGTACACCAGGTACAGCACGAACACGATCCCTGCGCCCGCGACGGCGATGCGTGTGCGTGCCACGGTCGCGTTTGCCCGCCATGCGCGCGGCAGGTCGAGCGCGATCATCGCGGCGAACCACACCATCCCGAGGACGGCCACCGGGATGCCGAACAGCTCGGACTGCGCGCTGGTCGTGACGCGCTCGCAGTTCACTGCGCCCCGCGAGCTGCAGGCCAGGATCGAGGCCGACGTGTAGTGGGCGACCGTGAGGTACATGGACACGGCCAACCCCGCCACCGCAGCAGCCAGCGCGGTCGCGGGGATCCACCACGAGGTCCCGCTGGGGTCGGGTCCGGTCCTGGGCGCCGCCAGTTCGGGAGTGGTGGCTCGACCGCTCATCCGGAGCTCGCGATCATCTCGTGGACCCGGGTGACCCCCTGGCTCGTGCAGACCGTCCCGGGTCTTCCGCCGGTGGCGTCACAGATCGCCGCGGTGATGACGTTCGCCGAACCGTCCACCGTCTCGGCCACGGGGCTGGATGGGGCGGCGAGCTGCTCGGCGATCTCGATCATGCTCTTTCCCTGCAGCGCCGCCGGGTCGACCTGCGTTCCACTCAGTACGTAGCGGCCCGCGATGTCGAGGAACGGGATCGCACGGGGCGTCGACACGTACGGAGGGACGTCGTAAGTCGACACGATCGCCTGTTCCTCGGCGGTCGGCTGTTCGAGGGGAGCGTATCCGGCCCCGGAGGGCCGGTTCGACTCGGTCTCGACTGGCGTGAACACCAGGTACGGGCTTTCGTAGGCGGCCCCGTGGAACGTGAACGTCTTCGTCCCGGGGAACGAGTCCGTCGTGGACGACTCGGTCGCCCCGAGATGGGAGAAGGTGCCGAACCTCGACAGCGCCTGGACGAGCGCCCATCGCTCGGCCGCGCAGTACGGGCAGTACTCCGCTCCCATGTAGAGGATCCTCGGACGACCGTCGGACATGAGTGGCGGGGTCGAGGAGGGGAGCGCCGAAGGGGGATTGGCGCTCGTCCCGGTGCCCACCTGATCGAGCGTCGCAACAGGGACGCCGGTCACGTCTTCGACCACGTCCTCCGGGGCGAGCCCCGCTCGGGGAGCCGGCGCCGTGGTTCCGAGGAGGCTGACGATCACGAGGACCGCGACCACCGCCGCGACCGCTCCCGCCCCGATCCACGGCGCCCGCCGGCTCCACGGCGACCGGGCGGGCGCGCGGCGGGTGGACGGAGGCCGCTTGGGGGTGCGCGCAGGCGAGGCGGCGCGGGCTGGGGCCGGCGTCGCCTGCGGCCGCCGCGGCTGGGACTGCTGGCTCCATCGTTGTCGGGTGCTGCTCTTCCTGCCCGTCATCGGAACTCCTTCGTCCATCCCGGCGATGCTCGGCTCCTTGGCGGAGGCGACGCATCGTCGAGGTGCCCATCTGGCTGGCCGCGGCGAGGTGCCGGGGCCGGTGGGCTAGCGGATCGAGAACGGAGCGGGGACGGGAGGACCGCGGATCGCGAGGGCTGCGCGAACGCCCTTGACGACGGGAGCTCGGCCGGCCGCCGGGAGGACCCCGACGCGGGCTGAGCGCCGCTCGGTCAGGCCTCCCAGCGCGCGACCGACGGCTTCGGCGACGCCTGCGCACAGCCGGAGGACACCGGCCGCGGCCGCGGCGACGAGGAGCTGGATGGCGATGCC
>DATBHM010000059.1:0-7506 GCA_036557505.1 Actinomycetota bacterium | reverse complement strand
GAGGCGACCTCGGCCTCCGCCGGGGCCTCCCGCAGGGTGCGCGCGAACAGCCGGGACAACCGCATGGGCCAGCAAGGATACCCATGCCGAACCCCGCGCTTCGGCCGATGTGCCCGGATGCCGGTGGCTGGGACCGGACGCCGGTGGCTCGCGGAGTCGCTATTCGGTGGCGACGGATGCCGGTTCGGGCGCGGCGTCGGCCTCGGCGGCGCGTTGGTCCGCCATCCTCCGGGCCTCGGCGACCAGGACGTCGACGATCTCGGATTCGGGGATGCGGCGGGCCTGGACCTCGCCGTTGACGATCAGCTGCCCGTAACCCTTCCCCGCGGCGATACCGAGGTCGGCTTCCCGGGCCTCGCCCGGGCCGTTCACCACGCACCCCATCACGGCCACCCGGATCGGCGCCTTCAGCCCGGATCTCTCCAGGCCCTCGTTCACCCGCCTGGTCAAGCCGAGCACGTCGACCTCGGCCCGGCCGCACGACGGGCACGCCACCAGGTCGAGGCCGCGCTTCTTCAGGCCGAGCGACTGGAGGATCCAGTTCCCGACCTTGACCTCCTCGACCGGGTCGTCGGTGAGCGAGACGCGGATGGTGTCCCCGATGCCCTCCGCGAGGAGGGTCCCGATCCCGACCGCGGACTTCACACCGCCGGACGGCATGGGCCCGGCCTCGGTGACGCCGAGATGCAGCGGGTAGTCACACGCCTCGGCGAGCATCCGGTAGGCCTCGATCATCTCGCGGACGTTCGAGTGCTTGACCGAGATCTTGATATCGGTGAAGTCCTCGTCCTCGAGCAGCCGGATCTCGGTCAGCGCGGACTCGACGAGCGCCTCCGGCGTCGGACGGCCGTGCTTCACCAGCAGCGACGGCTCGAGCGAGCCGGCGTTGACGCCGATGCGGATGGGCACACCGCGAGCCTTCGCCTCGCGCGCGATCAGCCGGACCTTGTCGGGGAACTTGATGTTCCCGGGGTTGATGCGCAGGCCGTGGACGCCGGCCTCGAGCGCGGCCATGGCGTACTTCCACTGGAAGTGGATGTCGGCGATGACGGGGACGGTCGAGTGCGCCGCGATGGTCTTCAGGGCCTCGGCGTCCTCCCAGTGCGGTACCGCCACGCGCACGATGTCCACGCCCGTCGCCACCAGCGAGGCGATCTGCTGGAGCGTGGCGTTGACGTCGTGCGTCTTGGTGGTGGTCATCGACTGCACGCGCACGGGCGCGTCGCCGCCGATCTCCACCCAGCCCACCTTGACCTGCCGGGACTTCCGTCGCTCGAATGGCATCGTCACGGATCCAGTGTACGAATGGCCCCGGCGGCTACTCACCGAAGACGTGGAACACGACCTCGCGTTCCTTGGGGTCGTCGAGCTCCACGAGCATCAGCCGCTGCCACCGGCCGAGCATGGGCTCGCCGGCGGCCACCGGGATCGAGTGCGAGGTGGCCCCCAGCAGCATCAGCTTCACGTGGGCGTGGCCGTTCTGGCGCTCGTGCGACTCCTGGAGGTTCTGCGTGCGCCGCTCGAGGTCGTCGTGCGCGTAGTAGATGTCGTCCGGGACGAGCGACTCCAGCCGGGCCCGGAAGTCGGCCATCGCCCCGTCCTCCCACTCGTTGAGGATCAGTGCGCAGGTCGTGTGGCGGCAGAACGCCACCGCCATCCCGTCGGTCACGCCGGAGTCCTTCACCGCGCGCCTGAGCTCGTCGGTGAGATCGGTCCAGGCGAACCGCTCGGCGGGCGTGGTCTCGAACGTCCGGGTCTCCGACTTCACTGGTGTCCTCCCCTGGTTGCGGTGGCCCCGACCGCCGGGCGGGGCGCCGCGGTGGCGGGGGGTTCGGATGTGGCGGTACCGGAAGCGGGCCCGGCGCCGGCCGGCGGCGCGGCGAGCGGCAGGTCGAACGTGAACGCGCTCCCCCTCCCGGGCCGGCTCTCGGCCCGGACGGTGCCGCCGTGGGCCTCGACGATGGAGCGCACGATGGCGAGCCCGATGCCGGTTCCCCCGGATCCCGCGGAGCCCCGGGCCCGTGCGGCGTCCGCCCGGTAGAACCGTTCGAACACGAACGGCAGGTGCTCCGGGGGAATGCCCGGGCCGGTGTCGGACACCGTGACCTCGCACCGGTCCGCCTCGACGGCGGCGGTGACCTGCACGGATCCGTCGGACGGCGTGAACCGGACGGCGTTGTCGAGCAGGTTGTAGAGCACCTGGTGGACCCGCTCGGGATCCGCCATCACCTGCCGCAGGTCGCGGGGGACGAGGTTCCGGGGCCGCGTGACGCTGGCGTTCCGGCCGAAGGCCGCGACCTCGACCTCGCTCACCACCTGGTCGACGAGCGGCGCCAGCGCCATCGGCTGGCGATCCATCGGCACGTCGCCCGACTCGAGCCGCGACAGGTCGAGCAGCTGCTCGACGAGCCGGGACAGGCGTTCGGACTGCTGGAGCATGATCTGGAGGGTCTCCGGGTCGGGGCGCTCGACGCCGTCGAGGAGGTTCTCGAGATGGGCGCGGAGCGCCGAGATCGGCGTCTTCAGCTCGTGGGACACGTTGGCGACGAGGTCGCGGCGGAGGCGCTCGACCTGTTCCAGCTCGGCCGCCATCCGGTTGAAGGCCGCGGCGAGCTGACCCACCTCGTCCCGTGAGTCCGTGGACACCCTGGTGCCGTAGTCGCCGCGGGCCATCGTGCCCGCGGCGCGGGCCATCTCTCGCAACGGCCGGGTCATCCCGAGGGCCAGGAGCCGGGCCATCGCGAGCGCCAGCGCGGCAGCGATGGCGCCGCCCAGCAGCAGCTGCCACCAGTACCGGCGGAGCAGGCCGAACGTGTCGGTGGCGCGGGAGAGCCACGATGTGCTGGGCACGCGCCGGATGGCGTAGACGGTGCCGACCCAGTTCCCGGAACGCTGGTAGGCGGGCAGCGTGACCACGTCGTAGCCCTGCACCGTCCCGATGTGGAACCGCCGGTCGGTCCGGGGGGGCAGCGGGATCGGCGGCGCGACGTCCCAGGCGCCCTCGGGCGAGCGCCGGAGGATCGTGATGCCCCCCGGCGGCCGGTACGTGGGGTCGCCCGCCGCCTGTCGGGCCGCACCGATGAGCTCCAGCTGCCGTGCGTCGTGCGACGACCCGCGCAACGCGTAGCCCACGAGGAGATAGGTCAGCAGCACGGTCATGCCGACCGCGAACACGATGACGAACCCGAGCTTTGCCCGGATGCTGGTGAACCGCTCGAGGAACCGGCGCCGGCGACGAGCGCCGGGGCGCACAGGAGCCGGCCGCGCCAGGTTCACCGGCCGTTCCCGTCGCGGAAGGCGTACCCGACGCCGTGCACCGTGCGGATGAACCGCGGTTCGTTGCCGTCCTCGCCGAGCTTGCGGCGGATCCGCGCCACGTGCGAGTCGACCACGCGGCCCCCGGCGAAGTCGCGGTACCCCCAGACCTTTTCCATCAGCTGTTCCCTCGCGTACACGACGCCCGGGTCGCGCGCCAGCGAGAACAGGATCTCGAACTCGAGCGGCGTGAGCGCGACCTCCTCGCCGTCCACCTCGACGCGGCGCCGGGCGGGGTCGATCGTGAGCCCGCCGCGCTGCAGCGGCTCGTGCGCGGACGCCTGCTGCATGCGCTCCTTTCTGCGGAGGATCGCCTTCACCCGCACCACGAGCTCCCGGAGCGAGAACGGCTTGGTGAGGTAGTCGTCCGCCCCGACCGCGAACCCGGCGATCTTGTCGGACTCCTCCGTCCGGGCCGTGAGCATCAGGACGGGCACCCAGTCGTCCCGCTGGATCTCCCGGCACACCTCCAGGCCGTCCATGCCTGGCAGCATGAGATCGAGCACGACCAGGTCGGGGCGCTCGGTGCGGTGCTTCTCGATGGCCTGGGGGCCGTCGGCGGCGACGACGACGCGGAACCCCTCGCTCGCGAGTCGGGCCCGGACGGCCTCGGCGATGGCCTCCTCGTCGTCCACCACGAGGACGGTCCTGGCGCTCTCCACCCGCTCATCGTAGTCGCGACCCGCGGAGGCGCCCCACCGGCCGTGTGGAATTGTTGTGTCGGGAACGATGCCTTCGACCAGCGCGAAGACGGCTACGGGACCACGTGGACGGGCTTGAAGATGTCGAGGTACGTGATCCCCACGAACCACACCATGAGGAACACCAGCACCACCATCGTCAGCGGGACGAGCTTGCGGGCGTCGACCTTGCGGCCCCGGATCTTCTCCCAGGCCACCACGGCAAGGTGGCCGCCGTCGAACGGGGGCAGCGGCAGCAAGTTGAGGATGCCGACGAATACGTTCACGCCGGCGAGCAGGAAGATCAGCGGGCCGAACCCGAACGCCTGCGTGATCTGACCCGCCGCACTCGCCACGCCGATCGAGCCGACCGCGTCGCCCGTGTTGCGCTGAGCGTTGCCGAAGATCAGGTTGAACATCCGGCCGACCCCCGAGGGGCCGAACACCTTGCCCAGGGACAGCACCGTCTGCTTGGTCACCTCGCCGATCTGCGCGCCGCCGGCGACGAGCGACCCGAGGACCCCCTTCTTGTTGGTCGAGAGCACGGTGCCGGACTCCACGAGGACCCCGATCTTGCCCTGCCCCTTGCTGTCCTCCACGGGGGTCACGGTGACGACGACGCGCCTGCCGTCGCGGTCGACGACCACCCGGATCGGCTCGCCCGGATGGCTGCGGATCGCCCGGAGGAACTGCTCCTCGGTCGCCCGCGGGAAGCCCTGGACGGCGACGACGTCGTCGCCCGCCCGGAGGCCGGCGATCCTGGCCGGCGCCGGCTGTCCGGCGACGGTCTTCGCCACCCCGCCGATCCTCGCGGCCACCGACGTGGGCTGCCCGTAGAACGCGAAGAAGATCGCGAACAGGAAGAACGCGATGACGAAGTGCGTGATCGGCCCGGCCACGATCACGGCGGCGCGCTGGTAGGCCGGCCGCGCGTTGTACGTCCGCGGGTAGTCCTCCGGGCTGATCTCCTCGTACGGGTTCATCCCGGCGATCTTCACGTACCCCCCCAGGGGGAACGCCTTCACGCCGTACTCGGTCTCGCCCCGCTGCCGGGAGAACAGCCGCGGGCCGAACCCGACGAAGAACTCCTCGACCTTGATCCCGAAGGCCTTGGCAACGCCGAAGTGGGCCGCCTCGTGGATGAGGATCACGAGCAGGATGGAGACGACGAAGATGACGATCCCGATCGTGCCCGCCATGGGGGTGCCTTCCTCTCAGGCCGTCCGCTCGGCGAGGAGCTCGGCTGCCCGCCGCCGGGCCCAGGCGTCCGCACGCTCGAGGCTCACCACGGACACCACCGGCGCGGCCTCGTGCTCGTCCACGACGGCCGTCACCACCTCGCCGATCCGCGTGAGCGGGACGCGGCCGTCGAGGAACGCCATCACGGCGACCTCGTTGGCGGCGTTCATGACCGCGGGGAAGGTCGACCCCCGCCGGCCGACGGCGTAGGCGAGGTCGACCGCGGGGAACGCCTCCCGGTCGACGGGTTCGAACGTCAGCTGGAACGGCGCGTTCGGGTCGGCCAGCCGGAGCGGCCGGATGCCCGTCGGGAGCCGTTCCGGCCACGCCAATGCCAGCTGGATGGGCAGGCGCATGTCGGGCGCGGCCATCTGGGCCACGATCGACCCGTCGGCGAACTCGGCCAGCCCGTGCACGATCGACTCGCGGTGGATCACGACGTCGATCGCGGAGTACGGCAGGTCGAACAGGTAGTGCGCCTCGATCACCTCGAGGCCCTTGTTCATGAGCGTGGCGGAGTCGATGGTGATCTTGGGCCCCATCGACCACGTGGGGTGGGCCAGGGCCTCCTTGACGCTCGCCTTCGCGAGCTCGTCCCGCGTCCACCCCCGGAACGGCCCGCCCGAGCCGGTGATGATCACGCGTCGGAGGTCCTCGCGGCGCTCACCGTGCAGGCACTGGGCGAGCGCTGCGTGCTCCGAGTCCACGGGGATCAGGCGCTCGGGCTCGCCCTTGACCAGGTCCATGACGAGCTCGCCGCCCACGATCAGCGATTCCTTGTTCGCGAGGGCCAGGAACTTCCCCGACTGCAGCGCGGCGAGCGTCGGCCCCAGCCCGGCGGCGCCGACCATGGCGTTCAACACCATGTCGGCCTCGGACTCACGGGCGAGCGTCTCGGCGGCATCGGGACCGGCCACGATCTCGACCGCCCGCAGGCCGGACAGCTTCTCCCGGAGCTCGGCCGCGGACTCCTCGTCCGCCACGGCGACGACCGGCGGCAGGAACTCGCGGATCTGACCGACGAGCAGCTCGTGGCTGGTCGACGCGGCCAGCCCGAGCACGCGGAACCGATCGGCGTTACGCCGGACGACGTCCAGCGCCTGCGTCCCGATCGAGCCCGTGGAGCCGAGGATCGCGAGCGATCGCATGCGTCCCAGCGTACCCCGGCCGTGCCCGATCCACGGAATCTCGGAATCAGATGCTGGCCATTTCTGAGAAACGGCCGCAGGCACGGTTCCGGGCACGGACGGACGCTCGACCCGGCGGCCCGAGGGGCCTATGAGAGCAGGAGCTTGACCACGTAGTACACGACGGGCGCCACGAACAGCACGGAGTCGATGCGGTCGAGGGCGCCGCCGTGCCCCGGGAAGATGGTGCCCATGTCCTTGACGCCGAGGTCGCGCTTGGCGAGCGACTCGGCCAGGTCGCCCAGCGTGGCGGCCGCCGCCGCCGCGATCCCCACGATCAGGCCCTGCCACACGGACGTCAGCGGGTCGATGTTCCCGAGGGCGACGAAGCCCAGGACGGCGAGCACGAGGAAGCCGCCGTACACGCCCTCACGTGTCTTGTTGGGGCTGATCGTCGGAGCGAGCGGCTTGCTCCCGGTGAGCGTCCCGATGGCGTAGGCGACGATGTCGAACCCGAACGCCAGTGCCAGGACCATGATCGTGAACGCCCGGGAGGCTTCGTGGATGATCGCCAGGGCGAACCCGCCGAGGAACGGCACCGCCATGATCCCGAACATCGTGAGGCCCATGTTCGCGACGACGTTCCTGCGCTGACGGGCCGGCGTGGCCATGTACCACAGCGGCGTGAACAGCGCGCCCACCAGCGTCATCGCGAGGAGCCCGCCCTCCCCCCGGGTGTAACCCCCGACGCAGATCAGCGCGCCGACGATCAGGCCCAGCGGAACGGCGGGCTGCCAACCCCGCTTGCGGATCGCCGTGTACAGCTCGAGCTGCGCGAGCAGCACGACGGCTCCCGCAACGATCGCGAAGAACACCTTGCCGGCCCACAGCGCGAGCAGGGCCACGACGCCGAGCACCACGCCGGTGACGATCGCCGCGGAGAGGTTCCTGGCCGGACGGGGTGGCTCCTGCTCCCCCTCGACCGGGACCTCGACCGAGGTGGGTTCCTGCCAGCTCGGGCCGGCGTCCTCCGCCGCGGTGACCTTGACGGTGCGCGGACCTTCCGGCTCGCCGAACGACAGCATGTCGTCCTGCTCGTCCTCCCCCTCGCCGGGGAACACCAACGGCTCGGGGTGCTCCGAGTA
>DATBHM010000058.1:0-6062 GCA_036557505.1 Actinomycetota bacterium | reverse complement strand
CTCGTTGTCGTACCAGCCGATCACCTTGACGAGGTTCCCGACCGCCATCGTGGCGAGCGAGTCGAACGTGCACGAGGCGTCGCTGCCGACGATGTCCGAGGACACGATGGGGTCGTCCGTGTAGACCAGCCGCCCCTTGAGACGGTCGGTCTCGGACGCCGCCCGGTAGGCGTCGTTGATCTCGTCGACCGGGGCCTCCCGCTTCAGTACGCAGACGAGGTCCGTCACCGAGCCGTCCGGCACCGGAACCCGCATCGCCGTGCCGTCCAGCAGCCCCTTGAGCTGCGGCAGGGCGAGCGAGGTGGCCTTCGCGGCGCCGGTCGAGGCGGGGACGATGTTCACCGCCGCCGCGCGCGCCCGGCGGAGGTCCTTGTGCGGCAGGTCGAGGAGGTTCTGGTCGTTGGTGTAGGCGTGCACGGTCGTCATCAGGCCCCGCTCGATCCCGAAGCTGTCGTCGAGGACCTTGGCCAGCGGGACGACGCAGTTGGTCGTGCACGAGGCATTGGAGATGACGTTGTGCGTGGCCGGGTCGTACCGGTCGTCGTTGATCCCCATCACGATCGTGATGTCCTCGCCCTTCGCGGGGGCGCTGATGATCACCTTCTCGGCGCCGGCCTCGATGTGGAGGCCGGCCTTCTCGCGGTCGGTGAACAGGCCGGTCGACTCCACCACGACCTGCGCACCCCGTTCCTTCCAGGGCAGGTCGGCCGGGTTGCGCTCGGCCAGCACCGGGACCTCGACGCCGTCGATCGAGATGCCGTCGCCGGTGACCCCCACCTCGCCGTCGAACCGGCCGAGCACGGAGTCGTACTTCAGCAGGTGGGCCAGCGTCTTCGAGTCGGTGATGTCGTTGACGGCGACGATCTCGAGGTCGGCGCCGCGGTGGCGGGCCGCCCGGATGAAGTTCCGGCCGATCCGCCCGAACCCGTTGATCCCGATCTTGATGGTCATGGTTGCCCTCCTCACGCGGCCGCCCACGGGCGGCCTGGGTACCCGATCGGGGCCATCCTACCCGCGGGCGTGACCCGCCTTCGGGGGGGCCGCGGGTCTCCGGGCGCCGGGACGTTCGGACCTGCGCGTGCACCTCGCGATGGGGGTGGATGGTCCGGCGTCAGGCGGTGGGGCTGCCGGCCGCCGGCGAGGCCGGTGAGCTGGGCGGGGGCGAGGGCGGCGGGCTCGTGGAGGGCGACGGCGGAGGGCTCGGAGTGGGGCTGGGCGCCGTCGGGCTGGGCTTGGTGCTCGGGGAGGGGGACGGCCGCGTCGGCGTCGGCGAGGCGTGGGTCGTCGTCGGCGAGGGCGGCGGTTCGTGGGTCGTCGGGACCGGCTGCGTCGGCGTCGCTGGTGGCGAGGGCTGCACGACCGGCGGGGCCGTGGTGGACGACGCCGGGGGACTCGGGCTCGGACTCGGACTCGGCGACGGAGCCGGACGCGGTCGGGCGATCGTCGAGGGGCCCACCGGGATCGGCAGCCCCAGGAACCCGGCGTCGGTCGGCGCGAGCGAGATGCTCGGCTGCGCCACCGTCCCCGCGACGATCGGCCGTCCCCTCCCCACCAGCAGGGCGAATCCCCCGATCACGGCGAGGATCAACACGACCGACGCCCCGGCCAGGACGCGCTCGCGCGTGTCCCGGAACAGCGGCGGGTGCGCGGCGGCGCCGTTCGCGCGCGCCTCGCGGCGCGCCGCGAGGCGCGCACCCACCGATGGGCGTGGGGGCCTCGGCGCCGCGGCGGCAGCCGCGGCGCCGTGCCGTGCCGACATCCGCTCCGACAGCGACGGGCGGGCGGGCCGCCGCACCTGTCCTTGCGCGCGTGTCTGGGCGCGCGCGCGGCGTCGGACCCGCCACGCCGGGCGCCGGGGCACGGGCACCTCGGAGGCGGCGCGCGCCCGACGCCGGGCCCGCCACCCGAACGACGGACCCGTGGGCCGCCGGATGCGCGAGTCGGCCCGCATGGCTCGGCGGAGGCGCCACCGGGAGAAGCCGGAGCCGGGGCGACGCGGCCCGCGGCGACCGAGCCCCTCCGAGTTCGTGTCGCGACGAATCTCACGCCGGGCGCGCCAGCGCCGGTACGGGCCGGGCCTGGCGCTGCCCGGGCGGTTCCTCAACGGCACGCACGCCCTTCGGGTGTCACCCGACGACGGCCGGCGCCACGACTCATCCCTCGCGTCCGAGGTCGCGATGGTCGACGGCGACCGGGAGTCCCTGATCGCGGAAGTACGCCGCGAGGGCGTCGCAGACCACGACCGAGCGATGCCGGCCGCCCGTGCATCCCACCCCGACCGTCAGGTACGACTTCCCCTCGCTGACGTAGCCGGGGACCACGAAGTCGAGCAGGTCGCGAAGCCGCTTCATGAACTCGCCGTAGGCCTCCTGCTCCGTCACGTAGCGACGAACTCGGGCGTCGGTGCCGGGGAGTGGCCGGAGCCGCGGCACCCAGTGCGGGTTGGGCAGGAACCGGACGTCCAGCACCAGGTCGGCGTCGCGAGGGACGCCGTACTTGTAGCCGAACGACACCAGCGAGACCTGCATGGGCTGCTTGGCGGCCTGCGGTGCGAACGCGTCCCGCATGCGGTCCCGGAGGTCGTGTGGGGACAGGCCCGACGTGTCGATCACCAGGTCGGCGTCGCCGCGGAGGCTCTCCATGAGCAGCCGTTCCTTGCGGATCCCCTCGACCACCCGCCCGGCGGCCGCGAGCGGGTGGCGGCGCCTCGTACCCTCGAACCGGTTGACCAGGTCCTCGTCGGACGCCTCGAGGTAGACGATCCGGTACGGGATCCGCGCCTGCTTGAGCTCCTGGAGCCCGGCCGCCAGGTCCCGGAAGAACACCCCGCTGCGCACGTCGGCCACGATGGCCACCCGCCGGGGACCGCCGGCCGACCCGGCCAGCTCGGCCATCTTGCCGATCAGCGCCGGCGGCAGGTTGTCCACGACGAAGTACCCGAGGTCCTCGAGGCACCGCGCGGCCTCCGAACGCCCGGCACCCGACAGACCGGTGATGATCGTGAAGTCGAGCCCGCCCTCGGGCAGGGGTGCGAGGCCATCGCCGGAGGCGGCGCCGCGGCGGCGGGTGGCCCGGTTCGACCCGGTCACCTGGGTCATGCCGGCACCTTGGCGTTCCCCTGCAGGTGCTGGACGATGGTCTTCGCCAGCTCCGGCCCGATCCCCGGCGTCTGGGCGATCTCGCCCTCGCCGGCCAGACGCAGCCTGGCCAACGAGCCGAACCGCCGGAGCAGCGCCTTCTTCCTCGCAGGACCCACGCCGGGGATGTCGTCGAGCGGCGAGGAGAGCGCCCGCTTCCCCCGCTTGGTTCGGTGGTACGTGATGGCGAACCGGTGGGCCTCGTCCCGGAGATGCTGGAGCACGAACAACGCCTCCGACGACCGCGGGATCCGCAGCGCGTCGGGCTGCCCGGGGAGGTACACCTCCTCCAGCCGTTTGGCCAGACCCACCGCAGGGATGTCGAGGCCGTGGTCGGCCAGCACCTTCTCCGCCACCCCGAGCTGTCCCCTCCCGCCGTCGACCACGATCAGCGCCGGCGGGTACGCGAACCGCCGGTACCGCCGCGGCGAGCCGTCGTCGCGCGCGGGGTCGCGGGTGCGTTCTGTCTCCTGCGACTCCAGGAGCCGGGTGAACCTGCGCCGGAGCATCTCCTCCATGGATGCGAAGTCGTCCTGGCCCTGGACGTCCTTGATCTCGAACTTCCGGTAGTCCGAGCGCTTGGGCAGCCCATCCTCGAACACCACCATCGAACCGACCTTGTCGGTGGGGCCGAGGTTCGAGATGTCGAAGCACTCGATGCGCAGGGGGGCCTGGTCGAGGCCCAGGGCGTCGGCCAGCTCCGTCAGCGCGCGGGACCGAGCCCCGAAGTCCGATGCCCGCTTCAGCTTGTGACGCTGGAACGCCTCGCGCGCGTTCTGCCGCACGGTGTCGGCGAGTCGCCGCTTGGCGCCTCGTTCGGCCACCGCCAGGCGCACCCGCGAGCCCCGCCTCCCGGACAGCCACTGCTCCAGCACGTCGGCGTCGTCGGGCATGACCGGCACCAGGACGCGCGGCGGCACCTCCTCCCGCTCCATGTAGAGCTGCTGGACGAACGACGAAACCAGCCCGCCGGTGTCGAGGTCCTCCACCCGGTCCACCACCCAGCCCTTGCGGCCCATGACCCGGCCCCGGCGGATCCAGAAGGCCTGGAACGCAGCCTCGAGGTCGTCCTCCGCAATCCCGATCGCGTCGAGGTCCTCCTCGCGGGTCAGCACCATCTCCTGGTGCTCCATGGCCTTGCGGGCTGCGGCGAGCTGGTCGCGGAGCTTGGCCGCCTTCTCGAACTCCAGGCGCTCGGCCGCCGTCTGCATCTCGCCATGCAGCCGGGTGAGGGCCGGTGCATACTTCCCCGAGAGGAAGTCGCCGAGGGCCTCGACCTGCAGGCGGTACTCCTCCTCGGTCACCCCGGTCGCCTCGGGCACGCACGGCCCGCTGCACCGGCCGATGTCGTAGTACAGGCACGGCCGGCGGGCCCGGGCCCGCTGGTCGAAGAACGCGTTGCTGCATGTCCGGACGGGGAACACCCGCGTCAGCGCGTCGAGCGTCTCCCGGATGGCGTACGCGTGCCCGAACGGTCCGAAGTACCGGACGCCCTTCTGCCTCGACCCCCGCATCACCCGTGCTCGGGGCCAGCGCTCCGAGACGGTCAGCGCGAGGTACGGGTAGGACTTGTCGTCGCGATAGCGGACGTTGTACCGAGGCCGGTGCGACTTGATGAGGTTGTACTCGAGCATCAGCGCGTCGACGTCGGTCGCCGCGACGATCCACTCGACGTGCTCGGCCGACGCCATCATGGCCTCGGTTCGGGGGTGGAGCGGCTTCGTCCAGTACGACGACAGGCGCCTGCGGAGCGACTTGGCCTTGCCCACGTACACCGTGCGGCCGTCGCGATCCCGGAACAGGTACGCGCCGGGTTCGTCGGGGATGCTCGAGGGGAGGGGGCGGGGAACGCTCACCCCCCGATTGTAGGCGGGGGGTCCGTCACGCCCGGGGAACGCCGGCTACTTGACGGTGAGGGTTCCCGTCATGAACTGGGGGTGCACCGAGCAGTGGAAGTAGTAGCTCCCCGGGGCCAGGCCCTTCACGTCGATGTTCCCGATCTTGGGCCCCGTGAAGGGCTCGTCCGCCGCGAGAGGCGTCGCGCCGCTGTTCGCGTCGGCCTCCGACTTGAACACCTGGACGTCGTGCGGAGCCGAGGGGTCCTGGTTGTTGAAGCAGATGGTGAAGGTCCCGGACGAGGCGCTCACCTTCGGCGTGGAGAAGCCCGACCCGCCGGCGCCGACCGGCGCGACGATCTCGACGGTGTTCTTCGGGCACTGCCCGGCCGATCCCCCACCGGGCGGGGTGTACGGCGTCGGGGACGCCGGCAGGGCGATCGCCCCCAACTGCTCGGGGTACAGACCGAGCAGCAGGTCCTGGTCGACGGAGTTGTACCAGGCCAGCTGGACGTGGTTGCTGTTCGTGATGGCGAGCGCCGGGAACAGCCCGTTGGAGGTCCCCGGTGTGGCGATCCGGGACAGCGACCCCGTCCCCTTGGCGCGGTCGAGCGCGACGGTGCCGTCGGGGTCGGTGTAGGCGAGGTAGGTCGTCCCGTTCGCCTGGGCGAGCGAGGTCCCCGCGCCGGCCACCTGCCGCCCCTCGATGTCGAACGCCGTCGAGTGCGACGTGCTCCAGGTGGTGAACGGCGAAACGGCCCCGGCGACGCGTGCATCGGTGTCGGTGAGGTATCCGACCAGCACCGACCCGCCGGCCCCCGGGCCGATCGAGACGCCGTACGCGTCGACGCCCTTCTCGATCTCGTGGAGGGTCCACTGCTTGCCGGACTGTTCGGCCATGACGACCGAACCGGTCCCGGGGTCGTTGAATGCCACCACCGGGCCGTTCGGTCCGGCGCCGGCGGCCACGCTCGCCGGGGTACAGATCCCATCACAGACGGTGAGCAGGTCGATCTGCCCGACCACGAACTTCTTCCCGCTCGAGTCGAGCGTCGCCTCCTCGACGACCGGGGCACCGCTCGCATTGGTC
>DATBHM010000057.1:0-7180 GCA_036557505.1 Actinomycetota bacterium | reverse complement strand
GGGGTTCGCGACGCGGCGGCCGCCGGGGGGATGGCGTGCCGCCGCGTGTGCGCGAACCGGGCGCCCGCCGCCGTTACGGCGACGGGCAGGCCACGATGGTCAGCGTGGCCAGACGCGCTTCGCCGGTTGCCCGGACCGGGTGAATGTCGCGGTCCCCACCAGCTTGCGACTGGCGCCCGGCGGGATGGACGCCCCGTTGATCGTGCCGTGCACGTTCGTGCCGGCGAGCTTCAGCGTCGTCCCCGCGAGGTGGAACCCCTGCGCCGGATGGGCGGTGACCTTGACCGGCGCCTGGACGGCCGGCAGGCACTTGGCGGGGCCGGTGACGGTGACCGTTCCGCCGGGGCCGGAGTGCGTCACGGACGTCTCGAGTCCCGGCAGGAGGACCGGCACGACCTTCAGCTTGTCCGCGGTGTTCGACTCGATGCCCCAGGCGACCCAGGCGATCCCCCGGGGCGTGGTCGCGATCTGGGGGGTGGTACCGGCCGGCGTTCCCCCCGTGTTGAACCGGACGATCGCCGCGTTGGTGGTGTTCGCGAGGTTGGCCACGGCGACCTGGCTGCACTCGGCTGAGGCGTCGGCGACCCGACCGCTGGCGTCCGTCACCAGGTCGTGGGAGGACGGGGCGCAGGGGTTGGTGTCGCCGTCGAGGTGTGGCGGTCCGAACGACGTCCCGGCGAACTTCGAGATCACCGGCTGGTAGCTGGCGTTGTCGGTGCCCGCCGCCAGGCGGACGCCCGAGCGTGTGCCGACCATGCCGACCGCGCCGCCGAGGTTCCACGTGTGGAGCACCTTCTTGAACGCCGGAAACGACGTGGTGCCGCTCGTGTAGGCGACCGGCTCGCCGATGGCGCCGTCCTTGTCGACCGCGATCACGGCCCTCGATCCGGCGAACGCCAGCCAGCCGTGGATCACCCGGTACGGCGTGGTCAGGTTGTGCGCCGGGGCCGTGAACCCCGGGTGGACCTGCAGCTCCCGCCCGTCGTTGACGGTGCTCCACGTGAGCGTCCAGATGGTGCCTCCGGGGCCGTTCGCCGCGGCGAACAGGTCGCCGAAGCTCGGCGCGTCGAACCGGTCGGTCCCGTCCGACAGCGTGCCGCCCCGCTGGTAGGTGGCCGTCGCCACGCGCCCGCCGTTGGGGCCGTTGACCGACCCCGCTGTGTCGTGGAACCACAGGAGCGTGACGTGGCCGGTGGACGTGGCCAGCACCCGGATGTCGCGGGCGCCCGCGTGGTCGAGCGAATCCGTCGACATGATGCCGCCGGCGCAGGCCGATGCGCCCTTCGGCAGGACGCAGAGGTGCACCGTGCGGGCGTCGCTCGTCCCGTTGGCGGAGGAGATCCAGCCGAGGTACGCGGTGCCGGCCGAGTCGCTCGCCAGGTCCACCCCGAACATCTCGATGTGGTCCTGGAGGACGATCGGTGCTCGAGTCGGGCCCGGCTTCGCAGCCAGGCCCGCGGTCCCGGCCGAGGCGGGCGAGGCCATCACGGCGACGGCGGCCGCCGCGACGGCGATCCCGGCGCCGATCCTGGCCGGGCGACGTCGATCTCCGAAGGGGTGCAACGTTCGTCGCATCGAGTCCTCCTGGTTCGGTGGACCAGACCGTCTGATCCGGCGCCAGTGGACAGGACCGCGGTAACGCCGAAGTAACGCGCGCCGCGGTCCCGGCGTTACGCCGGAGTTACAGCCGTTCGGTTCGATCGTCCTCGTGGGCATCGACGGGGGCGAGGACCCCTCCGACGCCGGCCAACAGCCGGAGCGCGAGGTCCGCCGCGGCGGACGAACCGGGCGCGGCCGTCGTCGCCGCCCCCGGGACCGACGCCCGGAGCCGCTCGACGGCGGCCCTGAGCGGGGCGGGCGGCGGCCGGTCGCCGCGGGAACGGATGCCGGCGGCGGCGGTGAGGAGCAGATCCAGCTCGGGGTCGTCCGCGGCCCCCGAGGCCCTCAGCACCAGCGCGGCGGTCTCCAGCCCGATGGCCAGCGGATAGGCGAACCCCATGGCCGTGGCGGCCCGGATGGCTCCGGCCACCCGCCCGGCGGCTCCGGCGACGTCGCCGGCGGCCAGCATCGCCCGCGCCAGCACGGACCGGATCAGCGGCATTTCCCGTTCGACGCCGAGGTCGGTCCCCTCCTCGTCGGCGAGGGAACCGATGTCCACGGCCGCCCCGGGGTCGCCGCCGGCGAGGGCGAGCCCCGCCGAGACCGAGAGCAGGACGACCCGGGCGATCCGCCGTGATTCCGTGTGCAGGGGGCGGGCCTCCTCGACCAGCTCGGCGGCCTCGCGGAGGGCTCCGACCTGCCAGCACACCATCGCCGCCGTAGGGAGTGCCGCCGCCAGTTGCTCGCGGGAGCCGCCGCCGCGGCACAGCTCGATGGCCTCCACCGCGTATCGGGCGGCATCGGGATCTCCCCGTTCCGACAGCACGCTGCCGAGGCCCATCGCCGCGGCGACCTGGAGGTCCGTTCCGAACGGACGCGCCGCGTCCATGGCCCGGCGGATGCAGGCGATCGCCTCGTCCACACGATCCTGGTCGTCCAGCAGGCCGGCCAGGTAGATCAGCGCGCGGGCGACATACGAGTCGTCCCGCCCCTTGAGGCGCTCGACCGCCGAGGTGAGCTCGACGATGGCCGGCCCGGTGTCGCCCGACCAGTAGTCGAGGTAGCCCAGCGCGTAGACGGCGTTCGCGGCCCACGGCGCGTCCGGGTACCGGGCGAGCAGCTGCGACAGCCAGAATCGGCCCTCCATCACGTGGGTCGATGCCCAGTACCGATGGAGGCGGAAGGCCAGCTCGAGGCAGCGGTCGCCGTCGGCGACGCCGGCGAGCCCGCCCGAGAACAGCGACCGGACGCACCCGAGCACGTCCGTCACGGCGTCCTGATACGCCGCCGGCGGGTCGCGCGCGTCGTCCGGGAGCAGCGCCCGCACCGCGTCGGCGAGCCGGGCGAACGCCGCCTCCTCCTCGCCCTGCGCCACGAGGAGCT
The DNA here is from genome assembly GCA_036557505.1 of Actinomycetota bacterium. Lineage (GTDB taxonomy): Bacteria > Actinomycetota > UBA4738 > UBA4738 > JACQTL01 > DATBHM01. The sequence goes on along the minus strand of DATBHM010000057.1, from coordinate 4,198 downwards.
CTCTGGCGAACCGGTGGAGGTCGTCGTCCTGCCGGTATCGCCACCGTGGTCCCGACCGGTCGACGCCCACGAGCCCGCCCGCCGCGAGCTCCCGGAGGATGCGGACGACCCGCACCGGCGCCACGCCGCCGCCCGAGACCGACCGACGGAGGAACGCGAGTCCGACGCTGCCCTCGAGCACCGAGATGCGGCGGAAGACGGCGGCCTCGTCGGGCTCGAGCGCGTCGTACGTCCCCCGGGCGATGGCCCGGAGCGGGTCGGAGTCGTCCCCGACGACGGTGTCGATCTGGTCGAGGAGGTCGCCCACCGGCACGGCGGTGAGCTGGGCCGCGACGAGCTCGACCGCGAGCGGCAGGCCCGCGCACCGCCGGAGGAGCTCCGCCACCGCCGGTCCGGTTCGTTCGTCGAGGGGAAGATCGCCGCCGCCCTCGCGAACGCGGTCCACGAGCAGCTCGGCAAGGGGATCGCCGGCCGCCCACTCCTCGCCGGCGGGGGCCGGGAAGGGCTCGAGCCGAACCTCGGCCTCGTCGCGGAGGCCGAGCGCCACCTGGCTGGTCAGCAGCACCGTGAGCAGGGGGCACCGTGCGAGCAGGTCGGCGACGAGCGTCGCGACGCCGTCGAGCGAGCGCTCGCAGCCGTCCAGCACCAGCAGGGTGCGTCCGAGGGGCGCCAGCCGGTCCGCCACCGAGGTGGCCGCGTCGTCGGTTCCGGGCGGGATCCCCAGCGCCAGGGCGACCGTGGCGGCCACCAGGGCATCCTGCGACACGGGCTCGACGGACACCCAGAGCCGCCCCCCGGGGTACTCCCCGGCCGACGCGCCGACCCGTGCGGCCAGCCTGGACTTGCCGACGCCGCCGACGCCCGTGAGCGTCACCAGGCCGGGGGCCTCGACCGCCGCCGCCAACCGGGCGGATTCCGCCGTCCGGCCCACGAACGAACCCGTTCGCCGGGGGATGGGGGCCCGTGCCGTCGGCGCCTGATCGCTCAGCGCGGCGAGGTACACGCGGACCGTCTCGGCCGATGGGTCGACGCCGAGCTCGTCGGCGAGGATCGTGCGGCATCGCTCGAACGCCCCCACGGCGCCCGCCCGGTCGCCCGCCGCCGTCAGGGCCTCGATGAGCAGCCGGTGGGCGGCCTCTTCCAGCGGCCACCCCGCGACGAGGGCGTGGCCCGCGGCCACGCCCGAGCCGTGGTCGCCCACGCGCCCGGCGGCCGTGACGACGATCTCGAGCGCCCGGCGGCCGACCTCGTCCAGGGCGCCGCGGTGGGGCCGCAGCCAGTCGCCCTCCTCGCCGGGGAGGACCTGTTCGCCCCGGAGCCGCGTCAGCGGCTCGGCCACGTCGAGCGCCGCCCGGAGCCGCCCGGCCGCGGCGAGCTCGATCGCGGTTCGAACGGACGACTCCGCGGCGACGAGGTCCACCTCGGTGCCCTCCGAGATGCGGTAGCCGCCGGGGACCGTGGTGATCAGCCGGTTCTCCCCGCCGCCGATCTCGGCGGTCGCCGACCGGATGGCCCGGATCACGCCACGGAGCGCCACCGGCCATGTCCTCGGCGGGTCGTCCGGCCAGATCCTGGCCGCGAGCCGATCGGCGGGGATCCCTCCCCGCTCGAGCGCCAGCGCGACCAGGGCGACCTGCGCACGGCGCCCGCCGAGGGCGGTCCCGGAGAGGATGCCGTCAGGACCGGCGACGGCGGGTGTCCCGATCACGTCGATTCGCACGGTCCGCGATGGTAGCGACCGGTGTCCGATTTCGAGCGGCGCCTCGGGCGGGGGAGGGGCCGGGGTCCGCGAAGCGGACCCCGGCCCCGGTGGTGCGACGGCGGCGGACTCCTCCCTAGGAGTTCGCCGCCAGGGTCGCCGCCTGGCTCAGCAGGTCGTCGGCCTGGTTGATCCAGTCCTGGGCCTGCGACTGCGAGATCGACGTCCCGGAGAACGCGGCAGCGTCCAGCGCGTCCTTGATCGCCGTGGCCAGCGTGTCGCGTTGGTCCGTGAGGTCGCTGATCGTGTTCTCGATGCTGGTGTACTTCGTGTCGTCCGTGGTCTCGAGTGCCTTCGTCGACGCGGTGAGCGTGTCGTGGGCGAACTGCCCGAAGGACGCGTTCACCTGCTCGTAGGCGTTCTCGAGGTCCGCGATGTAGCTCGGCGCGAGTGCCGACGGCATCGCCTTCCTGGAGAGAGCCTGGACGATGACGTGCCCGTCGTGGACGTAGTCGTCCTGCAACCCGAGGAGCGACAGGTACGTCGAGCGGACGTTCGTGTGGTCCGTCCAGGTGCTCGAGTCGATGCCGTTGTGTGCGACGCCGGGGCCGACGAAGCCGGCCCAGGTGTTCGCGATCTCGTCCTGCACGTCACCGTGGTTCCATGCGAACCCGGTGACCACGCACTCGGACACGTTGCTGCACGGGTTCGACGTCGTGAAGAAGAAGTCGGCGTTCCCGAACAACGTGAATGTCGGCGTGCGGTTGGGGTCGGTATTGACCATGTGCAGGGTGTGTTCCTCCACGGTGTCCGCCATGGCCGCGGTCATGGGCACCGTCTGCGGGACACCGCCGCTCCGAACGTAGGGATCCACCGACGTCAACCCGCCCACGGCCTGTTCCAGCTCGCGAACGGTTGGGTCCGTCCGGTCCGGCTGGCCGTTGACGTAAACGGTCGGCGCATCGTCGAAGTGGATGTCGAACGACTGCGTCGCCGACGGATCCTGGGCCATCACCAGCGCCTTGAGGTTGGCGTTGACCTCACCGAGCTGGTTGTCGGGGCATGTCATGAGGTTGGTGCACGTGGCGTGCGTGTACGTCAGCCACGGCTGACCCTGGACCGGCGTGCCGATCCCGCCGGCGAAGTGGTCGCCCTCGTCGACCGTGATCACGAACTCGGTGTTCTTCTTGTTGATGCCGTGCTGGTTCAGGTTCTTGAAGAAGTTCTTGAACGCGATGTCGTAGTCGTGCAGCTGCTGCATGTGCCCGATCTCGTCCGGGCCGGTGGCGTTGCTGATGTAGGAGTCCGTGCTGGCGTTCGGCGCGTGGAGGTCGTGCACGTCGGAGATGTAGCCGTACGTGACCGGGACGCCGTTCTCCTGCATCTGTGCGACGTAGCCGAGCGTGTTCTTGGCGAACATGCCGTCGAACCCCGGGAAGCCGCAGTACCCGTCGGGGTCGGTGATCGCGTGGCCGCTCGTGTCGTTCACGCACGCCTGGCCGCCGGTGACGGCGGGGTCGACGTACTTCGCGCCGTACAGCGCGTTGAACCCGTTGTAGCCGCCCGGCTCGTCGGGGAGCGGATCGGGGTGCGCGTTCGGGTTGTTGTCGCACACGCTCGACGGGTCCTGCGAACAGTGGATGGCGATGCCGACGAAGTCGGTCTGGCCGAGCTGCGGGTTGGCAACGGTCTCGTTCCACTCGGGCGAGCCGTCGCCGAACACGCGGGTGATGTCGCCGGTCGCCGCCGTCGAGTTGTTCTCGAGCTCGATGTTGGCCGTCCCGACGCCGCCCACGTCACAGCCTGCCCGGGTGAACGGCACCCACGGCGCGGGCGTGTTCTTCTGCCCGTCCGTGATCATGTTCGGCAGGGTGTCGTTGACCGGGTCCACGGGCGCAGTCCAGTACTTGAACGACGACGTGAACGTCGGGATCTTGTTCGACGGGTAGTAGTCGTAGCTGTTCGTGACCGTCTGGCCCGTGCGGTCCGGGTACAGCCCCGTCAGCGAGCTCAGGATCCCACCCGCGGTGTGCGAGATGAGGATCGTGTGGTCGTTGGTGAACAGGGTGCCGTTGCCCTCGAGGAAGTTCAGCAGGTGCGGCATCTGCTCGAGGTCGGACGCGACGTCGGGGTTGTCGCGCCGGAAGTGCACGTTGTCGAACTGGATGTAGATCAGGTGCTTCACGCCGCTGACGGCCGGGTTCGAGCCGATCTGGCACCCCGACGCCGGCGTCTCCGCGGCCGGCCCGGGGCCGCCGGATGCTTGACCGACCGGTGAGAGCCCGAACATCGCGACCATCGCCAGGCCGGCGGTCACGGCCCCGAGCCGTGCCGGCTTGCGCCATCTCCTCACGAGCTGCTCCTTCCCCGCCCCGCCCCCAGGGCGACGATCGACGAGAACGAACACGAAGCTCGCAGTGGAAGATGGCCGGCAACGGTCGCCGCTCGATGCGACGCGTGAACGCACGAAGAATGGTTCTCGTTCAGGACCCGTTCCGG
>DATBHM010000056.1:0-1820 GCA_036557505.1 Actinomycetota bacterium | reverse complement strand
GCCGACCGGCTGGAGGGGGCGATCGCCGCGGTCATCGCTGAGGGGAAGGACGTCACGTACGACATGAAGCCCACGCGCGACGACCCCACCGCGGTCGGGACCTCCCAGGTCGCGGACGCGGTGATCGCGAAGATGCAGGGGTAGTCCGGTGCGCGCCTTCGTCTCCGGAGCGACGGGGTTCATCGGCGGGAGGGTCGCCGCGATCCTCCGCGGCCGGGGCGACGGGGTCGTCTGCCTGGTCCGGGACCCCACCCGGGCGGACGCCCTCCGGGACCTCGGGTGCGAGCTGGTCCGGGGCGGGCTCGGCGATGCGGACGCGATCGCCCGGGGCATGGAGGGGGCCGACGCGGTCTTCCACGTCGCCGGCGACTACCGGGTCGGCGTGACGAAGGAGGACTGCGACCAGATGCGCGCGTCGAACGTCGACGGAACGCGCACGGTGCTGCAGGCCGCCCGCGACGCCGGGATAGCCCGGACGGTGTACGTCAGCACCGTGGGCGTGTTCGGGAACACCCACGGCCGGCTCGTCGACGAGACGTTCCGTCGCGACGAGTCCACGGGGTTCCTCTCCTGCTACGACGAGACGAAGTACCGCGCGCACCTGGTGGCGGAGGAGTTCATCGCCGCCGGTGACCCCGTGATCATCGCGGCGCCGGGTGGTGTGTACGGGCCGAGGGACCATTCGGCCATGGGGACCCTCATCGACATGGCCCGGAGGGGCCGGATGAGGTGGGCGCCGTTCGGCGATCTCGGCATCACGGTGGCGCACGTGGACGACATCGCCGCGGGCATCGTCACCGCCCACGATCGTGGCCGGCCGGGCGAGTTCTACGTCCTGGCGGGGCCGGCCATGACCCAGCTGCAGATCGCCGGCGAGGTGACGAAGCTCGCCGGGCAGCGGCCCCCGCGAGGGAACCTGCCCCCGAGGCTGATCAAGCTGGCCATCCCGTTCGGACCGCTCGTGGGGCGGGCCATGGGTCTCGAGCCGAACCTCCGGGAGCTGATCCGGGCCTCCGAGGGCGTGACGTACTGGGCGAGGGCCGACAAGGCGGCGGTGGAGCTGGGATGGGATCCCCGCGGCCTCGAGCAGGGGCTGCGCGACACGTTCGCCGCGGAGGGGTTCGCCGTGGCGTCCGACGCCGGGTCGTGAGGGCGCTCCGGCTCGACCTCACGGCCGAGCCGCCGCTGTCACTGCAGGACGTCGACGCGCCGACGCCCCCCGCCCGAGGGGAGTGGGTTCGGCTCCGGCCCCGCCTGGCCGGGATCTGCGGCACCGACGTGTCGCTGCTGCGGTTCGAGTCGAGCCTGTTCTTCGCTCCGTTCGTCGACGTGCCCTCGACGCTCGGCCACGAGATCCTGGCTGACGACGAGGACGGCAGGCGGGTCGTCGTCGACGCGATCCTGGGGTGCGAGGCCCTGGGCCGGGAGGACCTCTGTCCGCCGTGCGCCGGCCACCGCCCGGAGAACTGCCGCCGGTTCGGCGAGGACGCGGGCGGCGTGATCGGATTCGCCGACACCGTCGGCGGCGGGTGGTCCGACGAGCTGATCGCGCCGCGTTCGAACGTGTTCGAGGTCCCCGACGCGCTCGAGGACGAACGGGCCCTCCTGTTCGAACCGGCGGCCGTCGCGGTCCACGCGGCGCTCATGGAGCCGGTCCGTTCGCCGGTTCTGGTGGTGGGGGCCGGCATCATCGGGCTGACCACGATCGCGGCGCTCCGGGCCCTGGAGCCCGGCGCCGATGTCGTCGCGCTCGCGAAGTATCCGCACCAGGCCACGGCGGCGGAGGCCGCCGGCGCGGCCGTCGTCCGCACCGACGGCGA
>DATBHM010000055.1:0-3575 GCA_036557505.1 Actinomycetota bacterium | reverse complement strand
GCCGGGGGATCGGGGCCGCGCTCACAGCGGCCGCGGCCGCCGAGGGGCGCGAGCGGGGGTACGAGGTCGCCGTGCTGGGCGCGTCGGAGCTCGGGTACGGCGTGTACGAGCGGATGGGATTCACGCAGGCGTGCCGCGACCGGGTGTGGGCTCTGCCCATGCCGAAAGGAGGCGTGAGTTCGTGAGCGACGCGACGAACGACGAGCCGACGCCCGAGGAGCTGCTCGCGCTTCGCCGTTCGTGCGCCCGTGCGCTCGCGTGGCACGGGAGCCGCGACGCGGCGAGCTACTTGGACGAGATCCCACGGGACACCGACCCCGACACGTACGGGGACGGCGGCGTGGTGGCCGAGCTCGAGGCCGAGGTGGCGCGCCTGCTCGGCAAGCCCGCGGCCGTCTTCATGCCGAGCGGGACCATGGCGCAGCAGATCGCGCTCCGCGTCCACGCCGACCGCACCGGGCGCCGCACGATCGTGTTCCACCCGTGCTGCCACCTCGACAGCCACGAGGAACGCGGCTACGAGCGCCTCCACGGCCTCCACGGCGTCCCGGTCGGTGAACGCGAGCGCGTGCTCACCCCGGCCGACCTCGACGGCATCGCCGAGCCGCCCGCCGCCCTCCTGCTCGAGCTCCCCCAGCGGGACCTCGGCGGACAGCTCCCGGACTGGGACGACCTCGTCGCGCAGGCCGCGTGGGCGCACGAGCGGGGAGCGGCCCTGCACATGGACGGCGCGCGCCTGTGGGGATGCGAGGACTTCTACGCACGGTCGATGGGGGAGATCGCCGAGCCGTTCGACACCGTGTACGTGTCCTTCTACAAGCAGCTCGGCGGGCTGCCCGGCGCCTGCCTGGCCGGGCCCGACGACGTCGTCGCCCGGGCCCGGGTGTGGCGGCGCCGCCACGGCGGGACGCTGTACGGGATGTGGCCGAACGCCGCGTCGGCGCGCAACGTGCTGCGGATCCGCCTGCCGCGCATCGAGGTGTACCGCCGGCACGCGCTCGCCATCGCCGACGCCTTGCGCGGGCTCGAGGGGGTGGACGTCGTCCCCGACCCGCCGCAGACCACGATGATGCACCTGGTGTTCGCCCGGCCCGTGGAGGTGCTCCGTCGCTCGGCGGTCCGGATCGCGCGCGAGGAGGGCATCTGGACGTTCGGCCATTTCTTCGACACCGGCGCGCCGGGGACCGCGCGCGCGGAGCTCGAGACGGGGGACGCCACGACGGCGTTCTCGCCGGAGGAGCTCCGCTCGGTCGTCGAACGACTGCTGGACGCCTGACGACACGAGTTCCGGATTCCGGCAGAATCCGGGGCCGTCACAGAAGAGGGGAGCCATGACCGACGAACCCACCACGCCCGACCTCGGCACGATCCTGGGGGTCTGGGCCCACCCGGACGACGAGACCTATCTATCGGCTGCGCTCATGGCCCGCGGCGTCCGTGAGGGCCGCCGGGTGACCTGCGTGACCGCCACTCGGGGCGAGGAGGGCTCCTGGGACGAGGAGCGGTGGCCCACGGCCACCATGGGGAAGATCCGCGACGCCGAGCTCATGCGGTCGCTCGAGATCCTGGGCGTGACCGACCACCGGTGGCTGGACTACTACGACGGCACGTGCGCGGACGTCGACCAGGAGGAGGCCACGGACAAGGTGGAGGCCATCCTGCGCGAGGTCGACCCCGACACCGTACTGTCGTTCGGCCCGGACGGGATGACCGACCACCCCGACCACAAGCGGACCTGTGCCTGGGCCACCGAGGCCTTCCAACGGGCGGCGAAGCCCGGCGCGAGGCTCTACTACGCGTGCATGACCCCCGAATGGGCGGCGGAGTTCGTCCCGGTCATGAACCGCTTCAACGTCTTCATGTCCGACGACACACCGCCGGTGGCGCCGCGCTCGGAGCTGGCCATCGTGTACGAGCTGGACGACGACGAGCTCGAGCAGAAGCTCCTCGCCATCGACGCCCACGAGAGCCAGGTCGAGGGGATGATGAACGCCTTCGGTCGCGACTTCTTCCGGCGGGCCCATCGGGTCGAGACCTTCAGGCTGGCCGGGACGAAGTGACCGCCGAGCGCCCCGAGCCGCCCCCGCCGCTCACCGACCTCGACTGGGACCCGGCCCGCGCGCGGGCGTTCGCGGAGCGCGCGCTCGACCTGTGGACCGAATACCTCGAACGCCTCCCCCACCTGCCCGTGGCGCCGCACGCCACCGAGGACGAGGTCCGTGCTGCCGTGGCGCTCCCGATTCCCGACGAGCCGACCTCCGAGAGCGACCTCGAGGCCTACCTGCGCGAGCTGACGTTCCGATGGTCGACCGCCCCGGGCCATCCGCGGTATCTCGCATACATCAGCGGTCCGGGGACGGCGCCGGCCGTGGCGGCCGAGCTGCTCGCCGCCGGCCTGAACCAGAACGTCGGCTCGTGGCGCCTGGCGCCGGGAGCGACCGAGATCGAGCTGCACCTCATGCGGTGGTTCGCCGGGCAGTTCGGCCTGCCGCAGGGGGCCGGCGGCCTGCTGGTGTCGGGCGGCGCCATGGCGAACTTCGTCGCGCTGAAGGTGGCGCGGGACCGGAAGCTCGGGCTGCAGGTCCGCCAGCAGGGCGTGGCGGGCGGGGGGCCGGCCGCGATCTACGGCAGCGCGGAGGTCCACGTCGTCACCGACCGCGCCGCCGACATGCTGGGGCTGGGGACGGACGCCGTGCGGAGGGTCGCCGTCGACGACCGGCTGCGCATGCGGGCGGACGCGCTCGCCGACGCGATCGGGCGGGACCGCGAAGCGGGCGTCCGGCCGTTCGCCGTCGTGGCAAGCGCGGGGACGGTCGGCACAGGGGCGATCGACCCGCTCGAGGCGATCGCCGACGTCTGCGATCGCGAGGGGCTGTGGATGCACGTCGACGCCGCGTACGGGGGTCCCGCAGTCCTGACCGACGACCTCCGGCCGCTGTTCGCCGGCATCGAACGGGCCCACTCGATCGCGTTCGACCCGCACAAGTGGCTGTACGCGCCGCACTCGGCCGGGTGCGTGGTGGTTCGCGACCTGTTCTGGCTGGTGGACTCGTTCGGCGTCCTGCCGACCTACGTCCACGAGGACAAGGAACGAACCGGGCACGGCATGGATCTCGGAGTGTTCGGGCCGCAGTTCAGCAGGGGGTTCCAGTCGCTGAAGATCTGGCTGTCGCTGCTGGCGTTCGGGCGGCGGGCCTTCGCCGCGCGCATCTCGCACGACGCCGCGCTCGCCCGGTACCTCGGCGAGCTGGTGGACGCGCGGGACGACTTCGAGCTGGTCTGCCCGGTCGGTCTGTCCATCACGTGCTTCCGGTACGTGCCGGTCGACCTGCCGCCCGATCCGCCGGCCCGGCGGGAGGCCTACCTCGACCTGTTGAACCAGCGGATCATGACCGAGATCCAGCTCGACGGGCGCGTGTTCTACTCGAACGCCATGGTGGAGGGCCGGTTCGTGCTGCGGTCGTGTCTGGTGAATTTCCGAACGGAGGCCCGTGACGTGGATGCCGTCGTCGAGGTGACGGCCGAGATCGCGGCGAAGCTCGATCGGGAGCTCCGCCCGGAGGGACTGCGATGAG
>DATBHM010000054.1:0-7428 GCA_036557505.1 Actinomycetota bacterium | reverse complement strand
GACCCCCGGTGCCGCGTGATGATCCTCATGGGCAAGACGAACCCCGACGCGAACGTCTACGAGCAACAGTCGATGGTGCTGGTGCCGATGGACACGCCCGGGGTCGAGGTCGTCCGCGCCCTGCCGGTGTTCGGCTATCGGGACCAGCACGGTCACTGTGAGATCACGCTCACGGACGTCCGGGTTCCCGTGGAGAACCTCATCGGGGTGGAGGGAAGCGGGTTCCTCATCGCGCAGGCCCGGCTCGGCCCCGGGCGCATCCACCACTGCATGCGGGCGATCGGGCTCGCCGAACGGGCGCTCGAGGCGATGTGCGAGCGGGCAGCGTCCCGGGTGGCGTTCGGCAAGGAGCTCGCGCGGCAGGGCGTGATCCAGGAATGGGTGGCCGAGTCCAGGATGGCCATCGACCAGGCCCGTCTGCTCACGCTGAAGGCCGCGTGGATGATCGACAAGCACGGGACCGGATCGCGCGAGGCCCGGTCGGAGATCGCGGCGATCAAGGTGGTGGCGCCGCGAGTGGCCCTGCAGGTGATCGACCGGGCCATCCAGGTCCACGGCGGCGCCGGGGTCGGCGACGACACCCCACTGGCCGCCGCGTACGCGTTCATGCGAACCCTGCGGCTCGCGGACGGTCCGGACGAGGTGCACATCCGGAGCGTCGCGCGGGCCGAGCTCGCGCCCTACCTCGGGACGTCGTGACCCCGGACGACCGGCCGCTCGTCGACCTCGAGCGGTTCACGGCGTGGGCAGCGCCACGTCTCCCCGGCCGCGGCGCGATCGAGGTCGACCGCCTCCGCGAGGGCCATTCGAACCTGACGTTCGTCGTTCGCCGGGACGGCCGCGAGTGGATCCTCCGCCGGCCGCCGCGGGGGCCGTTGCTGCCGACCGCGCACGACGTCCTGCGCGAGTTCCGGGTGCTGGATCTGCTGGCCCGGACGGGTTCGCCGGCCCGGGTGCCGGCCGTGACGACGGCGTGCGAGGACGACGGCGTGATCGGGGCGCCCTTCTACCTGATGGAACGGGCCGGCGGCGAGGTCATCCGCGAACGGCTCCCGGCGTGGCTGGCCGACGACGAACGCGACCCCCCGCGGCGCAGGGCGCTGGCGTTCGACCTCGTGGACGCCCTGGCCGAGCTGCACTCGACCGATCCGGCGCCGTTGATCGAGGCGGGCATCGGCAAGCCGTCGGGCTACCTGGCACGGCAGGTCCGGCGGTGGCGGGGGCAGCGGGAGGGGATCCAGGCGGGCGCCGCCGAACGCGGCGCCACGGCGCGCGACCTCCCGGACTACGACGTGGTTCGGGACTGGCTCGAGGCGAACCTGCCGGATGACACCCAACGCCCCACCGTTGTCCACGGTGACTACAAGCTCGACAACGTGCTGTCTGTGCCGGGCGACCCTCCGCGGGTCAACGCGATCCTCGACTGGGAGATGGCCACGGTCGGCGACCCGCTCGCGGACCTCGGGTACCTCCTGTCGTTCTGGGTGGAGGCCGGCGACGAGCCGTGGCGCGAGACGCTGTCCGGCGTGGTGTACCGCGCCGCCGGGATGCCCACCCGCGACGAGGTGGTCGAGCGGTACGGCTCGCGCACCGGCCGCTCGATGCGCGACGTCCGGTTCTACGTGACGCTCGCCGTGTGGAAGCTCGCCATCCTGCTCGAGGCCTCGTACAACCGACACCTGGCCGGCACGACGGACGATCCGTTCTTCGCCCTGCTCGACGTCGGGGTCCCGGCGCTCCTCGATTACGCCCGACGGGTGTGCGGCGCCTGATTCAGGGCCTGTACAGCAGGTCGACGTAGCGTCGCAGCAGGTCGTCGACCATGCCCCGGAAGGGACTGGTGCCCGCGAGACCGTAGACCGGGGCCATACCGTCGCCCGTCGCAGGATGGTCGCGCGCCTCCCTGACCGCGGCCCGGAGATCCGCGAGGAACCGCTCCGCGACGCCGGGCTCCGTGTGGCGGAGCGTCACGCAGATGTGAACGGCCGGCGGCTTGTGGAGCCCGTTCAGGCTCCAGCCCCGGGAGGCCATCGCGTCCAGGACCCGGTACACGTCCACGGCGTCGGAGGCGAAGGCGATCACGAACAGCGGGTCGCCGAGCACCCACAGCTCGGGGATCGCCTCGATGCCCTCGCGGATCGTCGTCGCCGTCTCGAGGATCCGGCGGGTCGACTCGAGGTAGCCGTCCTCCCCCGTCGCCACCATCGCCGCCCAGCACGCCGCCGACAGCGCGCCCGGCCTGCTGCCGGCGAGCGTCGGCGAGAAGTACAGCCCGCCCGGCCACTCCGTCGCCGTGAAGTACTGGAACCGGCGGAGGTCCACGCCCCGGTACAGGACCACCGACGTTCCCTTCGCCGCGTACCCGAACTTGTGCGTGTCGGCCGACATCGACGTCACGCCCTGCACCCGGAAGTCGAACGGCGGCACCGGATATCCCAGGCGTTCCGCCCACGGCAGCACGAAGCCGCCCAGGCAGGCGTCCGTGTGGAACCCGATCCCCCGGGACCGGGCCAGCTCGGCGAGCTGATGGATCGGGTCGATCGCGCCGTGAGCAAACGACGGCGCCGACCCGACGACGACCACCGCGTCCTTCGTGAGCGCAGCCGTCGTCGCCGAGACGTCGGCCCGGAAGTCGCGACCGACCGGGACCCGGACCATCCGCATGCCGAAGTACCGCGCGGCCTTGTCGAAGGCCACGTGGGCGGTCGACGGCGCCACGATCGCCGGGCGTGACGAGCCCCACCACCTCCGGGCGGCCGTGGCCCGGTCGCGGTACGTCTTCATCGCGAGCAGGATGCTCTCGGTGCCCCCCGACGTGACCGTTCCGACGACGTCGCCCTCCGAACCGCCTCCCAGCATCGTGGCGGTCATGGACACGATCTCGGCCTCGTACTTCGCGCCGCTCGGCCACAGGTCGGCGTGCAGGGGGTTCAGCTGTGACGTCGCCGCGTACACGGAATTGAGGAACCCCACGTGCGAGTCGTCGCCCTGGTACACGGCGCCGGAGGCGAATCCGTCGTGCCACCGGGGCCGCTCCCGGCCCGCGAGCGAGGAGACCTCCGCCAGCACCTCCTCGCGGGACAGGCCCGTCGCCGGGAGGCTCGCGAACGTGGCGGCCTCCCCTCGGTACGGCTTCACCTCCCGTTCCATCCCCGCCAGCATGCGGTCGTACTCGCGTTCGATGCGGTCGCGGAGCGCGGGAACGCGACGAGCCACGCGTTCCGCCGCCGCCGCGACGTGTGGGTTCAGCCGGCTGAGCTTGGCCGCAATCCGGGCCATGTCCATGGGCAGTTCTCCGTGTCTCAGCGGCCGGCGTTCAGCCGCGCGTGGATCTTCCGGTTGCTGCGGTACAGGTTGACGAACTCCGCGAACATCGGCTCGTAGACGGCGGCGTTGGCCGGGTCGGGGTCGAACGTCTGCGCCACCGGCACCCGGTCGGGCACGTCGTCCCACGTCAGGTGGCCGAGCGCGACCGATGCCTGCAGCGCGGCCCCCCGGGCGTTCGCCATCACGGGGTCGGCGGCCTGGCGGATCGGGTGGCCGAGGACGTCCGCGTGGATCCGGCACCACAGGTCGGACCGGGCGCCGCCCCCGACCATCGTGATCGCGTCGAGCGGCCGCTTCACGAACCGCTCCACGTACACCTGCAGCCACCTCGAGTTGAACGCCACCCCCTCGAGCACCGCGCGGACGAGATGCGCCCTCGAGGTGGCGAGGGACTGGTTGGCGAACCCGCCGCGCACCGATCGGTCGTCGACCGGCGTGCGTTCGCCGTTCAGCCAGGGGGTGAAGATCAGGCCGCCGCTCCCGGCCGGCACCGACGAGGCCGCCGCGAACAGCTCGTCGTACGAGGGCGGCTCCGCGCCGGGCGCCGTGAGGATGCGCTCGCGCAACAGGGTCAGGCACACCCCGGCCGATTCCTGTTCGTTCGACAGCAGATACCGGCCGGGAACGGCCGAGGGCAGCGACGCCATGTTGTGGAACAGGTCGGTCTTCTTGTTCGGGACGTGGCACGACAGCCATGACGACGTACCGATGCACAGGTGGGCGGCGTAGGGACGGACCGCGCCGGCGCCGATCGCGGCGGCCATGGTGTCGGGCGCGCCGCTCACCACCTGCACCGACTGGCGGAGCCCGAGCTCCCCGGCGGCGGCCGGCGTGAGGGGTCCGAGCACCGACGCGGCCGGTTCGATGTCGGGCAGCCGGTCCCGGTCGAGTCCCGACATCCGCAGCAGTCCGGCGTCGTACCGGACGGCGCCGATGTCCCGGGAGTCGGCCACCCAGTGCAGCGTGATCGCGTCGGCGGTCGTCGCCATCCGGCCGGACAACCGGTAGTTGATCCAGTCCCGCGGTTCCAGGAACATCCAGGTGCGCTCGTAGACCTCCGGGTGTTCGTCGCGCAGGAACAGGATGTGCGCGATCGGGTCCTTCCCCGAGTGCCCGGGGGCGCCTCCGGTCTTGCGGATCCACGCCACGAGCTTGCGGAGCCCGTATCCCTCGACCATGGGGAACCCCCTGACCGCCCGCGCGATCTGCGGCGCGCCGCGGGAGTCCATCCAGATGATGGCCCGGCACAGGGGCCGACCCTCCCGGTCGACGGCGACCGTCCCCGACCATTGGGAGCTGCAGGCCGCGCCGACGACCGATCGGGGGTCCACCCCGGTCTCGTGCAGGACCCGGCGGGTGGCGCGCACCACGCCTCCCCACCACGCGTCCGGGTCCTGCTCGGCGCCGCCGCCCGGCACCACGTGGATCGCGAACGGCTCGACCGCCCGGCCCACGATCCGGCCCTCGGTGGTCACCAGCGCGAGCTTCAGCCCGGAGGTCCCGAGGTCGATCGCGAGCACGTGCGGGGCGGCCTGCGCGGGCGCGCTCATGCGGTCCGGGCCTCCCGGCGCAGGGGATCGGGCACCGTGGCGGCGATCACCGCCGTCACCACCGCCAGCACGGTGACCACGGCGATTGCTCCCGAGAACGATCCCTGGGCGGATTTCAGGGCGCCCATGACCGCCACGACCACGGCGCCCCCGAGGTTCCCCGCCAGGAGCATCACCCCGACCGCCGTGCTCCCGACCTGCGTGCCCAGCGAGGGGTCCTCCGACGCCACCGCGATGGCGATCGGCAGCGCGGGGAGGAGGAAGAACCCGAGCGCGAACGCCACCACCAGCAGCGCCGCCATCGACCCGACGTGCCCGAGCAGCCACAGCGTCGGCGCGGCCACGACGCCGGCGGCGATCAGGAACGGCGTCCGCCGGCGGATGCGGTCGCTCGCCGCCCCAAGTGCCACGGACCCGACCACCCCGGCGATCGTGATCATCCCCGCCACCAGCCCCGCGCCGGTGTCGTCGATCCCTCGCGGCTTCAGGATCTCCTCGAGCCACGACGTGATCCCCAGGTAGAACCCGAACCCCAGAAACAGCGCGACCGACAGCTTCCACTGGGTCCTCGATCGCAGCACCCGCCGGAGGGCCTGCCGGACGCTCAACTCCTCCGGCGACACCAGGCGCTCCGGGACCGCGCGGGGCGCCATCCGCCAGAAGACCAGCAGCGTGACCAGCGCGAGGCCCGCGTACACGAACTGCGTTCCCCGCATGCCCAACGCATCCACGAGCGGCGGCGTCGCCACCAGCCCGATCGTGATCCCCAGGAAGATGGCCATCGTGCCCACCCCCGTCGCCGTGGCCGCCTCGTCCTCCGGGAAGTGGCGGTTCACCAGGTCGGCGACCGCGTTGATGAGGAACGGCTGCGGCAGCAGCAACCCGATCGTGAGGAGCAGCAGGACCGCGAGATTCCCGGCGAGCGGCCGGACGGCCGCGAACACGAACGTCGCCAGCCCGGCCCACAGCAGGGGCGACCGGTAGCCGTGGCGGTCGGCCACCAGCCCGGCGGGGATCGACAGCAGCGCTGAACACAGGGGCCCGACCGACACGAGCAGCCCGATCGAGGTGTCGGTCGTGTGGAACACGTGCGCCGCCTTGGCCGTCACGGAGGCGAACGAGATCCACAGGACGTGGCTCGAGGCGACCAGAGCGACGTACGACCCGAGCACACCCCACGACCCGGGCCGGTGCGAGGTCGCGCCCGGCGCCTTCTCCCCCACCCGCGCGCCCATTGCGGGCGCAGGCTATCGCCATCGGCGCGGCGTGCGAGGAACGCCACGGGAATGCAACGCCGGTCGCCGCGCCCGGACGCCCCCACCCCGGATACTCGGGGGCGATGTCGACGAGGACCCCGGCGGGTGGTGCGGTGCACCCCCGAAGCGATCGCCGGCCCGGTCTCCCGTTCCTCGCCGCCGCGGCGGTCCTCGGAGCCGGGCTGGCCCTCGGGCTCCTGACGCTGCTCGGCCAGCGGTGGCTGCACGGGGCGTGGCTCGCCATCGTGAACTCGGGCGCCGTCTGGCTGCTGCCGGCGTTCGTCGCGGGCTCGCTGATGCGCTCGGACGCGGGCGCCGCGGTGGCGGGGGCCGCCCTGCTCGTCGCGGCGGTCGTCGGCTACTACGCCCCGGTCCCGCTGGTGGTGGAAGGGGCGGCGGCGAACGCGCACTCGGTGGCCGTCTGGATCGCCACGGCGCTGGTGGGCGGGCCCGTGTACGGCCTTGCCGGCCGGTGGTGGCGCCGGCGGCGCGGGTGGCGGTCGTGCGCCGCGCTGGGGCTCCTGGGCGGGGCGTTCCTCGCGGAGGGAGCCGCACGGCTCCACGCCGGGGGCGGCGGAGCGGCCGGATGGACGATGGTCGCCATCGGCGTCGCCCTCCCTGTCGCGCTCGGCCGGTCGACCCGCGAACGCGCCATCGGGCTCGCGGCCGCGGCGCCGGTCGTGGCCGCCACCGCGGCCGCGTACGCGGTCATCAACTGGGCGTTCCTGCACTCCTGATCGCGCGGCCCCGCCCGTCTGTAGGCGGACGGTCCCGCCGGCGGCGGAGGCCGGCGGGGCCGTCCCTCATGGCCGTCGTCGCGGCTAGAACGCTCCGGTGCCGCTGGGCGTCCCGAGCCCGGTCGGGCCGTCGTAGCCGGGTCCGGCGGTGCACAGGTAGCTCCCGCTGCACGAGCCGTTGCTCCCGGTCGTCACGTCGTTGAGCGCGGACGTGTGCGAGTACGGGTACGAGCCGGAGGTCACCGAGGCGGCGTTGCCGGCGAGGGCGTACACGGCGCCGATGATCGGGGAGCTCACGCTGGTCCCCCCGACGACGCCCCACCCGCTGAAGCAGTTGCCCACCAGCTTGTTGATCCCTGTGCAGTCGGTGTCGTACACCGCGACGCCCGTGTTGGGATCCGCGACCGCCGAGACGTCGGCCACCGTCCGGCGGGCGCACCCGCCGTCGGTCTGCCAGGACGGCTTTGCCTCGTAGGCGGAACACCCGCTGCCGGCGCCGCTCCACGCGGACTCGGTCCAGCCGCGGGAGTTCGACGCCCGCTGGAGCGACGTCCCGCC
>DATBHM010000053.1:0-20176 GCA_036557505.1 Actinomycetota bacterium | reverse complement strand
CCGCAGTCGGAACGACACCCCGCGCAGGGCATGCACGGTCTCGGCCCCCCGCCGGTACGACTTGTGCACCTCGTGCACGTCGACGAGGACCGGCCCCTCCGGCCGGGTCGGCGCGTCGCGGCGCCACGCCGCGTCGTCGCGGGGGCTCACGGCGGGGCGATCCACACGCCCCCCTCGTGGAGCTCGACCACCGCCCGGCGGTCGGGGAACAGGTTCCCGGCGCCCGGCGGGAGCTGGATCCGGTTGGAGTCGTCGATCACGGCGAGCGTCCGGCGGTCGGCGGTCTCCGCCTCGAGCGCGCCGTGCCGGAGGTACAGCGTCCGGTCGGCCATCTCCACCGCCAGCGGGTCGTGGGTGGAGATGACGAACGCGATCCCCTCGTCCCGCAGACGCTGCACGGTCTCCATCAGGGCCCGGGCGGACTCGCTGTCCAGTTCCGCCGTGGGCTCGTCGGCAACGACCAGCGCGGGCTTGCCCACGACCGCCGAGGCGAACGCCAGCCGCTGCTGTTCCCCGCCCGACAGCTGGTGCGGCCGGTGGAACGCCCGGTGTTCGATGCCCAGCACCTCGAGCAGGTGGTCGCGGGAGGATCGCGAACGGACCCCGCGGAGCTTCGCCGCGACCTCCAGGTGCTGGCGCGCCGACAGGAACGGGACCAGGTTGTCGGCCGGCCGCTGGAACACGTAGCCGATCATTCGGCGGCGGACCCGTCGCCGGCGCCGCGGCCGGAGCGACGAGACATCCTCGCCGCCGACGGTGACCTGCCCGGCCGTGGGCCGGTCGATGCAGGCCAGCAGCCGGAGCAGCGAGGACTTCCCCGACCCGGAGGGCCCGACCACGGCCGTGATGGCGGCGCCCGGGAACGCCGCGTCGATGCCCTTCAACGCGTAGACGTCCCCGGTCGCGGCCCAGTAGATCTTCACGACGCCGCGACAGACCGCGGCGTCCCCGACGGCTGCCTCAGGCAAGACGCATCACCTCCCCGACCCTCGCTCGATCCGCGACGGCCTGCACCCGCCAGGCGCCGATCGCGGCCACCACCACGGTGACCACCGCGGTCGTCGCCACGGCGCCCAGCGGCACCCGCAGCAGCGGGCCCGGCGGCAGGCCGGGGATGGGATCGAGCCGGCCGTGCACGAGCGCCGCCGCCAGGACCGCGAACACGGTTCCCAGGACGAACGCGACGACCAGCATGCAGCCCGTCTCCACGAAGACGGAACGACGATGGGCACGGCGGCCCAGCCCCATGCGGCGGGCCAGGGCGTACGAGACCTCCCGGCTCCGCTGACGGGCCTGGAGGTACAGGATCGTGGCGATGCCGGCCACGATCCCGGCGAGCACCCCCAACGCCTCGAGGAGACCGAACGTCCAGTCGAGCGCGAGGAACGCCGGCGAGGTCCGGACCTCCGCGGAGGTCTCGGCGAACCCGGCCGGGAACCCCAGGGCGGTGAGCGCGGGCAGGATCCTGCTCGGATCGCCCTTCGCCCACAGCTCGTAGCGGTGCCCGAGCGTCTGGAGGTCGACGTCGACGGTCCGGGCCACCGCCGCCCGGTCGGCGACGAGCGTCAGCGTTCCGTCGCCCGCCCCGGGGAAGTACCGGACCGATCGCGTGACCGCCAACGGGACGGTCGTCTGCGACAGGTCGAGGCGCGCCCCGGGCGCGAGCCGCCCGCCCACCGCGATCACCGGCAGGGCCGGGCCGCGTGCCGCCAGGCCGGCCATGGCTCCGTCGATCGGGCCGTCGAACCGCGCATCCCAGAAGGCGCCGGCCGGGAACGACGACCGGTCGACGACCATGAGGTTCGCCTGCGCGCCGCCCGGCACGACCGTGATCGGCGAGACCACCTCCACCGGCGTCCAGCCGAACGACGGCCGCCCCGGCACCGTCGGCGCGCTCCCGACGCCCACGACCACATCGCTCCCCAGGGACAGGGCAGCCTTCTCGTCCGCCGTCGAGGCGAGCGACGAGGACAGGACCCCGCCGTACACCAGCACGCCGAGCCCGAGCGCGGCAGCCGAGACCAGCGTCAGGGCCAGCCGGGGTGCCGACGCCAGCCGCGCGAACGCCAGGTACTGCGCGTCCGACCGCCGGGCCCCGATCGCACGCAGACGCGGCAGCAGCCGCCGCCCGGCTCGCGCCACCAGCCCGACCGTTCCCGCGATGAACAGGAACGGGAACAGCAGCACCAGCAGGTCCACGTGGGGCTCGGCGTCGGCCGGCGGCGTCCGGTGGGTCAGGATCTCGTACAGCGAGGCGAACGCCAGCGCCAGCGCCACCGCCTCCCAGGGGAACCGCGAGATGCCCTCGCGGAGGCGGCCGGGCTGTTCGGCCTCCTCGGACCTGATCGAACGCCCGGCCGCCACGGCGAACGCGACCAGCGTCACGGCGAACGAGACCGCGATGATCTGTACGGACGTCCGAACAGCCTCCGGTCCGACCTTCCCCCCGGGGCCGAGCGCGCGGACCAGCACGATCGCCGCGAGGCTTCCGGCGGCGGCGCCCAGGATCGCCGGAAGCGCGCCCTCGACCACGGTTCGGCCCGTCAGGCGGAACGGCCCCACGCCCCGGGCGGAGAGCATCGCGTACTCGGCCGCACGCCGTCTCGCCATGAACCGGCCGGTCACGACCGCCGCGATCAGCGCCAGCAGGCCACCGGCGAGCGAGATCGCCCGGACCGGCTGTGTGGTCTCGGCCACGGTCCGCCGGGCGGCGTCCACCACGCTGGACAGGTTCGACGTGATCGACGTGAACGAGCCGAACAGCGGTGCGCCGGGATCGGAGACCTCGGCCGAGAGCCGTCGGAGATGCCGGGAGAGGTCCTCCGCCTCGCTCAGACTGAGCGTCCGGCGCAACGGGAAGTCGAGCTCCAGCTTGGCCACCTGGTGCAGGCTCGCCATGATGCTGCCGAACTCGTCGAGGTTCGCCTGCAGGAACGGTGCCTGCGGGGGCGCATCCGGCGTGACCGGCAGGATCTTCGACGCGAGGGGCTGCCAGAAGTCCGGCAGGCGCGCCGGCGTCAGGTCGCGGTAGACGGCCGCGACCACCACCGTCGACTCCCGGGTCCCGAACCCTCCGTTGATCGCGATCGTGGCGCCCGGATGGACCCGGAGCGCCCTGGCGACGGACAGCGGGAGCCAGGCGCCGTCCCCCTGCGGTCCCTCCACGACGTGGACGTGCGACTCGAACCCCTCCCGCGTCACGATCTGGATCGGGATGCGCTTGCGCTGCTTCAGCCGCCCGACCTCGCCCAACGGACCGATCGCCGTCACCACCGGCCGCCCGAGCGGCAGGGCCCGGGTCTCGTCGGCGATCTTGCGTTGGATCTCCTCGGCGGTCCCCGACTGGAGCTCCGTGACCGACAGCGCGGTGAGCGCCGTGCGCTCGGGGCCCAACGCGCCGACCCCGGCCCCGAATGCGGCCGAACCGCCGGAGGCGAGCAGGACCGGCCCGACGCCGAGCGTCACCGCCGCGATCGCGCAGACGCTCGCGACGGCGATCGCCACCGTCGGGAACCGGAGCATGCGGAACGGCGTGGCGAGCCCGACGGGGATCTCGCGCTGCGAACGGCTAGCCCGCGACACGGAGCACCTCCGCCACATTGGTCCGCCGGGCCCGGCGCTGGATGAGCCATCCGCCGACGACCGCCACGACCACGGTCCCCGCCGCGATCCCCAGCAGCATGCGCCACGGGAGCGTGAACACGGTCGGACCGGGGAGTCCTGGTACCACCTGCAGCCGGGCGCGGACGAGGAGCGAGGCCCCGACCGCCAGCGCCGACCCCAGGACCGCCGCGACCGCGAGCAGGGTGCCCAGCTCGAGCGAGAGGGCCCGCCGGTGGGTCCGGTCGGCGAGGCCCATCCGGCGGCCCAACGCGTAGGCGAGGTCGCGGGACTCCTGGCGGGCCTGCATGGACAGCACCGCGGCCACCACCGCGACGATCGCGGCCGCGATGCCCAGGGCCAGCAGGAGCTGGATCGCCCAGGTGAGGGCCAGCAGGTCGGGCCGCCGCCGGACGTCCCCGATCAGCACGGCCTGAGCGGTGTCCGTCCCCGCGTCCTCGAGCCGCGATCGGAGCGCGGCGGGGTCGCCCCGTTCCCACAGCTCGGCCGCCGTGGAGTGGAGGCCGAACATCAGCGGCTGCTTCCGGTCGATGGCGTCGCGGGCGACCACCACCAGCGCGCGGTCCGGGTCCCGCATCCCCGGCCACGCCCCGACGCGATCCACGACGCGAACCGCCACGGGATGCCCCTGCACGACGACGCCCGCCGTCGCCGGTGCGGATCCGCCGGCCACGATCGCCGGGATCCGTTTCGGCGTCGGGCCGGTGAGGTCGTGGAGCAGCGCCGAAAGTGGCTTCGACGAGAACGACGGATCCCATTCGGCGCCCCGTTCGAACGTCGCCGGGTCGACCGCGAGGACGTCGACCGGCCCACCGGAGGACAGCCGGCCGGTGCCCAGCCGGACCACCACCGTCGACGAGCGCGTCGCGGCGCCCGGAGGGGGAACCGCCGAGACCGGCCCCGAGACGGGCCTCGCGATCGGGAGCGCGAGGTCCGAGCCGGACGCCGCAACGGCCTTGGACTCCGCGGTCCGGTCGACCGTCGCGGACAGTGTTCCGGCGTAGACGAGCACCCCGACGGCGACGGCGGTTCCGGTCACCGTGACCAGCGCCGTCTTCGGCGCCGAGGCCAGCCGGCGCACGGCGAAGTAGACGGCGGTGCGCCGGGGTGGCACGCGGCCGCGCAGCGCGGCGACGGCGCGGGGGACGCCCCGGGCGACCAGCCCCGCGAGGCCGGCCACGACCAGCCAGGGAAACGCCAGCAGCAGGACGTCCGGTCCGCCCGCTGCGGCGGGCCGCGACCGGATCTCGTACAGGGCGGCCGCTGCGAGGACGAGGACCACCGGCTCCCACGGGATCCTCCCGGCGATCCGCGCTGCCTTGCCTCGGGGCGCGTCCCGGTCCGCCAGCGTCGCGAGCCCCGCCGCGACGCCGTACAGCACGACGCCGATCGCCGACACGCGGATCGCGAGCCCGAGGGCCTCGGTTCGAGCCACTGGGTCGATGCCGCCGGATGGCCCGAACGCCCGCACGAGCTCCGTCACGGCAACCCAGCCGACCGCGCCGCCGATGGCCACGGGGAGGACCGCTTCGGCGGCGGCCAGCAGCCCCTGCCCGATCGGCCCCATGCCCCGGACAGAGAGCATCGACGCCTGGACCCGGCGGCGCCGCGTGGCGTACACGCCCGCGGCCGCCGCGGCGGCGAGCGCGATCACGACCGCGGCGAGCGAGATCGCGCGGGTCGACGCCGCCAGCTCGGCGCGCGCCTTCGTCGCCTCGGCCACCACGCCCGCGACGGGGCTCTCCGAGAACGGCGTCACCCCGCCCGTCCCCCCGAGCACGGACCCCGGAGCCGCGTCGCGGACGCCCAGCCTCGACCGGACCGACTCGATCCCCGCCGCCAGGCGTTGCGCGTCGCGGAGCGAGACCTCCGTCGTGGCGACCGGAGCCACCCACTGGAACCGCGCGGTCGCCACGACTCCGGACAGCGCGCCGACGACCGTTCGCGGGGTGCCGAGCAGGATGCCGCCCCGCGCCGTGTCGGCGATCCCCGGCGTGGAGCGCCAGTCGGCGGGGAGCCGGGTCGGGTCGAGGTCCCGGTACCGGCCGGCGACGGGGACGCGGAGGGTCGTCCCCCCGGCCTCGAGCGTCAGGGTGCCACCGGCGGTCGCCCCGGTGCGGCCCGCCAGCGAGTCGGGCACGAGCAGCCCATCCGGTTCCACGGGTCCGTCCACGACGACGTGCCGGCCGACCCTCGGCCGGGCGATCACCGTCACCGGGAGCGCGGCGCCGCCGGTCCGGACGCCGGCCGCGATCCCGCTCACGGTGACCTCGAGGGGCCCGAGATCGGGGAGGCCCGCGAGCGCACGCCCCAGCGCGCGGGTGGCGTTCGCCCGGAAGGCCCCGGTCAGCTCGCCGTACGTCGAGACCGTGAGTGCCGGCGCTCCGTTGAGGGAGGCGAGCTCCAGCGACGCCGAGCGGTCGCCGGCCGATGCCAGGAACAGCGGCCCGGCCGCGGTCGCCGCGACCAGGAGCGCGGCCACCACCACGACGCCCGCGAAGAGCCCGGGGAAGTGCAGGAGTTGCAATGGGACACGGGGGAGCACGGGGATCTCCGCTCCCGGCGGACTCCCACGACCGGGCTTGCCGCCCGAGAGCTCCTCGACCCCCGTCGCCGTCCCGAACCCTCCCGCGCTCCGATTTGGCTCGTTTGGTGATGATACGAACGCGCGGTCGCCGGCGGATGCGGCGCCGGCCGATCGGTCGTGCCCTTCGGACGCTCCACGGGAGCACCGACTCGAGCAACTTCCCTTGACCCGGGCCATCACCGGCCTCACCCTGGCCGCTACGCCTTGCCCCGGAACCCCAGGAGGTCCACCGTGAGGAACCGCGTCCACGCCCTCGGCGTCATCGCCGCAGCCGTGGCCATCCTGCTCGCCACCGCGCCGCCGGCGGTCGCCGCCTCCGGCGACCCGGATCCGACGTTCGGGAGCTCGGGGCACGTCGGCACCGACTTCGCCGGGCACTTCGACCTGGCCGACGGCGTGCTGGTCCAGGGGAACGGTCGCATCGTCGCCGTCGGCCAGGTCCTCACCGGGTCCACGTTCGACGACTCGGACTTCGGGATCGCGCGGTACCTCTCGAACGGCGACCCCGACACCTCCTTCAGTGGGGACGGGCGCCGGACGCTCGACTTCACCGGGCTCGGCGACGAGGCGACGGCCGCGGCCCAGCAGCACGACGGGAAGGTCGTCGCCGTCGGGCTGTCGACGGTGTCGAGCACCTCCTCCGACGTCGCGGTGGCCCGCTTCACGAAGGGCGGCGCGCCGGACCCGGCGTTCTCCACGGACGGCAAGACGCGGACGGCGTTCCCGGGGTTCTTCTCGGCGAGCGCCGACGCCGTCGCGGTCCAGGGCGACGGGAAGATCGTCGTGGTGGGCGAGGCGGTGTCGGGAGCGCCCCACCTGGGCGGTGGCGGCGGGCAGTCCGACATCGCGGTGGTCCGGTACAAGGCCGGCGGCGCGCTCGACACGGCGTTCGGCGGCGACGGCCGCGTGACGACCGATTTCGCGGGGGCGTTCGACGTGGGCCGGTCCGTTGCGATCCTTCACTCGGGCGACATCCTCGTGGCCGGACAGTCGCAGACGGCGGCCGACGAGCAGCGCATCGTGGTGGTCGAGTACCGGCCGAACGGCACGCTCGACACGTCGTTCAGCACCGACGGCAAGGTCGTCGTGAACATGTCGCCCGGCAACGCCGAGGACGCGGTGGGCGTGGCGGTGCGCGGTGACGGCAAGATCGTGGTCGGCGCGTCCGTCCGCAACGCCGTGTCGGCGACGTCCGGGGCGGATCTCGGGGTCCTGCTGCTGAACGCCAACGGTTCGATCGCCACCACGTTCGGCGGGGGCGACGGCATGGTCTTCAGGGACTTCGGCGGCACCGAGGATCCCGACCAGATGGTGCGCGACACGGACGGCACGCTGGTGTTCGTCGCGACCCGGCCGTTCGTGGACGCGTCCCACCCCCAGGCCATCTGGGTGTTCCGGCTGACGCCGGGAGGCGCCAAGGACACCGGGTTCGGCTCGGGCGGCCGGGCACAGCTCGAGTTCGGGACGGGCGGGGTGGGCGGCTTCGCCGTTGCGCTCGACGCCTCGCACCGCCCGGTGGTGGCCGGCCGCGTGGGGATCGGCGACGACGCGGACTTCGCGGTGGCCCGGTTCCAGGCGTAGCGGCGGTCGCCGCGTCACCGCTCCCGGTAGGCTCCGCAGCCCATGGACACGGAGCGCGTGGTCGACCTGTCGTCCGTCCGGACGAGGTTCCCCGGGCTGCGCCGGACGCAGGACGGGCGGCCGGTGGTGTTCGCCGACGCCCCGGGCGGGACCCAGGTGCCGCGGTCGGTGATCGATGCCGTGACCGACTACCTCGCCAACTGGAACGCCAACCTCGGCGGCGCGTTCGCCACCAGCGCACGATCCGACGCGCTGCTCGCGGAGGCCCACGCGTCCGCGGCGGCGTTCCTCGGAGCCGACCCCGACGAGGTCGTGATCGGGCAGAACACGACCACCATCGCGTTGCACCTGTCCCGGTCGTTCGCCCGGACGATCGGCCCCGGCGACGAGGTCGTGGTCACCGTCCTCGACCACGACGCGAACGTCACGCCGTGGGTCCGGGCCGCCGAGGACGCCGGCGCCTCCGTCCGCCGGGTCGACGTCCACCCGGAGGACGGCACGCTCGACCTCGACTCGCTGGACGCCGCCCTCTCCGAGCGGACCCGGCTGGTGGCGTTCGCGCTGGCCTCGAACGCCCTCGGCACGATCACGCCCGCCGACGACATCGTCCACCGGGCCCGCGGCGCGGGTGCGCTGGTCGTCGCCGACGGGGTGCACCTCGCGCCGCACGTCTCGATCGACGCGCGGGCGCTCGGCGTCGACCTGCTGTTCACCTCCCCGTACAAATACTTCGGCCCGCACCTGGGCGCGGCGTTCGGCCGCCGCGAGCTCCTGGAACGATGGGTCCCGTACAAGGTCCGCCCCGCCCCCGACGCGCTTCCCGACCGGTGGGAGACCGGGACGCTCAGCCACGAGGCGCTCGCCGGACTCGTCGCCGCGGTCGAGTACGTGGCCTCGGTGGGGTCCGAGTTCGGCGAGCCGGGCGGCGACGGTCTGCGCGCCCTGGTGACCGCCGGCATGCGCGCGATCACCGCATACGAGGGCTCGCTCTCCCGGCGGTTCCTCGCGGGCCTCTCGGCGATCCCAGCGCTCACGCTGTGGGGCGTCGCCGAGCCGGACCGCTGGACGGAGCGCACCCCCACGTTCGCGCTGCGGCTCGACGGCGTCCATCCGCGCGCGCTCGCGGAGGAGCTCGGCCGGCGGGGCGTCTTCGTGTGGGACGGGAACTACTACGCGCTGTCGATCATGGAACGGCTCGGCCTGGAGGAGTCCGGCGGCGCCACACGGGTCGGCTTCTGCCACTACAACACGCCCGACGAGGTCGACCGAGTCCTCGCCGAGCTCGCCGACATCGCCGGCTGACCGCGGCCCGGCGCCCCCCGCGGCGGAGTACCATCCGCCGACCATTCCCCAGGAGGCATCCCGTGCAGCGGTTCCAGCGAGCCCTCGTCGCCGCGAGCGCCGCGACGACCACCCTGTTCCTGCTCGGCGTCCCGGGCGCGGGCGCCGCCACGGCGACCACCTCGCGCGTCACCCAGCACGGCTCCACCGAGGCGAACGGCAACGCGGCGCTGCCGTCCGTGTCGGCCACGGGGCAGTTCGTCGCATACGAGTCCGGCCAGACCAATCTCGTCGGCGGCGCGGGCAGCTCGGGCGACGCCGTCTTCTGGTGGAACCGGAAGACGGGGACCACCAAGCTCGTCAGCCACGGGATGGGCGGCCAGCCGCCCGACGGCCAGAGCTTCGGCGCGACCATCTCCGCCGACGGTCGCTACGTCGCGTTCGAGTCGGAGGCGGACAACCTCGTCCCGGGCGACGGCAACGGCGTCTCGGACGCGTTCCGCTGGGACAGTCACACCGGCACGATCACGGTGGCGAGCGTCAACACCGCGGGCGACCTCTCGGACGGCGACTCCGGCGACGTGTCGATGTCGCCCAACGGGCGCTACGTCGCGTTCTCCTCCGGCGCGACGAACCTCGGCCCCGGCGACCACAACGCATACGACGACGTCTACGTCCGCGACATGACGGCGCACACGACCACCAGAGCGAGCGTCCCGATCGCCGGGCACAAGCTGGACGGCGACAGCATCGAGACGTGCATGTCGAACGCCGACATCGTGGGGTTCGGTTCGAGGTCCCACTTCCTCGTATCCCACTCGCAGCCGGACGCGAACGAGGTCTACGTGCGGAACATCCCCGCGCACACCACGAAGGAGGTCAGCGTCAACGCGAGCGGCGCGCCGGGCACCATGAACGCGTTCCAGTGCGACATCTCGGCGAACGGCCGCTACGTCGCGTTCGACTCGTACTCGGGCAACCTGTCGTCGAAGGACGGCGACGCGTCGGACGTGTTCCTGCGCGACGTCACGGCCGGGAAGACCTACCTGGCGAGCATCGGACACGACGGCAGCCCTGCGGACGACGACAGCACGATCCCGTCGGTCTCGGACGACGGACGGTTCGTCGCCTTCCAATCGGAGGCCGACAACCTCATCCCCGGCGACGGGAACCACCAGGGGGACGCGTTCCGGTACGACCGGACGGCGCACACGACCAAGCGCCTGAGCGTGTCGACCGGCGGCCAGGCGGGGGACGACGCGAGCTCCTACGTCGAGATGTCCGGCGACGGCTCGTGGACGGTGTTCACCTCGAGCGCCGACAACCTGGTGCCGCACGACACCGCCGGCCACGTGGACGTGTTCGAACGCGGGCCGCTGTCCAGCTGACGCTCAACGGGCCAGTCGGCTCAGCAGCCCCGACGCCGCGGCGATCCCGCCGATCGCGGCCGCCACGAGCACGCCGGCGCAGAGCGCCACGTTGCCCGGGATGCCGAGCAGCAGCGACCGGAGCGCCGTCACCTCGTAGGAGAGCGGGTTGATCACGGCCAGCCACCGGATCCACACCGGCATGACCGCCACGGGATACAGCGCGCTCGACGCGAAGAACAACGGCATCGTGATGGCCTGACCGATGCCCATCAGCCGCTCCCGCGACAGCACCAGTCCGGCGATCGTCATCGACAGCGCCGAGAAGAACGCCGAGGCCAGCACCACGATCGCCACCGACGCCAGGATGTCGAGGGGGTTCCACTGGAACGTCACCCCGAGGATCGCCGACAGCACCAGCACCACGACGACCTGCGCGGTGGCCCGGACCCCCGAGGCGAACGACTTCCCGGTCACCAGGGCAGCCCGTGGCGTCGGGGTGGCGAGGAGCTTCGTGAGGATGCCGGCGTCCCGTTCCCAGATGATCTGGATGCCGTAGAAGATCGACACGAACATCGCGGACTGCGCGATGATCCCCGGCGCCAGGTAGTCGAGGTACGGCAGGCCGTACGGCGTCGGGATCGCGTGGATCCGGGTGAACGTCTCCCCGAAGATCAGCAGCCACAGCGCCGGCTGGATGGCCCGCATGTAGAGCTCGGTCCGGTCGTGGCGGACCTTGCGGAGCTCGGCCAGGCACATCGTGGCGATGCGGCTCCACAGCTGGCGGACCGGTCGCAGCGGTGCAAGCGCCGGGGCCGGCGAGCCCGCGTCAACCGACGCGGCCGATGGTGCGGCGGGTCGTGCGGACATCGCGCATCCTTCCCTGGTCCTCGTCGTCCTCCCCGGTGAGCGCCTCGAACACGTCGTCGAGGCTCGCGTCGGGGCCGAGCTGGTCCTTCAGCTCCGAGGGCGCGCCCATCGCCCGGATCCGCCCGTGGTGCATCAGGGCCACCCGGTCGCACAGTGCGTCGGCCTCCTCCATGTAGTGCGTGGTCAGCAGCACTGTCATGCCGGTCTCGGCCCGGAGCTGCTCGACGCGGCGCCAGACGCTCCGGCGGGCCACCGGGTCCAGGCCGATGGTCGGCTCGTCGAGCACGAGCAGCCTCGGCCGGTTCACCAGCGCCTGGGCCAGCTCCAGCCGGCGGATCATCCCGCCCGAGTACGTCCCCGCGAGCCGGTCGGACACGTCGGCCAAACCCATCTCCGCCAGCGCCGCGACGGCGCGAGACCGGCGATCCCGGCGCGGCACGTCGTACAGCCGCGTGAACAACCACACGTTCTCGTACCCGGTCAGCTGCCCGTCGATGGACAGCTGCTGGGGCACGTAGCCGAGCATCCTCCGAACCCGCATCCGGTTCCGGTGCGTGTCCAGTCCGAACACCTCCGCCGTGCCCGAGACCGGCCGGAGCAGCGTGGTGAGCATGCGGATCGTGGTGGTCTTCCCGGCGCCGTTCGGTCCGAGGAGGCCGAACACCGCTCCTGGTTCGACCCGGAACGAGATCTCGTTCACGGCGCGGACGTCGCCGAATGCGTAGACCAGGTCACGGCACTCGACCGCGGGGGTTTCCCTGATCACCGCTCCTCCAGCAGGGCCACCAGGTGCTGCAGCGCGGGGAGCGCCGCCGCGATGGCCCTGCGGTCGGCGGTGGACATGTCGTGCATGGCCCCGCCGACGATGTCGCGGCGGCGGGCCCGCCAGTCGGCGATCCGCCGCTCGGCCGCCGGCGTGAGGTCGAGCCGCGCGGCGCGGCCGTCCTCGGGGTCCGTCGACCTGCTGAGCAGCCCCGCAGCCGAGAGCTTGCCGACCAGCGTGCTCACGGTGTTCGGGGCCAGCCCGAGTGCGGCCGAGGCGTCCTGCACGCGCGTCCCCGGCGAGTGCACCACCAGCCGGAGCAGCTCGAGCTCGGACTCCGCGAGCGGCTGGTGGGGCCAGTCCCGGCGGACCTTCCTCCGCGTCGCCCGCCGCAGCCGCCCCACGACGTCCATGAGGTCCTCGGACAGGGGCCGGGCCAACAGCGTCGTCGATGTCTCGTGTTCGCTCATGTCATCCAGAATACCTCTGATACAGAGGTATTCGACCCCGGCGGTGCGGTGCACCGTCGTGGCGGATATGGATCCACGGCTCGGGTGGCGAAGCACCGAGCCGGAGGCCGGGCGGAAACCCCGGCCTCCGGCTCGGACGGGCTCCCGCTGCCGGGGCTACGTCGACAGGCAGCTCTTCGCGCCCAGGGTGTATTCCTTGGCGGTCGAGGCCGTGTCGACGATCAACCCCGTGGCCGGGTTCGACTCGTCGGTCTGTCCGCCGGCGACGCCGAGCGACGCACCCTTCTTCGGCCCGCCGACGTGGGCGAGCGGGACGTCGATCTCGATCGTGCCGTTCTTCCCGGGGTGGAACGACCCCGTCACCGTGTTGGCCGACGTGTACTGGGAGTCCCCCTGGTCGTCGAACGCGATCGTGCCGTCCGTGTACGTGATGGCGCCGGAGGAGTCGACGCTCACCTGGGCCGCCCAGTCATCGGTGGTGTAGGTCGCGGGCGGTGCCACGCCGGTGGCCGGCTTCGTCCAGTCGACGATGTAGTCCATGGTCGTCCACCCCTGGGGCAGCGTCGCGGTGAGATCGTCGACCGTCATCCCCACGCGCAGCGTCGTGCCGTCGCTGGCGAGCGCGAGATCGCCGTGGAGGATGTCGAGCTGCGGCGCCGACTGCGGCAGGCTGGTCGCATCGCCCGCGCCGTCGACGAACGTCGCCGGGCATCCGTAGTTCGGTCCCTTGGCCAGGATCGGCGCCGGATCCGGCCCGTTCTTCGGCATGACGTTGTGGACGGGGGTCAGGCGGCCCTTGTCCGCGGCCTTCATCAGGCCGCGGACGTTCGGCGATCCCCACCCCGTGGGGAAGTCCCACCCCGGCGTCGCCGGGAGCGGATTGGCGCCGATCGTCACGTCGTTGAACGCCGACGCGCCGGTCGCGCCGGACGCGATCGGGTAGATCGTGCTGTTCACCCGGCCGAGCGGACCGCCGGCGTGCGCGGCGTTCACCCGGGCCCACATCCCGGTCCACAGGGGAGAGGACAGGCTCGTGCCGCCCTCGGAGAAATGGTCGGCGAACGCGTCCCGGCCGTCGGCGGTCATCGCGTCGTCGACCATGTCGTAGCCGTTCGCCTGCACCGTCCCCGGCGCCTTGTGGTCGACGACGATCGTGGCGTCGCCCGAGAGTGCGGCGACGTCCGCGGTCCCCCGGCAGGGCGTGGTCGGGTCGCCGTAGGGCGTCCCGTTCGGCTGGCTCGCACAGGGGACGGCGAGCTGGGGCACAACCTTCTGGAAGTCCGGCGCCGCGATGAAGTCGCTTCGCGTGCCGCCCGTGTGGTCCCATGCGTGCTCGTTGACGAGGGAGGGCTGCACCGCGCCGTCGGTGTACACGACCGTTCCGCCCACCGACGTCGCATTGGGGTCGGCGCCCGGGTAGTCGGCGGTCGGCACCGCGCCGTACGTGATGCCGTTCTCGGCGACGACCAGCGCGCACCCGGCCCCGGTGTCGCCGGCCGCGGCGAAGAACGAGCGCCCCTCGGCCGCGGCCTGGGCGAGGGCGAAGCCGCTCGCCGCCTGGGAGGGCCCGAGCAGACCGTCGAGCGCCGGGTTGTCCTCGCACGTGCCGAGCGAGGCGTTCACCTGGTTCGGGCCCTTCGCGTCGCTGGCCCACGACTGGAGCGACTGGGCGAGCGTGCTGAGCTGGAGGCTCGAGCCGAAGTACATGCGGACCTGCGAGACGTCGGGCGCCATGCCGGTCGCGGCCTGGGTGTCGAGCTCCCACTCGACCCGGCCGGAGTCGTCGGTCATCGCGCCCGGGTCCGTGAGGTACACCTGCACCGGGACGTGGGGCAGGTCTCGGGTCGCCTCGAACTCCCGCAGCGCGTGGATGACGTCCGTGGTCTGTCCCTCGCCGATGATCCCGACCGACTCGCCCTGGCCCATGTCGGACGACGGCTGGTCGTACACCGACCACAGGTCCTTCGGGCTGAGCAGGCCGGTGCACACGCCGCCGGCGCACTGGCCCTGATCGGTCTCGTTCGCGCCCGCATCCTTGCCGCGGCTGGCGAGCTGCAACTGGAGGAGGCTCTGCAGCCCGATCACGCCGACGACACCGGCGTTCGCCGGGACGACGGGCCCGGTGGTGTTCGCGAAGAACAGGTGGCCGTGCGGCGAGCGGAAGCTGTGGATCGCCACGCCGAACGTCCGCTCGGCCTGTTCCGCGGTCCCGGTGGCGAGCGTGAGGTCGCCCATCCCGTCCGCGTTGAACAGCTGCATGCCGTCCCGCGTGACGTACGAGCGGATCTGCGCCAGCCGGTCGGGGGCCGCGTCGAACCGGGCCTGGAACTCGTCGGGGGTGAGCCACTGGTGGTAGCTCGCGCTCGAAGGGTCGTACAGGCCGCGCTCGAACGCGCTCAGCGCAGCGTCGTCGTGCCGGAGCGCGACGAGCACGTGCACCTCCTGCGTCGGCGCCACCGGGCCGAGGTCGGTGTCCACGAACAGCCTGGGGATGACCTGACCCGTGAGCGTGGCGAGCGGACCGAACGAGCGTTGATACGTCCGCGTCGTCGCCGCGCCGGCGGGGCCGGCGACGAGGAGCACCGCGGCGAACGCGGCGACCACCGTCACCACGGCCGACCTCCGTCCGTGCTGGAACCGGGACATGCGTGCCTCCTTCGGGAAGCGGAGTACCCCTCGAGCCCTCCCCCGAACTCCGGCCGCGGGCGCCGCCGTCGCGGGTGCCGAGTCGCGCATCCGTTGCGCGAGCACCGGTGTTCCCGCAGGTCGGCACGCACAAACACGGTGGAGGGCACCGTGAGAGAACTCTCACCCCCCGTCTCGTGCCGGCGGTCCGCGACGACCCGTCGGGCGGCTTCCGCGATTCGCCGGGACGGCATATGCTCCGCCGCTTGTGGGACGGGACGGGAGGAGGACTTCCATGAGGGGGACGAGGGGACGGCGCCTGTCGCGGGCGGGGGTGCTCGCGATCGCGATGGCGCTCGCGGCGTCGACGGTCGCCCTGGCGGCCGCGCCGGCGTCGGGACAGCCGGCGCACGGCCACCGGGTCACGTACTTCAAGTTCGGCATCGATCTCACGGCGCACACGCAGCCCGCGAACGCCGGCAACGACAGCTGCCACTTCTCGGACTCGCACCTGACGGGGGACCCCTGCACGCGGATGGCGATGATCTCGGGCGACGTCGACGCCGCCGGCGGGCACATGCAGGCCCCAATGAGCGGCGTCATCACCAAGATCAAGCTGATCGCCGGGCACAAGGGCTCCATGAGCCCCTGGGTCGCGAAGATCACCCACTGGACCCAGGGCGACCACACCGGGGACGGCCAGGCCACCGCCCACGGCCCGGTGATCAACTACGCGTCGAGCGTCACCTCCGGCACCACGTACACGGTCCAGTCCTTCCCCGTGCACATCGACGTGCGGAAGGGCGAGTACCTGGGCATCCGGGCCAAGAAGACCAGCATGCTCCGGTGCACCCAGGGCAGCGTGACGCAGCTGCTGTTCCAGCCGCCGCTCGTGGTGGGCGACCCGCCGACGGCCAACGGCGGGATCGACGACTGCGTGCTGCTCATCGAGGCGTTCGGCCACACGTAGACGTGGCCGGCCGGGCGCGGGGGGCAGCGACCGCGTGGCGCGTCCGCGTGCCGGCGCTGCTGGTGCTGCTCGCGGTGGTGGTGGCCGTCGGCATGCCCTCGGCCCGCGCCGCGGCGGGCGACCTCGACCGGTCGTTCAGCGGCGACGGGACGTTGCTCCTGGGGTTCGGCAGGGGAACTTCGGGCCTCAGCGGGCTGGCGGTTCGTTCCGACGGGAAGATCGTGGTGGCCGGCACGGGCCGGCACGGCGGGCGGAGCGTCTTCGAGATCGCGCGTCTCCTGGCGAACGGCCGTCTCGACCCCACATTCGGGAACCACGGACGGACGGTCGTGGGGTTCCCCGGGAAGGAACCGTCGAGCCCGTTCCTCCTCTTCACGCCGAAGGTCGCGCTGGCGCCGGACGGGGGGATCGTGCTGGCCGGCGCGGTCTCCGGCCCCGCCGCGTCCGCGAAGCGCGACATCGCCCTGCTCCGCCTGAGCCCGGGCGGAGCGCTGGACCCGAGCTTCGGGGACGGCGGCCGTGTCATCACGAGCCTCGGTCCGGGCGACGACTTCGCGACCGACGTGGCGATCGACGGCAACGGACGCATCGTTGTCTCGGCGGACGTCGAACACGAGACCACGGCCGCAG
Source organism: Actinomycetota bacterium (assembly GCA_036557505.1). Classification (GTDB taxonomy): domain Bacteria; phylum Actinomycetota; class UBA4738; order UBA4738; family JACQTL01; genus DATBHM01. Next base: position 3,411 of record DATBHM010000053.1, on the reverse strand, counting down.
CGGCGCTGCGGTACCTCCCATCGGGAGCGCTCGACGATTCGTTCGGCGCCCACGGGGTGGCCACCGTTCCGACGCCGGTGGACGCCGCCGCGCTGGCGGTGGTCCTCGCTCCGGACGGAAAGGTCGTCCTCTGCGGCTTCGCCGGCCCCACCGTCGGCAACACGAAGGTGCTCGTGGCGCGGCTGACCGCGGACGGCCGCCCCGACCGCACGTTCGGGGGCTCGGGCCGGTCGATGTTCGGCTTCCAGCGCCATTCGCTCGGGTTCGACGTCGCCCTCACCCCCGAAGGACGCATCGTGGTGGCCGGGGTGACTTCGCCCAACGGCGACCTCGACGAGCACACGTCGATCGCCGTCGCCCGGCTCAACAGCCTGGGCGAGCTGGACCCGTCGTTCGGAACCGGGGGCAGGGTCATGACCAACACCGGCGGGGGCGACCTCGCGATGGGCGTCGCGGTCCAGTCCGATGGGCGGATCGTCGCGGTCGGATCGAGCGACCTCCAGACTTTGCTGGGCAAGCACCTCGAGGTGCTCCGGTACACCCGGGCGGGGAAGCTCGACCCCACGTTCAACACCATCGGCGTCGTGGACATCGACCTCGGGCCGTCGTCGGAGGCCTGGGGGGACGTGGATCTCCGAGGCGGCCGGGTCACCGTGGACGGGCTGGTCGTGACCACGTCGAGCTCGTTCGGGCACTCCACCGGCGCGGTTGCCCGGTTCCTGCGGTAGCGGCTTGAGACCGCCGGTGTGCCCGGCGGACTCGACACGAAGGAGGCGTTGATGGTTCGTCGTCGTCGGGTGACCTATGCGAACGTCGTGGCCACGGTGGCGCTGGTCGTCGCGCTGGGGAGCGGAACCGCGCTCGCGGCGGTGATCGTCCACACCAACGCCGACGTGGCCCCGAACACCATCGCGGGCCACCACCCGCCGGCAGGTGACCACGCCAACCTGGTGACGGGGTCGGTCGCCGGGCAGGACCTCGCGGCAAACACGGTGACCGGGGCCAAGGTCGACGAGCGCTCGCTCGATCCGAAGATCCTGCAGCGTCGGGTGATCGGCCTGTGCATCGGCGGCTCCGCCGTCCAGCGCATCCTTGCGGACGGCTCGATCCGCTGCGGTTCGCCGACGACGGCGTTCGACTCGGAGAACCCGGAGCCGAACATCACGCTGAGCAACTCCCCCGTCACGGTGCTCTCGACCGGGCATTCGGGCGGATCGAACCTCGCGCTGGGGGCGCCATCGCGTGTGTTCGTCCACGCGACCATCGACATCTCCTACCGCATCGCCTTCACGACCGCCGGGCTGTGCGTCCTGCACTGGAGCAACGGGTCGTCATCGGGCGCGTTCGGCTCGGGCGGCTACTGGGGCGACGAAGCGCCGGTGAGCATGTCGTTCCTCAGCGACGATGTGGAGGTCCCGCTCACCGGATCGGTGGCGCTGTCCCCGGGGACGTATCAGCTGTCAGTGCGGTGTCAGACCGCCGACGGCGACACGACCACCACAGCGGACAACGGCGACCTGATCGCGATCGCCGTGCCCGACTGACGGTGGTTGGGTCGTTACGAGGCGAGGTTGTCGCGCTCGTCGATGACGCGCGACGTCCCGCCCGGCACCTGCCGGACGTCCTCGCGGATGACGCTCCGCCGCGACGACGCCGTGAACACCACGACCAGGCCGGCCAGGAAGGCCACGATCCCCACGATGAGGAGGATCAACCCGACCGTGTTGATGTTGAACCCGGTGGCCGTGACGGTCACCGCGAAGTCGAGGATCGCGCCCAGCACGATCAATACGAGGCCGAACGCGATGAGTCCGGTTCCCGCGCCTCTGTTCATCTTCGAGTCACCCTTTCGACGGTCGTTTCGGACCCGAAAGGGGTTCCCTGATTGCCGGGAAGCGAAACGGGCCGTTGGGCGCGTTCCGTCATCCCCCGAACGATCGCGGGCACACCGACGTCACGTCGCGGACGCGGCGGCGATGGGCACCCGCCCCGGTCTACTTCGACTCGTAGGGCGTGAACAGCATGGGGACCTCGCTGCCGGCCAACTTCGCTCTCAGCTCGTCGCTCGGCTCACCGAGGAGCTCGCCGTGCACCACGGTGACGATCGCGAGGACCTTCGCCGCGATGTCGCCGAGGTTGGCGGCGTGCTCGATGGCGGCCTCGGAGTCCCGGTACCGCTCGATGATGACGCACTCAGTCTGGTCGTCGTTGAGGTACGTGTCGTACTGCAGGGTGCCGGGCTCCTTGGTCCGCACGATGTCCATGGCCTGTGCGGACAAGTGCTTGTACTCGTCGACCTTGCCCTCGTGAAACCTGAATCGACCGATGCCCAGCAGCTCACCCATGGCTCCCTCCCCCTTCCGTCACGGCGCTCACGTGGAGCGTGTACCCTCGCTCGATCTGACGCATGCCTCCGGCGGGCCCGACGTCGGGGAACGTCGATCGACGGGACCCCGCCCCGAAGGGCCCTCAGTTCACCGTGAAGGTGAACGGCGGCGTGAGGTCGATCGTGTTCGGGATGTTCTCACCCCCCAGAGTGCCACCGTTCGGGAGCGTCGTGTACGTCGTCTGCGACGGGGTGAGCTGCGTGGCCGAGAAGCCCGTCACGCTGAACAGCCCCTGCCCCGACGCGGGGCTCCCCACGGCGCCCAGGGGCAACGTCCAGCTGATCGCCCCGCCGGTGATCCGCCCGGAGATCGTGGTGGCCTTCGGATAGGTGAAGTACTTCACATGCGTCGTGGCGATCGCGCCGGTCGTCCCCGTGAAGAAGGCCGGGGCTCCGCCGGACGCCGACTCCATCCCCACGTAGAAGATGTTCCCGTCGCCGGGGCCGCCGTGGTACGTCGGCGCGGCCCACCGGACGATCCACTCCCCCACCGGACCGCCGAGTCCGGGCGGGACCGCGAGGTCGTTCGTCAGGTTGGGGTCCCCCGTCGTCAGCGTCACCTTCACATGGGTCGCATCCACCTTCGTGACGGAGGCTCCGCGGACGTCGAGCGCGGGCGGCGCCGGCACCTCGACGCCGGCGGCCGGGAGGAACGCGTCGCCGGCCGGGTCCGCAACCGAACCCACCGGATTCTTCGTGGGCGTGAGCGTGGACCTGACGAACAGGCTCGGCCCACCGTTCTGTGTTGAGATCATGACCGGACCCGCCGCCTCGGCCGGCGTCTGGCCGCAGCCCATGCAGAAGTCGGGATTGCGGTCGGCCGACGTGTCGTCCACGTAGGAGATCACCGCCTGGCCCTGCTTTCCGACCTGGACCTGCATGAAGTCGCCCAGGCTCCGGTCGGGCGAACCGCCCAGACCCTGCGTCGAGATGTTCCCGAACTTGGCCTGGTGATCGCTCACCTTCGTCACCGTGAAGGTCCGGTTCGCCGCGAGGGCGTTCAGGCTCTGGGCCATGTAGACGTT
>DATBHM010000052.1:0-4238 GCA_036557505.1 Actinomycetota bacterium | reverse complement strand
CCATCAGCACCGACCCGAACTACACGAACGGGTGCCCGTACTCGGGCAACTACCCGCACGGTCTCATCGTCCCGGTCTCGGGCGACATCACCACCTACAACTGCCGCGACGGGGACGTCTTCCTGTCCGGCACGCTCAAGGGAAACATGTCGATCGCGTCCGAGCACGACATCAACATCACGTGGAACCTCCAGTACGGGACCGGCGGCACGACCGGGACGGGCAACCTCCTCGGCCTGGTCGCGAACAACTACGTCAGCGTGTTCCACCCCGTGGACGACGACGGCGACAACCTGAACATCCCCGGGCACTCGACCCCGTTCAACAACGCGACCATCCAGGCGGCGATCCTGTCCGTGCAGCACTCGTTCCGGGTCCAGAACTTCGACGACGGCTCACCGCTGGGCAACCTCAACATCACCGGCGCGATCGCCCAGGAGTACCGGGGGGCCGTCGGAACGTTCAGCGGCACGAGCTCGGTCAGCGGCTACACGAAGAACTACGTGTACGACACCAGGTTGAAGTACCTGTCGCCGCCCTACTTCCTCGACCCAGTCAAGTCCGCGTGGGGGGTCGCCACCTGGGCGGAGATCCACACCCCCGGCACCTTCCCCTAAGCGAGGTCGTGGACGTTCGCCCCCCGGCCCGAGCCTGCGACGCCGTCCGGCGTCTCCGGCCGGCCGCGCCGACCCGGGGCGTGCACCGACGACCGAACGACGAGTCCGGCATGACGGGCGTCGAGCTCGTCGTCTCGCTGGTCGTCCTCGGCCTGGTGGCCTCGGGAATCGTCGGCGTCCTGTGGTCGGTCGCGGGATCGGCCGAGCGGTTCGACCGCGCCGAGGTGACCCGTGAGGCCGCGGCCGCCGTCCGCGCGGTCGATGGCGGCATCCGCTCGGGGACCGCCCTGTACCCCCCCACGGACGGCGGGATGGGCCTGGTCGTCGCCTCGGCGCCCGACGCCCGGACCGGTGTGGCCCGGTGCGAGCAGTGGCGGATCGTCGGCGTCGCCCTGGAGCGGCGGGAGTGGCGATCCGACTGGCGGACCTCGGGTGGGGTGGGGATGTGGCGAACCGTCGCCCGCGACGTGGTGAACAGGGCACCGCCGGGTGCGATGCCGGTCCCGGCGTTCGCCTTCGGCACCGGGACGGCAGCGAAGGACGTCGTCGTGTCCATCGTGGTGAACCACGGCGTCGACGCCTCCCACAGCGTCCGCGTCACACGCCGGGTCCCGGTGTCGTCGGTTGCGCCGGAGGGCCGCTGCGACCCGGTCCCGAACTGAGTCCTCAGCCGGTCGTCGCGGCCTCGAGCTCGTCGCGAGCGGGAAGCTCGCGATCGCCCACGGGGTGGTCGGCAGGCGCGGAATCCCAGTGGAGCTGGCCGCAGGCGGCGTCGATCTCGCGTCCCCGGGTATCGCGAACCGTGACCGCCACGCCACGTCCCTGCAGCACGTCGGCGAACGTCCGGATCCTCGCCGCCCGGCTCGGCGCGAACTTCGAGTGCGGCGTGGGATTCATGGGGATGAGGTTCACGTGCGCGTGCATGCGACGGGCGCGCGGCGCGAGCAGCTCCGCCTGATCGTCGCCGTCGTTGACGCCCTCGATCATGGTCCACTCGATCGACGGCCGGCGTCCGGAGCGGGCTCGCCAGTCGGCGACGGCCCGTTCGAGCTCCGCGAGCGGCCACAGACGGTTGACGGGCACGAGCTCGCTCCGGAGGTCGTCGTCGGCGGCGTGGAGGCTGACGGCCAGGCCCACCTGCGGGTGGTCCTCGCCGAGGCGGCGGATGCCCGGGACGACACCGACCGTGGACACCGTGACGTGACGCGCGGCCAGGTCGGGGCCGCGTGAGTCGAGCAGCCGCGCAACGGCGTCCCGCGTGTGGCGGTAGTTCGCCATGGGTTCGCCCATGCCCATGAACACGACGTTGGTGAGCGGCTTCGCTGCGTCGGACCGGATCCGGTTCGCGGCCCGGGCGGCCCACACCACCTGTGAGGCGATCTCGCCGGACGTGAGGTTGTTGAGCAGGCCCATCTGGCCGGTCGCGCAGAACCCGCAGCCCATGGCGCATCCGGCCTGGCTCGACACGCACACGGTCATGCGGTGCGGGTAGGCCATGAGCACCACCTCCACGACGTGGCCGCCCGGGGGATCGTCGCCGGGGTCGGCGCCCAGCCGCAGGAGCGCCTTCCGCGTCGCGCCGCCGTCCGTCTCGCGCTCGGTGAGCACCTCGAGTCGTGCCGGCAGCTCCTCGGCGAGGCGCGAGCGGAGGCCCGCCGGAAGGTCGGTCATCTCCTCGTAGGTGGCCCATCGCCGCCACAGGCCGTCGAAGACCTGGCGGGCCCGATATGCGGGCTCGCCCCAGGCCGACAACCGATCCGAGAGCTCGTCGAGCGACAGGTCGTAGACGTTCATGGACGCCCCCAGCGTATCGAGTGGTCAGCCGGCCGCGATCATCGCGACGCCGGCGATGGCGGCCACCACCCCCAGCCGCTGCCACCTCGCGATGCGTTCGTGGAGCACGGTCTGCGCGAGGATCACCGTGACCACCGGGTACAGGCCCCCCAGCACGGCGACCACGCTCAGCAGTCCCCGGGAGAAGGCGGTGGCGAACAGCAGCGTCGCCGCGCCGTCCAGCAGTCCGGCGATCGCCAGCGCCGGCAGGTCGCCCCGCCGGCGGCCGGCCGGTGAGGGCATCGTCACGGCCACGGCCGCCCCGATCATGGCCAGCATGACCAGGCGGAACGCGAGCGCCGCCCAGGCGGGGTCCGCGTCGGAGGCCGCCTTCAGGGCGACGAGGCTGCACCCGAGGCCGGCGGCCGACAGCAGCGCCAGGCCGACGCCCGTCGCCGTGGCGCCGCCGCCCTCGCCCGGCTCGCGAGACGCCAGCACCACGCCCAGGATCGCCACGGCGATACCGGCCCCCTGGACCGGGCTCGGCCGGTCCCCGGTGGCGAGCCCGACGACGACCGGGATGATGGCCGACGTCGCCGAGATCGGGGCCACCACGCTCATCGCTCCGACGGCGAGCCCCCGGTACAGGGCGCCGAGGCCCACGACCGCTGCGAGGCTGCCCAGCACCACCGGCGCCCAGAACCCGTCGCCCGGGGGCCCGTGCCCGCCCACCACGACCGCAGCTCCGACCACCACGAGGCCGACGGCCTGCGAGATCAGCAGGACCAGCAGGACCGGAACCCGCCGGGCCCGTTCGCCGGAGAGGAAGTCCGCCGTGCCCCAGCACCCGCTCGCCCCGAGGGACAGCAGGACGGTCAGCACGGTGGGTCGCCGGGGACGCGCATCGGCCGAGCATAGATGCCCGGCCGCCGGGTTCAGGTCGCGGGCTGCGCCATCGGGGAGTGGCGCTCGATCCGGACCCGGCGCGCCATCAACAGCAGCGCGAGCGCGGTCAGGCCCGCGGCGTACAGCAGGCTCACCCCGACCGCCGCCCACACCGATCCCGGATCGCCCGTCGAGATGTCGATGAGCCGGTGGGCTCCGTAGAACGGCAGCAGTCGCGACAGCGTCGCGTCGGTGTCCAGGCTGAGCTGGATCCCGACCACGCCGATCAGCACCAGGGTGGCCTCGAGCTCCTTCGGCAGCAGCGACCCGACGGCCAGCCCGAACGGCACGGCGGTGATCGCGACCAGCTCGACGGCCAATCCCAGCAGGAACGGCCGCACCGGCGTCGACACCAGCGCCATCAGCGTGCCGACCGCCGCGACGAGGGGCAGCGCCAGGACCTCGAGGAAGGCGAGCCGCCCCAGCACGATCTCCGCGGGGTGGTAGCCGGCCAGCACCAGCCGGCGGTCCACGCCCCGCGCCGACTGCACCGCGAAGATCGCCGCGCCTCCAATCGAGAAGGCCGTGGCGATGCCGCCGGGAACCACCGCGGTCTCGTGGCGGCCCGCCAGGGCGAGGTAGAAGCACACGGGGAGCGCCACCAGCAGGCCGAGCGCGACGTGGCGCCGCATGAGGTCGCGACCCTGCATCTCGGCCACCATCACCAGCCGGGACGGCGTGCTCACCGGATCGTCCCCGGTCGTCCGGCGGCAAGGTGATCAGTCGCCCGGGAATGGTGGACGGCGAGCTCGACGACGCGATCGACGCGGTCGAGCTCGGCGAGCATGTGCGTCACGACGACGACGGCCCGGCCCTGGTCGCGCCACCGCTCCACGTGGTCCCAGAAGTTCACGTACGTGCCGCGGTCGAACCCCTGGTACGGCTCGTCCATGAGCAACAGCC
>DATBHM010000051.1:0-13676 GCA_036557505.1 Actinomycetota bacterium | reverse complement strand
CGCTGCTTGCGGGCCTCCAGGCCGTCGTCGTACGTCAGATACATGCCCTGTCCGGCCTTGTTCTGCTGATCGATCACGGTGTACAGGCCCTCGGGAACGAACATCTCGAGCCAGTCGATGTACCGGTGCTCGTCGATCGTGTTCTGCAGGCGGGCCAGGAACGACTCCACCTGGTGGTGCAGCAGGAGGTCCTCCGTCGTCGGGAGGTCCGTGGCCGGACGGTCGGCGGCGAGCGTCATCTCACACCTCCTCACCGACGGCGCGGACGGTGGCTGCGTCGTCGCCGTTCGGGCTCGCGGTCGCCGGCACCGAGCCCATGTATCGGGTCCACTCGGCATAGAAGGCGCGCATCCCGTACTCGTCGTAGGTGCCGCCGATGTCACCGGGCTCCTGGCCGCGGGACATGCTCGAGTACGAGACAACCCGCGCCGCGAACCCCTGTTGCGCCATGGCGATGGCCTCGTTGTCGTCGGCGGCGATGCGCCCCCCCGAGGTGTGACCGGAGATCCCGCTGTGACGCAGTCGCCACGTCCGTTGCTCCTGGTCGTCGTGGACGCTGCCGAGCTCGACCACCTCGACCCTCGTCCGGTCGGGCGCGACGGGGTGGAGGATCTCGATCTTCACCGTGTTCACGACGTCCTGGAAGTCGAGGTTCGGGAAGACGGTGAAGATGCGGTTCTGGGGCACGGGCCCCGTCTGCGGCTGCTCACGGTCAGGGTAGGGCGGCCACATGAAATCCGGGTCCTTGGTGACGTCGTGCTCCATGCCCGTGATGGTGGCCATGGTGGCGCTGATCCGGTCGAACCTCGGCGGGTTGATGTCCCAGGTCAACACCGAATGTCCCGGCGCCATCGCCTGGTTGATTCCCTGCCCCGGGTAGTCCTCCTCGATGTCCTTCACCATCTGGTGGGTGAACTGGGGGTGATAGCCGTCGGCGAAGTTCTCGTGCCACAGCTTCCAGTTGCCCTTGAACATGTAGCTGATCCGGCCGATGACCTCGCTCTCCTTCACCGCGGCCTCGAGGTCGGGGGTGATCTCGCCGAGGAACTCCCCGAGGGTCGGAACGAGCGGGTCGATCGCCACGAAGATGCACCCGTGGAAGGCCTCGACCGAGAGCCTCGGGATGTCGAAGTCGTGGCGGTCGAACGTCTCTCCGTAGGCCTGGAAGAACGGGACCCCGGTGCATCGGCCTTCGTGGTCGAAGGTCCACCCGTGGTACATGCACTTGAAGCTCGATCCGCAGCTTCCCCGGGGCATCGACGCGATCTTGACGCCGCGGTGCGTGCACGTGTTGAAGAACGCCTGGACGGCCCCGTCCTTGTCGCGCACGACCACGATCGGCTCGCCGGCGACCGAGGCGGTGAGATAGTCGCCCGTGTTCCGGATCTCGCTCTCGTGGCCCACGTACATCCAGGAACGCCGGAACAGGCGGGCCATCTCGAGGTCGAACACCTCCTGATCGTGGTGGACCCGGCGGTGGATCCATCGACTCCCCTCGGCCTCGGACTTCGGCCCCGCCGGTGGCTGCACTAGGACCTTGCTCATCTCCCCTCCTCGAGCGTGAACAGCGCGCGGGCCCGAGGGCCCGAACCCGCGACACCGACGATATGAACAGCCCACCGGGCGAACAAGGCCCCGTGTCGCCCAATGGAACGTTTCCTCGACCCGCATCCCGCCACTGGCCTATGATCCTGGTGCGACGGGGTCGACCCGCTCGATTGCTTGGGGGGCGGATCGAGGCGTGAGAACGAACGCCTGGGACGATCGGACGGTACTCGGGAAAGCGTTCAGCATCCTGGACGCTTTCAGCCCTGGGGATCGGTGGCTTCGGCTCGCCGACATCACCGAGCGGACGGGGTACCCCAAGGCGACCGTTCATCGGCTGACGACGCAGCTGGTCGAATGGGGAGCTCTACAGAAGATCGACAACTGGCTCCGGCTGGGGTCACACCTGTTCGAGGTCGGGTACATGGTGCCGCACTTCCGGGTGCTGCGGGAGGCGGCCGGCCCGCTGCTCGTCGATCTCCACGCCCAGACCAAGCTCACCGTGAAGCTGGCCGTCCTCGAGACCGCGCAGTGGTCCACCGATGTGCTGTTCCTCGACCGGCTGGGAGGTTCCAGCCTCCAGCTCGAGCCAGCTCCCGTGGGTGGGCGCGGTTCGGCACACAGCACCGCCCTGGGGAAGGTCATGCTCGCCCACTCTTCCGACGAGGTCGTGGACCGGGTGCTCGGCGGACAGCTCGCTCCGGCGACCGAGCACACCATCATCGAGGCCTCCTTGCTGCGCCGGCACCTGGACGGCGTGCGGGAGGCGGGGGTCGCCTTCGACCTCGAGGAGACCCGTCCGGGCGTCGCCTGCGTCGCTGCCGCCGTCTTCCCACCCTGCCAGCAGCTCGCCGCGGTGTCGGTCACGGCTTCCTCGCGCGTCAACCTGCAGCGATTCTCCAGTATCGTCCGGGACACGGCGGCGACGCTCACTCGCGCGCTCCGACGGGCGAGGCCTCCCGTTCCGATCGCCCCGCCCGCCTGACCCGACCAGTCCGAACGAGGGGCGCAAGCGCCGCGACGGAGCCGCCTCAGTGACCGGCGTCGTGCGCCAGGCCGAGCTCGGTCCGGATGCGGATGCCGTAGTCCTCGAAGGCCGGATGGCGCCGGGTCTCGAGCCCGCGCGGGCGCTGCTGGTCGATCGCGATGTCGTCCCGAACCGTGCCGGGCCGGGCCGACATCACCAGGACGCGGTCGGACAGGTACACGGCCTCCGAGATGTCGTGGGTCACGAACACGACGGTCTTGCCCGTCTCCGACCAGATCGTGAGCAGGTCGTCGTTGAGCTGCTCCCGCGTCATGGCGTCGAGGGCACCGAAGGGCTCGTCGAGCAGCAGCACATCGGGGTCGTGGACGAGCGCGCGGCAGATGGCGACCCGTTGCTGCATGCCTCCGGACAGCTCGGACGGGCGATGGTCGGCGAAGTCGGCCAGCCCGACCATGTCGAGCAGCTCACGAGCCCGCGCCTCGCCTGCCGCGTTCGAGCGCTTCAGCACCTCCAGCGGGAGCATCACGTTCTTGAGGTTCGAGCGCCACGGGAGCAGGACCGGAGCCTGGAACACCATGCCGAAGTCCGATCCGTGCCCGCGCACGTCGCGTCCCCGATACCGCACGGTCCCGTCCGTGGCCGGCACCACGCCGTACATGATCTTGAGCAGCGTGCTCTTGCCGCACCCGCTGGGCCCCACGATGCTCACGAACGTCCCCTCGTCGACGGAGAAGGTGACCGGCCCGAGTGCGTTCACGCTCCGCCGTTTCCCGACGAACGTCCGCTGCACGGATTCGATCTCCAGCACAGGCCCGGGCGACGAGGGCCCGGCCGTGGGTCCGCCCGAGCGGCCGTCCACCGTCGTGCCCGCGGACGTGTCACTCATACCGAGGTCGTCCCTGCCGGTCGAAGGCCCACGGCGTTGCGAAGTACTCGATGAGTCGAACGGCGTTGAACAGCAGGATCCCGATGATCGCGAGCACGACGAGCGCGGCCACCATCTGCTCCGGCGTGAGCTGCGCCGACCCCTGGAGGATCAGGAACCCGAGCCCCGCGTTGGACACGACGAACTCTCCGATCACCGCTCCGATGATCGACAGCGTGATCGCCAGCCGTGCCCCCGCGAGGATGTACGGCAAGGCCGTGGGGAGCGCGATCTTCCACAGGTACTGCAACCTGCCCGCTCCGAGCCCCTTCGACAGCAGGACGAGGTCCTCGTCCACCGACCGCAGCCCCGTGAAGGTGTTGATCACGATCGGGAAGAAGGAGATGAGCACCGCGACCGCGATCTTCGGAGCGGAGCCGAAGCCCAGGAGCAGGACCAGCAGCGGGGCGATCGCGATCGTCGGTACCACCTGGGTGACGACGAGCAGGGGGAGCAACGTCTCCTCCACGACCTTGAATCGCTCGATGAGCCCGGCCAGCACCACGCCGAGCGAGACCGAGATCACGAACGCCGTGAGGACCTCACGGAGCGTGATGAGCGAGTGATGCCAGAACAGCCCCGGATTGTGGATGAGGTAGGACCAGACGCTGGTCGGGGGCGGAAGCACGAATCGTTGGGTGTGTCCCCATTCCGTGTACCCCTCCCATGCCAGGATCAGCAGCGCGAGGAAGACGAACGCCTTCCACTTCGACCCCAGCCGCCGGAGGGCGCCTCCGGCGGCGGTCATCGCCCGGCGCCACCGGGAGCGTCGCTCGACGCCGGTGGCGCCGTCGGTGCTCACGTCACTCCCATGCCCCCCGGGCGCCGGCCCGGTATCGGCCTCGGACGAACCCACCACGCCCGGCACTCGGGGCATCCTATCCGGGCTTCACGGCTTGACCGGCGGCTGCGGCAGGTAGTCGTTGGTGTACAGCGAGTCCGGAGCGGGGGGGTCGGCCACCCCGCCGCACTTCAACGTATCCACCGTGCTCTGCCACTTGTCCGCCGCCATGTGACCGAGCCCGTTGGCCTGCTCGTCGGCGTCGACCAGCATCGGGGCGAGTGTATGGATCTCGTAGTTGAAGAAGTCCTCCGACTTCAGACTGTTGGCGCCCACCGCCAGCAGGTGGGCGGCCTGATCCGGGTTGTCGAGCTCGTACTTGAACCCCTTGACGAATGCGGTCAGGAACCGGCGAACGACATCCGGGTTGTCGTTGAGGTAGTCCGTGTTCACGAAGATGCCTTCTGAGTAGTAGTCCAGGCCGTACTGCGACCACGGGAGCAGGTTCACCTTGTCGGCGAGGTTCCCGTAGAAGTATCCGTAGCCCTCGAGGGCATCCACCTTCCCGGACAGCAGGGCGGGGACCTGCTCGGGGAAGCCGAGGTTCACGAACTTGATGTCGTTCATCGTCAACCCGTTGGCCTGCAGGAGGCACGGGAGGATGGGGACCTGAGCCGAGTCCTCAGAGTCGCCGATGGTCTTGTCCTTCAGATCCTTGATGCTCTTGATCCCCGAGGTCTTCAACACGACGGTCGCGGCCGGCGGCTCGCGGAGCTCGACGGCAACCATCTTCAACGGCGCCCCGCCGGCGACCCCGTGCGACATGGAGAGCGCGTCCGCGAACCCGAACTGGGCCCGGCCGGCTCCGACGACCTTCACGGCGCTGTTCGAACCGGTCCCGGGGGCGATCGTGACGTTGAGCTTCTCGTCGTCGAAGTACCCCAGCTGCTTGGCGACGTAGACCGGGGCATAGAGCCCATCCGGCGTGAAACCGAGGAAGACCGTCACGTCGGCGGGTTCCACGGGCGCGCTCGTCGCTCCGGTGGTCGCGCCCGTGGTCGAACCGGTCGTGGAACCCGTCGTGCTCCCCGTGGTCGCACCCGTCGTGGTACCACCACCACCACCAGAGCCTCCGCCGCATGCCGCCGAGATCAGCCCGATGACGATGAGGCACACACCCGCCCCGCGGAGCCTATGCATCTGTCTCCCCTCTCCGACGCTCGACGGCCGGGGGTCAGCCCCCTGGGCCCGGCCAATGAGCCGAGTCTTGACGCGCGCGGCCGGCGAACACAACCTGGCGTATCGCTGAATGAAACCGGGTGTCCGAGTACGGATCAGTCCGCGAGGCGCGCCGTGAGCGCGGCGACGACCTCGCGTTCGTGCTCGGCGTCCTCGATCTTGCGGCCGACCACGTCGCGCACGTAGAACGCGTCGATCACCCGCTCGCCGTACGTCGCCACCTTGGCGATGTGGACGTCCAGCTGGAGGTCGGTGAGCGTCCGGGTGACGTCGAACAGCAGCCCGATCCGGTCCGGCGCGGCCACCTCGATGATCGTGAAGAAGTCGCTCCCGCGGTTGTCCAGGGTGACCGTGGTCGTGATGCCCGACGGCGGCGCCGGGTAGTACGCCCGCTTCTCGGCCACCCGGTACTCGAGCGACAGCCGGCCCTCCACCGCCTTCCGCAGCGTGGCCCGGAACCTCCTCCACCGCTCCTCGTCGACGTCGCCGTGGAACGCGCCCTCGACCTCGAACAGGTCCACCGCCACCCCGTCCTCCGTTGTGAACACCTGCGCGGACAGGATCGACAGCCCGCTCAGCGCCAACGAGCCCGCGATCCGCGACAGGAGCCCGGGGCGGTCGCGTGCGACCACCGCCAGGGCGTAGGTCCCCGGGCGGGGGCCGGGTTCGTGGAGTGCCCGGACCTCCACGGCGCCGAGCGGGGCGTTCACCATGGGGAAGTGCCGGGCGGCGCGCTCGGCGGGCACGGCCAGCAGGTACCCCCGCGGCATCCGGCCCAGGAACCGTTCGATCTCGCCGAGGGGCCGGCCGCGGAGCAGCCCCCGGATGGTCTCCGCCCGCTCCGCCAGCCGGGCTGCCGCCTCCTGGCCCATCTCGCCTCGTTCCAGCGCGTGCTGGACCTTCGCCACCAGCTCGCGGACGAGCGTCGCCCGCCACGGCGTCCAGGCGTTCGGCCCGGTCGCCGAGGCGTCCGCCACCGTCAGCAGGTACAGCGCCGCGAGACGTTCTTCGGTCTCCACCGTCGCCGCGACGGACAGGATCAGGTCGTCGTCCTGGAGGTCGCGTCGCGTGGCCGTATCCGACAGCAGGAGGTGATTCCCCACCAGGAACAGCGCCAGATCGCGCGTGTCGTCGGGCGGCCCGATGGCCTCCAGTGCCCGCGCGGCGATCTCCTCGCCGGCCTCGACGTGGCCGCCGTGGCCGGTCTTGCCGATGTCGTGCAGGAGCGCGCCGAGCAGCAGCCCGTCCACCCGATCCCCCACGGCGGCCGCGGCGTGCGAGGCCACCGGGTCGTCCGTCGACGCGCCCCGGAGCAGGCGCCCGACGCCGCCGAGTGCTTCCAGCAGGTGCACGTCGACGGGGAACCGGTGGTACGGATCGCGCTGCGGCCTGCACCGCACCGCGGACCATGCCGGCAGGAACCGTTCCAGCAGATCCGCCCGGTCGAGCGCCTCCAGCGCAGCGACGCCGGCGTCCCCGGCCCGCAGGATCTCCAGGAACGCGTCGCGGACGGCCGGCGTCCACTCGACGACGTCCGGCAGGTCGGCATCCTCCATCATGTCGAGGTCCACCGGCGCGACCGAGCCGCCCCGGGACGCCGCCTGTGCGAACGCTGCGATCACGGCCGCCGGCGTCCCCGTGACGCCGGGCACCGCCGCGCCGGACGCCTGCGACCCCCGCGCCACCCGGTCGAACGCCTGTCCCAGCACGAACTCCACATCCCGGGCGTGCTCGAACACCGCGCGCATCAGCCCATCGGGCGCCGACAGGCCGGGCTCGTCGGCGAACCCCAGCTCCACCGCCAGCTGCGGCTGGAGGTCCTGCCGCAGGACGTCGAGCTTCCTTCCGGCCTCGAGGTGCAGAGCGCTTCGGACGCGGACCAGGTACTCCTCGGCTGCCTCGACCGACTCGCGCTCGGCCGTCCGGACGAACCCGGCCGACTCCAGCCCCCGAATCCCCCCGTCGCCGGCGACCGCCGGGGCCAGCCACCCCAGCGTGTGGATGTCGCGGAGGCCACCGCCGCCCTCCTTCACGTCCGGCTCGAGCCGCCGGGACGCTGATCCGAACCGACGCCGCCGCTCGGAAGCTGCCTCCTCCAGCCGGTCGACGAAGCCGGTCCTCGGGCTGCGAACCCAGTCCCACACGCGCTCGCGGAGCGACGCGAACACGCCGGCATCACCGTCCAGCAGCCGGGCGTCGAGCAGCGCGGTCGCCACGTCGAACCGCTCCGCGGCGAGCGCCATGGACTCCCTGACCGTCCTGACACCGTGACCGACCTCGAACCCGGCGTCCCACAGGGGATACAGCAGCCGTTCGGCCAGCTCCCGGACGACACGGCCGTCCCGGAGCTCGTGGAGCAGCAGGAGATCGATGTCCGAGGCCGGCGCCAGCTCGGCGCGGCCGTACCCGCCCACCGCGGCCAGGGCCACGCCGTCGGGTACGTCCGACGACCGGAACAGCCGAACCAGCGCCTCGTCCACCAGCTCCGCGCGGCGTCGGGCCGACCACCGACCGTGGTGCCCTCGGGAGTAGGCCCGGTCGAGGGAACGGAGCCCGTCGACCAGACGCACGACCGGCGCGGGACCCTGGGGCGGGGCGGGCGCCGGCGCGTCGTTCGCGTTCACGGGTCCATGCCGGGCGAGGGGACTCAGATCGCGTCCGGCCCGGCCTCGCCGGTTCGGATCCGGTAGACCTGCTCGGCCGGCAGCACGAAGATCTTCCCGTCGCCGATCTTCCCGGTGCGAGCCGTCTTGAGGATCACGTCCACCACCTGCTGGACCTGGTCCTCGTGGGCGAGCACCTCCACCTTCACCTTGGGCACGAAGTCCACCTGGTACTCCGCCCCGCGGTAGACCTCCGTGTGGCCGCGCTGACGCCCGAACCCCTGCACGTCGGTGGTCGTCATGCCCTTCACGCCCACCGAGCGCAGCGCCTCCTTCACCTCGTCCAGCTTGAACGGCTTGATGATCGCGGTGACCAGCTTCACGTCGTCACTCCCTCTCCAGCGCGGCGCCCACGGCGTCCCGGGTGATCGCCGACGCCTCCGTCACCGGGGACTGCACCAGTGAGCCCCCCCGTTCCGTGAACACGTATCCGACCTCGGCGTGCTGCGACAGGTCGAGCCCCGCGGCCTCATCCTCCTCGCTCACGCGGAGGCCGACAAGCAGGTCGGTGACCTTCAGCAGCACCATCGTCATCACGAACGAGAACGCAAGGGTCACCGTTACGGCGACCGCCTGCCTGCCCACCTGCCCGAGCGATCCGTTCGCCCCAGCGCGGTTGATCGCCATCGACGCGAACACCCCCGTGAGCAGCGCCCCCACGATCCCCCCGACCATGTGGACGCCCACGACGTCGAGCGAGTCGTCGTAGCCGAACCGGAACTTCAGGTTCACCGCGAAGAAGCAGATCGCACCGGCGGCGAGACCGATGAGGATCGCGGGCATGGGCCCGACGAATCCCGACGCGGGCGTGATCGCCACGAGCCCGGCGACCGCGCCCGACGCCGCACCGACCGTCGTCGCCCGCTTGTGCCGGATCCACTCCGGGATCAGCCACCCGAACACCGCCGCGGCCGTCGCCAGCTGCGTCGCGACGAAGGCCGACCCCGCCAGGCCGTTCGCCCCGAGCGCCGACCCCGCGTTGAACCCGAACCACCCGAACCACAGGATCGCCGCCCCCAGGATGACCAGCGGCACGTTGTGCGGGCGGAACCCCTCGGTCCCGAACCCCCGTCGCCGACCGACGTAGATCGCCGTGGCCAGCGCGGCCACGCCGGCGTTGATGTGCACCACGGTGCCGCCGGCGAAGTCGAGCGCACCGAGATGGCCGGCGCCGAGGAACCCGCCGCCCCACACCCAGTGGGCCAGGGGCGAGTACACGACGATCGACCACAGCCCGAGGAACAGCAGGTAGCCGGAGAACTTCATCCGTTCTGCGAACGCCCCGGTGATGAGCGCCGGCGTGATCACCGCGAACATCATCTGGTAGACCATGAACACGCTCGAGGGGATGCCAGGCGCGAGACTCGAGGGGGCGGCGTCGACGCCGTGGAGGCCGAGGTGGTTCAGGCCACCGATGACGCCGCCCTTGTCCGGACCGAACGCCAGCGTGTAGCCGACCACCGCCCACACGATGCTGACCAGCCCTAGCGCGATGAAGGACTGCATGACCGTGGCGAGCACGTTCTTGGCGCGGACCAACCCTCCGTAGAAGAACGCCAGTCCGGGCGTCATGAACATGACGAGCGCCGCCGACGCCAGCATCCACGCGGTGTCGCCGGAATTCACCTTCACGTTTCCCTCCTTGCGGTCGGGCGGCGGGGCCGACACACGATTTCTATGGGAGGGAGGTTGCGCGACCGTTTCCCGGTGGTTTCCGGCTCGTAAATTCAAACGGCGATCCACGACCGCGTTCTGCCCCAAGGACGGGAGGCGCGGAGACATGCGATGCAGCCCGAGGACGAGCCACTATCGCGCGCACCCCAGCTCGGTGGCATACTCCGGGTGCCAGGGGATCCGTTGACACCAGGGAGGGGCGGCGGCTCATGGCCGGGACGTGGAAGTTCTTCGGGGGGGCCCTGTTCGCGATCGTCTTTGGGTTCGCGATCTCCGCCTGCTCGAGCTCGGATTCCGGGGCGGGAACCCTCACCGTCGACGGCTGCCCAAGCACCATGCAGGTCTCCGACCTGGCCCATCCCAGCGCCGTCTATCACGGGACGAAGGACACGCTGGACCAGGAATGGACGTGGTCGAGCGACGACGGCGGCGCGGTCCTCCTCATCGATTCCACAACGGGGAATCAGGGCGATCGCATCGAGCTCGAGAGCGACGGGGCTGGTCACGTCGGCGGAACGGTCGCGATGAGGGCCCTGACCCCAGGGACCGTCGAGGTCGAGGCTCGCCAGAAGATCGACACGAACGTCGACCAGGAGTTCGCGGTCTCGGCCACCTGCTCGATCGTCGTGAGCTCCTGAGAACCGACCGAGTACATGCGCCAGCTGTATTCAGCGGGTGACGACCGCGCCCGTCTCCTGCGGGGCGCCGAACAACGCCTCGCGGTCGACAGCTTCCTCCTCCGCCTTCGCCGCCTTCATGCCGCCGTTGATTCCGAACAGCCGCTTGCGCCACAGCAGCCACACCAGGATCGCGATGTTGACGACCAGCGCCGCGACCCGCAGGAACGTGACCTTGTCGACGATCTCCTTGATCTCGAACGGCAGGAACCCGGCCGTGGCGATCGCGGTGAGGTACTCGGCCCACCGCTTCTCGTGCCACAGACCCCAGGCCTCGACGCCCTCCACGACGCAGTAGGCGATCGCCGTCGCGATCAGGATTGTCAGGGTGCCCTGGCTCAGGTGCAGGAGCTTCTGGAGCTCGCGGTCGATGATGCCCTGCGTCGCCCCCTGGCCGGTGCCGCCGGTGACCCGCCCGATCAGGTCGGAGGCCTCCTTCTTGAGGTCCGCCAGATTCGTCTCGACGAGGACCAGCAGCACGGCGAGCAGCCCGAACAGGAAGCTGTGCAGCGCCCGGTCGATCGCGATGACGCGAAGGATGATCGCCTCGCGGAGCGGCCTGCCCCGCCGTGGGATCCGCATCGTCGGGAGCGGGGGCAGCGTCTCGCGCACCGGCTTCGCCGGAGGCGTGGTGGAGATCCACACGTCGCACCGGGTGCACCGGGCCATGCGACGACCGTCCGGGAGGTCGACCCCCAGGCCGGAGTCCTCCGGTCGGAGCTCCTGCACGAGCGCGGCGGGGGTGACGTGACCGCGGCGCGAGCACACGAACGTCTCGGGGTGCCACCCGAACAGATGCGTCCTGTGCTTGCGCTTCCTGCCGAACACGGTCTCCCCGACCCTACCCGGCCGCCGCCTTCTTCCTCGTCCTCGTGCCGCCGGACGCCGAGGCGGACTTCGCCTTCGCGCTCGACTTCTTGGCCGGCGAGGCCGGCTTGGAGCCCTTCTTGGCCGCCTCGACGCTCGCCTTCAGCGCCTCCATGAGGTCGACCACCTTGGCCTCCTCGGCCGGCTCGGCAACGACGATCTCCTCGCCGTTCGCCTTGGCCTCGACGATCTGCATCAGCGCCTCGCGGTACTCGTCGGTGAACTCGTCGGGGTTCCAGTCGCCGGACAGGCTCTCGATGAGGGCCTGCGCCATCTGGACCTCCTGCGGACGGAGCTTCACCGGCTGCTGGAGCTCATCGAATTCGGCCGCGCGGATCTCGTCGGGCCAGTACATGGTCTCGAGGACGAACACGTCGCCGGCGAACCGCAGCGCCGCGAGGTGTTCCTTGTCCCGGAAGCTGACCTTGGCGATCCCGACCTTCGAGGAGTCGCTCATGGCCTCGCGGAGCAGCGTGTACGCCTTGACGCCGGTCTCCTCCGGAACCAGGTAGTACGTCTTCTTGTAGTAGATCGGGTCGATGTCGGAGATGTCGACGAACTCCTGGATGTCGATCGCCCGGGAGGACTCGACGGGGACCTTGTCGAAGTCCTCGTCGTCGAGCATCACGTAGTGGTCCTTCTCGATCTCGTACCCCTTCACGATGTGATCGAACGACACCTCCTCGCCGTCGATCGCGCACACGCGCTGGTACTTGATCCGGCCCCCGTCCTTGTCGTGCAGCTGGTTGAACCGGAGCGTCTTCTCCTCGGTCGCCGGGAACACCCGGATCGGGATCGAGACGAGCCCGAACGAGATGGCTCCCTTCCACATGGTCCTGGGCATCCCTCGCCGTCCTTTCGACTTCGGTCGCCGCCGCGGGCAGCGGAGGAAACGATTCTACGCGGGCCGGTGGCTCCGACCTGCGCATTCGTACCCCGTGCCAACGACATGGACTCCGTCGGCGACTCGAACTCATCGCTCGGTGGCATCGAGCTCGAGCAGGTCGCCGTCGGCGACGACATGCGCCCGCCCGACCCGCTGTCCCGGATGCCGAGCCGAGGGACCCCACACGCGCGCGGTCCGGACCGCATCCGCGAGGTCCTTGTGCACCCCGGCGGCGACGTCGCGCACGGTGGCGCCGTGGTGCAGCGCCATCGGGTCCTCCTCGTCGGAGCCGGGCCTGCGCGTGCGGACGGTGATCAGGCCGGTCAGGTGCCACACGGCTTCCCGGAACGCGTCCAGCGACCCGTCGTCGAGCACGGAGACGGCGACCACCGGAAGGCCGGGGAACCGGTGCGCGAGGTCGGCCACGGCCGTCGGTCCGGCGTCGTCGAGCTTGGTCGCGGCCAGGACGGCGGGCTTCTCGATCCCGGCCTCGGCCACCTCGCGGCGCACCGCCTCGAGCGCGCCCGGGTCGCCGCCAGCGTCGTGGCAGAACACGATGGCGTCCGCCTGGCGGAGGACGCCGAGCAGCGCCCGGCCGCCGCCGCGGTTTTGGTTGGCGCCATCGATGAGCCCGGGGATCTCGACCAGCTGGACCAGGACGCCGTGGATCCGGGTCAGGGCGGGGACCGGGCGGAGCGTCGTGAACGGGTAGTCGCCGGTCTTGATCTGGATGTCGGACAGCGCCTGGAGGAGCGACGACTTGCCGGCGTTGGGCGGGCCGACCAGCGCGACCTGCGCGACGCCCTCTCGCCGCACGGCGATCGAGTCGCGGTGGACCACCTTCGACCGCACCCGGGAGCCCTCGATCTCGCCGTTCACCCACTTGCGGATGTCGGCGTACGGCCCGTTCTTGTAGTCGGGCAGCTCGGCGAGCACGGCTCTGAGCTCGCGGATGCGTTCAGAGCCTTCCTTGCCGACGAGACGTCGGCGGATGAGTTGCATCTGGACCCGGTGTGGCATCGGCATCTGGAGTTCTCCCGTGTGTGAAAGCGGGAGGCACCGCCGGAGATGCCCGGATGAGGGCAGTCGGAAGTGCGCCTGCCCGCTGCTCCCCTGTGCGCTCCGTGGTGGGAAGCAGCGGACTAGCCGTTCTGCCTGAGGACCTCGTTCCTCCACCGGTCGATCCGGGACATGGTGGGCAGGGTACCCGTCGGGGCCGCCGGGTGCCAGGACGCACCATCTCGGCGGCCGGCTCGTACGTTCGCCGGCCGGCTTTTCCGTAGGCTCCCGTCAGTGTCAGGCTTGCCGGTGACAGAGAAGTCCGAGGGGTTGGCTCCTAGGCTCCGTGTCCTTCGTGGGCACCACGCGTCTTGCCGCCCCTCGGACGCACGAGACCGGCCGGCATGGCTTGATAGGAGCGTGGCACCGCCC
>DATBHM010000050.1:0-9373 GCA_036557505.1 Actinomycetota bacterium | reverse complement strand
CATCCCCTCGTTCCCCTGGGACGAGGAGGCCGCGAACGCCCGCCCGAGGCCGAACGCGACCTCCTGCGGCAGGATCGCGGGCCGCGCGCGCGGCCGCCAGGACACCGTCTCCAGCAGGAGGATGCCCGGAGCGCGATCCAGGACTCGCGGGGCCCGCACGGGGGCGGACAGATACGGCCCGAGGGTCTCGAGGTTGTGGTGCTCCCTCGAGAGCGCGGCATCCGAGGCGTCATCGAGGGCGATCTTCGCGACTCCGAGGGGCCTGCCGTCGCTGGCGACGATCATGGCCACGCACCTCTTGGGATGGTTCGTTCGGAAGATCGCGAGCGTCGCGCGCGGAGGGAGGTACGGGGCGAGGAGCGCCCGCACCTCCTCGGACGGACCATCGGCTCTCGGTGAAGCCCTCAGCAGGCCGGTCGTGGCGACCACGCGCGCCACTTCCCAGCCGATCATCCCGCTCAGGGTCATCGGCCGGTAGATGCGGAGCGCCGATCGGGCTGCCGCCGCGGGTCCACGGGGGAGGAGCCACCGCGGCGACGACGTCGAGGGAAACCCCGTCCACCCGATGCCGTACCTCCTCGAAGCCCGCTTGGCCAGGAGGGAGAACACCGCCTCTCGAGATGCCCGGCGAACCGCTTCCTCCGGTTGGCTCGCGTCGACGTACACGCGCGGCACCCGCTCCGGCAGGGTCGAATGCCAGGCTCGGGTCTGCCGCTCGAGCTCCTCCGCACCGACCTCCGCCTTCCGCGACAGCAACGCGGCCGACGGGGCCTCGAGCACGAGCACGAGGTCGGGCTGCATGAGGAACCCCCCCAGGAACAGGACGAGGCGGCGGAATCCGGCGATTCGATACCGCCTCGGGTCCACGGCGACGTCCCACCATCCACGCTCGAGGAGGATCAGGCCGCTGCGGACCTTCACGGGCGTCAACCGGACCCACCCGCCGAGGAAGAAGTCCAGCCAGTGATAGGCGACGGATGCGAGCGATCCGACGGTCCCGTGCGGGGTCTGGCCATGAGGCTTGGTCGGGTCCGCCAGCGGCGACCCCACGAGCCCCCCCGCCCTCGGGAGGAGGCCCGGTCGCCAGTGGAGGTGTGTCCACCGGCGGAACGGCCCCCCGGGCCCCGCGCAGAGATCGGGGAGCGCCTCGGCAAGCGTGCTCTTCCCGGACCCGTCCGGCCCGACGACGATGACGTAGACCCCCGTCGGAAGCAGCACCCGCCGGTACCACCTGCCCATGGACGCACCGAACGAGGCGGCCATGCGTGCCGGACTCGATCGGCGGCGGAGCCACAGCAGCGCGCGCGCCCACTCCATCAGGCCGTCGGGGGGAACGACGCCGTCACGCCCCTCCGTCAGCCGCGCGGCCACGCGCCCTCCCAGGGACCACTCGAGCGCCCTGCGGTAGGCCACCGGGTCGGTGGCGGCCCAACTCGAGATCCGCCGCCAGTCGCCCTCCCGTCGGATCCCCTTGCGAATCCGTTTCAACGTGAGGTAGGCGGCGCGGGCAGCCTGCGGATGTCGCTCCGCCAGCTCGATGAGACCGTCGGTCGGGATCCCGTCTCGTCCCAGCCCCCGAGGGTCGTCCACGGTGTCGATGGCCAGCGTCTGACCGCCGCGCTCAAGCACCCAGTACCAGCCCTTGACGTCGTACTGGAGCATCTGGAGGAGCCGCCATCCCGACGGGAGCCGCAGGGGCCAGTTGGCGTCGAGGTGCTCGACCAGCAGATCGACGTCGCCACCGCCTCCCTCGGCCTCGGCTGAACGAGGGTGCACCAGGAACGTGCGGTCGCCGATGAGCGGGAGGAGGTCCTCGTAGGCCGGCGCCGGATCGACACGGCCGTCGTCGACGTGGCGGGAACCCGCCTGGTGCCGCGACGCCGGCATCGGTGGTGGCGCGACGGCCCCTTCGCGCCCGTCGCGGTCGCGTTCCTCGCTCATCGTCCCCCCGACGGGGACACGCCGTCCCGGGAGCCGCTCACGGTGGGGGAGCGTCCTCCGACTCAGGCATGGAACGTCACGCCCTTCTGCAGGGCGACCAGGATCGAGGCCTTCAGCTTGCTGGGCGGCGTCCCGGCATCGGTCCACCAGCCCGTGAGGACGTCGAAGCTCATCTCGCCCCACCGGATGTACGTGTTGTTGACGTCGGTGATCTCGAGTTCGCCCCGGGCGGATGGCACGAGTGTGGAGATCACGTCGAAGACCCGTGCGTCGTACATGTAGCACCCGGTCACCGCGAGGTCGCTCTCGGGCTGCTCCGGCTTCTCGACGATCGAGGTGATCCGGTTCCCCTCGACCGTGGCCACCCCGAATCGACGGGCGTCCTGCACGGAGACGCGCTTGAGCAGGAGCGTCGCGCCATGGCCCCGATCGGCAAACGCCCTGACGAAGGGGCTCAGGTCCTCCTGGAAGATGTTGTCGCCGAGGATCACGACGACGTCGTCCCGTCCGACGAGGGGTTGCGCCTTCCCGAGGGCATCCGCGATGCCGCCCTCCCCCTCCTGTTGGGCGTACGCGATGGTGACTCCCAGCTCCCGCCCGTCCCGCAGGAGGCTCTGGAACTGCCCCAATTCGGCGCCGCTCACCAGCACGATGTCGCGGATCCCGGCTGCCGCCAGGGTTCGGATCGGGTAGTAGATCATCGGTTCGTCGAAGACGTCGAGCAGGTGCTTGTTGACGACCTTGGTCACGGGATGGAAGCGCGAGCCCAGCCCGCCTGCCAGGACGACCCCTTTCATCTCATTCCCTCCGAGTGTCGGGTCCGGACGGCGTGCCATGGACGTGACGGTGTCCGGCACCCGGCTGGTATCACCGCCAGCCGTTGCCGCCGTTCTCGGACCGCGGGCCCGCGGGGCGATGGCCCGGGTTGATCTTGCGTGCGATCGCCTCCTGGGCGAGCAGGTACGAGAACTCGGCGTTCCCGAGCAGGTACCGCCTCCACAGTCGGCGCGGCTCCGAGAGGAACGTGTACGCCCACTCCAGGCCGGTGTTCACCATCCACTCGGGGCAGCGGCGGAGGGCCCCGGCCATGTAGTTGAAGGCACGGCCGACTCCGATCATCAAGCCGACGTCGAGGCGTCCGGCCACCATCGACATCCATTGCTCCTGGAGCGGCGATCCAAGGCCGACCCACAACACGTGCGGCTTCGCCTCGTCCAGCCGTGCCTGCAGCTCGTCGAGCCTCCAGTCGACGCGATCGACCGGTCCTCCGATCGAGACCCAGGGGGGAGCCAGCGGGCGGTCGTCCGGCGTGGGTGCATCGAGGTCGTCCGGGCCCTGTTCCTGCGCCGCCGCGAACGGCGGACAGTGCGTTCCGACGATCAACGTTCCGGGGACCTCGTCCTCCAGGCCACGTGCGGCAGCCTGGGCAATTCGATTGGTCCAGCCGTACAGGAAATGGCGGAGCCCGGCATCCAGGCCCGCTCGCGCCAGGCGCGGCATGAGATCGGCTCCGGTGAGCTTCTCCGTGCCGGGGAATCCCCGACGCCGCAGGATCCACACGAGCGGCATCCCGTCCGAGAGCGAGATGTAGGACCCCTCGACCGCGGTGCGGAATGCCGGCGACTTCCGCGAGGCGGTCGTCGTGGCGACGTTGGTGAGACACACGTACGCCCCGGGTGGCCCCTCGGTGGCCCGCCGCACCATCAGTCCCAGGGCCTGGGGATTGCTCAAGGCGTTGACGGGGTGCCCCAGAACGCGATCGCGATTCGGTGCCGTTCCCGGATTCGATGCCCCGCCGACCAACGAGCGATTCCTTTCCATCGATGTGCCCGAGCGCTTCCCGTGCCGACCGACGATCCGATCGTGCATGGTCCCAAACTCTCCCACATCGCCCCCCACGTCCGAGCTGCCGGCCCGGAGTCGCGGAACGATCCCGTCGTGGAGGCGAGGCGATGAGGAGCAATCCGAGCGGGGTGCCCACGCCTGGTTGACCCAGTTCCCCGGCCTCTATCATGCCGCCTGTCGCTCGGCGGACTCCGATGATGAATTCGCGTCCGCACGTCGAGATCCGTCAGGAGTCCTGCATGGCCGGCGAGCTCGTGCTCATCACAGGCGGGGCCGGGTTCATCGGCTCGCATACGGCCGACCGGCTGCTCGAGCTGGGATACCGGGTTCGGGTCCTCGATGCACTGATCCCACAGGTCCATGGCGAGGACGCGGCTCGTCCCGCATACCTGAACGACGAGGTCGAGCTGCGGGTTGGGGATGTCCGCGACCCCGAGGCCGTCGACCGCGCCCTGGCCGGGGCGACGTACGTCTATCACCTCGCCGCGGACACCGGCGTCGGGCAGTCCATGTACGCGCTCCAGCAGTACTTCTCCACGAACGTCCTCGGAACCAGCCTGGTGTGGGAGCGCATCCAGCGGCGGCCGGGGACGGTGGGGCGTGTGGTCCTCTCGTCCTCGCGCGCCGTCTACGGGGAGGGTCGCTACTGGTGCCGGATCTGTGGCGACGTCTTCCCCGGCCAACGGTCGGAAGCGCGGCTCTTGCGGGGCGACTGGTGGCACTATTGCCCGAACTGCTCACGCAAGCTCGAGCCGCGTCCCAGCGCAGAGGATTCCCCGGCTCGGCCGGTCTCCGTCTACGGACTCACGAAGAAGATGCAGGAGGACACCTGCAATCTGATGGGTGGGACGTTGGGTGTCCCGGTGAGCATCCTGCGATATTTCAACGTCTACGGGCCGAGGCAATCCCTGACCAACCCGTACACGGGCTTGATCCCCACGTTCTCCACGAGGCTGAGGTTGGGCAGACCCGTCTTCCTGTACGAGGAGGGGATTCCCTGGAGGGACTTCGTGCATGTCGACGACGTCGTGCGGGCGAACGTCGCCGCCATCGCGGGTGCGCGCCCCCCGGAGACCGTCAACGTCGGAAGCGGTACGGCGCTGTCGCTCCGTGACGTGGTCGAAGCGCTCTGCGGTGTCCTCGGTGGACGATGCGTCGTGGAGCGGACGACGAAGTTCCGACTGGGTGACATCCTGGGCTGCTACGCCGGGTTGGAGACGGGGAACTCGCTGGTGGGGTCGACGGAACGTGTGTCGTTTCGCGATGGCCTGCGGTCGCTCCTGCCGTGGTTGGAGACGAGTCCGGGGGTGGATCGTTCGGAGGAGGTCGAGGCGGAGCTTCGAGCGCGCGGCGTCCTGAAGGAAGGCGGCGGCGGGCCGTGACCGCGTCCCACCGGAGGCGCTCGCGACGTTGACCCGGGGAATGCTCGCGTGAGAATCCTCATCGCCCACAGCTCGCATCGGGTCGCCGGCGGGGACGACACGTACGTCCGGGCGCAGGTCGACCTGCTTGCTCGTGAGCACGACGTCGAATTGCTGCTCGACTCCAACGCCGATCTGGCGCCGAGCGTCACAACGGCGGCGAGAATGCTCTACTCGCCGCAGCGGCGTCGCGAGGTGGACTCGATCCTGGATCGTTTCCGTCCCGACATCGTCCACGTGCACAACGTGTATCCCTCCCTCGGTCCCGCGGTGCACCTGGCGACGAAACGCCGCCGCATCCCGCTCGTCATGACGGTGCACAACCTACGGATGCGGTGTCCGAACGGGTTGATGTTCACGGAGGGGGCGCCGTGCCGGCGATGCGAACGAGGCGCGTACTTCAATGCCGCGCTCCACGGGTGTTTCCCGACGAAGGAGCAGTCACTGGCGTACGCGTCGGTCTTGTGGGTCCACCGTTTCCCGCTGGCGCTCGACCGGTCGGTCGATGCGTTCCTGGTCCCCAGCGCGTTCCTGCACCGCAGGCTTCGCGCATGGGGGTTCCCCGAGGACCGGATCCGTACCGTTCCGCATTTCGTGGTGCCACCTTCGGTGATACAACCGAGTCGGCCGGCGGCGGATCGGTACGGCATCTACGTCGGTCGCCTGTCGATGGAGAAGGGCGTCGATGTCCTGCTCCGCGCGCTTCGACGGATGGGCGACCCCCGTTTCCTCGTGGTGGGGGACGGGCCGGGCGCGGCGCACCTCCGGTCACTGGCCCGAGACCTCGATCTCTCGCGTACCGAGTTCCTGGGCCATCGACCACGCGACGAGGTGCCGGCGCTCCTGTCGGGCGCTCGGGTGGCCGCCGTCCCGTCGCTCGTGGAGGAGGCATTCGGTCTCTCGGCCCTCGAGGCCATGGCGGTGGGTTGTCCGATCGTCGTGTCCGACCGGGGAGCGCTTCCCGAGCTCGTGCGCGACGGGGCCGGCGTGGTGAGCGCGGCGGGCGACGTCGACCGCCTCGCCGCGAGCCTGGCGGCGTTGATGCATGACGACGACGCGCGTCGTCTCGCGTCGGATCGGGCCATCCGGACGGCGAGCACCTTCACTCCGGAGCGCCACGCCGCCGTGCTCCTCGCGGCGTATCAGGACGTCCTCGATCGATCGCGCGCCGGGAGCAGCACGTGATGAAGATGCTTCGCCCATCGGCGGGCGGCTCGCTCGACCATCCGCAGCCCGGCCCGCGACGCGCGAGCGCCCGCATCGGGATACGTTCTTCACGCCACGCCACGCCGACGGGAGGCCGGGATGACCACCACACACGACCGGGCGACGGACTGGACGAGGCTGTTCGCCACGCGGGCCTCCGGTGACCCCGACGACGGCCTGGCATCGATCCTCGCCCTGTCCACCGCAACCGACCTCATCTCGTTCGCGGGGGGGTTTCCTGATCCGGCCACGTTCCCCGGCCCCGTGCTCGCGGAGATCCTCGGCGACCTCCTCCAGGCCGGCGACGCCACCGCGCTCCAGTACGCGCCGACGCCCGGACTCCCCGGGTTCCGCGAGTTCCTGACGGCCAGGCTGGAGGGGTTGGAGGGCCGTCGGGCCGCCGACGACGAGCTGCTCGTCACCAGCGGGGGGATCGAGGCCCTGGAGCTCCTCGGCAAGGCCCTGCTCGAGCCCGGCGATCCGGCGCTGGTCGAGGCCCCGACCTACCTGGGCGCCATCATGGCGTTCCGAAGCTTCGAGGCCGAGGTCCTGGGCGTCCCGATCGATGCGGGGGGCCTCGTGGTCGAGGACCTGGAACGGATGCTGTCGGCCGGCCCGCGGCCGAAGCTCCTGTACGTCATCCCGGACCATCAGAACCCCGCCGGCGTGAGCCTCGCCGGCGACCGACGGGCGCCGCTCGTCGAGCTGGCCAGACGACATGGGCTCCTCCTCGTGGAGGACGTGGCCTATCGCGAGCTCGGGTTCACGGGGGACCGCCACCCGAGCCTGTGGTCGCTCGGTCCCGACACGGTGGTGCAGGTCGGGACGTTCTCCAAGACCTTCTTCCCCGGCGTCCGGCTGGGGTGGGCGGCCGGCCCCGCCGAGGTGATCGCCGGGATGACCTGGGCGAAGCAGAACACCGATCAGTGCGCGGGGGCGCTCGGTCAGCGGCTGCTGGAGGAGTACGGACGGCGGGGGCTGCTCGAGGAGCAGAACGAGCGGGCCCGGGAGCTCTATCGGCGGCGGTGCGAGCTCCTCATGAGCTCGCTTGAGCACCACCTGCCCGACGGCGTCAGCTGGACCCGCCCCCTGGGGGGCTTCTTCACGTGGCTGACCCTGCCCTCCGAGGCCGACGCGGTGAACATCGCGGCCCGAGGCATGGAGACGAAGGTGGCCTTCGTCCCCGGGGCGCCCTTTCATCCCGACGGGCGTCGCAACAACATCCGGCTGGCCTTCAGCCGGGTGCGGGACGAGGAGATCGAGGAGGGAGCGGACAGGATCGGTCGGCTGCTCGGGGACGAGCTGCGGAGGCTGGGGACATGACCGATCGGGACGCGTACTTCACCACGGGGTCGGGATCGGCCCCGGACCGGGGGCGGTACGTCGACATCTCGGGAATCCCGCCGATCGAGATCGTGCCGGGGCTCGTGTTCCGGCCGATGCTGGGAGAGCGGCTCCTCGTCAACTTCGTGCGGTTCGAGCCCCACACGGAGGCGCCGGTGCACACCCACGAGGAGGAGCAGGTCGTCGTCGTGCTGGAGGGCGAGATCGAGTTCGACGTCGACGGGGACGTGCGGACGCTCGGTCCGGGCGAGGCCATCCACCTCCCGGCGCACGTGCCGCACGGGGCCAGGACGTTGGACGCGAGCTGCTCCGAGATCGACATCTTCGCCCCGCCCCGCCGTGCGCTGGTGGACCTCATGGGATCCGCCCCGCGACCGGCCGGGGAATAGCGTCGATGGATCTCGGCCTCACCGGACGCGCGGCGATCGTCACCGGAGGGTCCAAGGGCCTCGGGCACGCAATCGCTCGGGAGCTCGCAGTTGAGGGCGCCGATGTCGCGATCTGCGCCCGGCACGAGGACGAGCTCGCCGCCTCGGCCGGGGAGCTCCGCTCGACCGGTCGGAACGTCCACGCGCAGGTCGCCGACGTCACCGACCCCGAGCAGGTTCGGGACTTCGTGGCCCGGTCCGCCGATGCACTCGGGGGCGTCGACATCCTCGTCAACAACGCCGGCCGGGCCCATCCCGGGACCTTCGAGACCCTCACCGACGAGGACTGGCGGGACGACCTCGACGTGAAGCTGTTCTCGATGATCCGGTGCACCCGCGAGGTGCTCGGCCACATGCGGGCCCGGGGTGGCGGGCGGGTGATCAACATCAACGCGATCTACGGTCGCTCGCCAGACCCCGCCTTCTTCGCCACCAGCGTCAACCGGGCCGCCTGCCTTTCCCTCACGAAGACGCTCGCCCAGCAGCTCGCTCCGGACGGGATCCTGGTCAACAGCGTCAACATCGGGTTCGTCCTGACGCCGCAGTGGGAGAACATCCGCAGGCGCAGGGCACCCGAACTGTCCCTCGAGGAGTTCTCGCAGGGGATGGCCAGAGCGGACGTCCCCCTCGGAAGGTTCGGTCGTGCCGAGGAGGTCGCGGGCCTGGTCGCCTTCCTCGCCGGCGAACGGGCGAGCTACATCACGGGGGCATCGATCGACGTCGCGGGCGGCATGGGCAAGTACGTCTGAGGCCGGATCGTTCGGCGGTGTGGGAATGGATCCGCGGCCCTTCCTTGTCGACCGACCAGTCGGTTTATAAACTGCCCTTCGTGTCTCGCAGGTGTGATTCCGGACGATGACCGGCTTCTCAGCGGATCACTGGAGTTCACGTGGGGCTGGTCGCCGTTCCCCGACGACATCCCATGCGACGAGACGGCCGCTTCCGCGCTGGCTCGTTCCACTGGTCACGGCCCTCGCGGTGTTGCTGATCGTCGGGGCCGTGCTGTTCCTGATCCTCTCATGGTCCGCTCCATCGCCCGGCGACCAGTTCGGGTTCCGCGGCTACGACGTCCTGCTGGCCGTTTCAATGGTTGCCGTCGGGCCACTGCTCCTGTTCCGGCGTCCGGACAACCCGATTGGATGGCTGATGACCGCTGCCGCCGTGTCCACGGGATTCCAGGCGTTCACA
>DATBHM010000049.1:0-9862 GCA_036557505.1 Actinomycetota bacterium | reverse complement strand
GCCCAGGATCCCCCCGGGAACCGTCCGGCTCGACGAGACGCTGCCGTCCGATGCCACCGTCGTGAACCGCGTTCGCCGGACGGCCCCGGCGATGTCGGAGGCGACGAACGTGCGTCCGGCCCCGCCCACCGCGACGTCCGTCTCGGGCGTCATGGGAAGGCGCACCGCCGCCAGCCGCCGGCCGTGCCGGAACTCGAGGATCCTCCCGTGGAACACGTCCGCCACCTCGATCGTGCCGTGCGGCCCCACCGCGAACGACGAGGGCCCGAGGGTCAGCGCCTCCTCGCCCGCGGAGAGTCCGGCCGCACCCGGCCCGCTGCCCCAGGGCAGAAACAGCACCTGCCTTCCCTGCTGGTAACTCCCGAACGAGCGGATCGGCAGCGCCGCGGTGGTCATGCCCGGTGCGACGTACACGTGCAGGGCATCGCCGGGCGGCGGCAACGAGGTCGACCCACCGCCGTCCGCCGTGGCGGTCAGCGCGAAGTCCAGCCGTCCTCCAGCGCGGGCCCGGGCCGCCGGCCCCGTCAGATCGAACCGCAGCCCGGGATCCGCCACCGCCGAGGCGGTCCGTCCCATCATCGTCAGCCGGACCTGCGCCGCGCACGGGTCGCCGGCCTGCGTCGTGCACACCACGTCGACCGGGATGCGGACCCGTTCGCCCGGTCGGACCAGCACCGGCGACCGATAGAAGATCTGCAGCGCGGGGGCTCCCCCGCCTCGATCCCCCTCGATCGCCGCGGTCGCCGTCGCCGTCGGCCCCGCGCCGCCCGCGACGGCCGTGAGGACGGCCACGAGGGCGACCGCGATCCGACACGGCCGGACCGCGACGCGTGAGGTCCCGATCGTTGGATGTCGTCTCATCGTTCCTCCTCCACTCCCACGGTCGCGGGCCCATCCCGCGAACCACGGCGCCGCGGACGCGGACGCCGCCGGGGGGAGGAATCGAGGACCACGCCTCGTCGAGGGGGAGGCGGCGGGGGGATGCCGATGCCGCCGGGCTCACCTGCGAAGGCCCCAATCCGCGGTCGCACGCAGGTGGGGTGACGAACGGCGGACATCCCGGAGCACGGTGCGAGCCCGGCGGCCCCCGAGGAGGGCCAACCGGGCCACGGCCGCGCGGGCTCGATGGGGGTCGGGTCCACCGACGTCCACGACCGCCCGTTCGCACAGGTCGCGGTCGTGCCCATGGACCGCGTGAGCGAGGGCGACCACGGTCGTTCCGCATCCGAGCGGACCCGACGGGCGTGCGCCCGCGAACCACGAGGGGCGTCCCAACGGGCCCGCCGCCTCGATCCGGGTCTTCTCGTGCGCAGGGCGGAGCCCGAGCGGAACCAGCGCCGCCGCCCACGCCTCCGCCACCGCCCCGGGGTCGGACGTGCCGACCGCGACCGTGACGTCGTCCGTCCATCGCACGAACGGGAGGCCCAGGCTGCGCATGGCCAGGTCCGCCGACGACAGCACGGCGTTGGCGAGCACGGCCGACGGCTCGGGCCCGACCGGCAGCCCCCGAATCCCGTCGGCCTCGAACGTCCTCAGCAGGCGTTCGATCGCCGAGGTCGCCGCGCGATCGGCCCCCGAACGCGCCAGCGCGTCGAGGGCCGCGTCCGGCGGGATGGAGCCGAAGCAGTCGCGAACGTCGAGTCGAACAACGGCCTCGCAGCGCCAGGACCGGACGCGACGGACGTGCCGGCGCCACGCCCGGCCCCAGGCTTCCACTTCGAGGTCTCCAGCAACCGACTGGCAGCGGCCGCCGGTCACCTCGGGACCGAGGGAACGCTCCACCGCCCCCGCCGCGTCGGCCACGACCGCGCGATACCGCGCGTGGACGGCGGGATCGAGGACGGCCAGGACGCGGCGGCTTCCGTCCGGCTTCGACAGGAACGCCTCGCGATGCACGCGCCCCCCGGCGGCCCACGGGCCGCCCCGCCATCGCTCCCCGTCTGCGCCGCCGTCCGCGAACCCGATCGGGTCCGGGAACTCGAACCGAGCGTCGTGCGCCACGACCTCCGCCCAGGCCCCCGACCGTACGGAAGCTCCCCCCATGCCCCCTCCTCACCGGATGGCCCGGAGGGAGTCGGGCCGCGTCGGTGTCCTTTGTACGCCACGGGCCCCACGCAGGCCATGGCGAATCCCGGCCATTCGCGATCACCCGGCACCGTCAGCCCCGCTCCCCCGTTCGGGGGATCGGACCGTGAACGACGCAGGCAGGCACCTATCATGGGGTCGTGCTCGACCGTCGCGACCTCGACATCATCGCCGCGCTCCAGGACGATGCCCGTATCACGTACGCCGACGTCGCCCGCCGCGTGGGGCTCTCGGCGTCGTCGGTGCACCAGCGGGTTCGGCGTCTGGAGGAGGCCGGCGTGATCCAGGGGTACCGCGCGGTCGTCGACGCCGAGTCGCTGGGTCTGTACGTCACGGCCCTCATCAGCGTCATGCCACTCGATCCCAAGCAGCCGGACGACCTCCCGGAGCGGGTGGCCGAGTTCAGCGAGATCGAGGACTGCTTCAGCGTGGCCGGCGCCGAGAACTACGTCCTGAAGGTCCGAACGGCCACCACCGGCGACCTGGAGGACCTCCTCCGCCGCCTCCGGGAGAAGGCCGGCGTCCAGACGCGGACGACGGTCGTGCTCTCGATCCCGTTCGAAGGCCGTCCGATCGTCGCCGAACGCCCCGCGCCGGGCGCGTAGCGCGGAAGAGGGTTCACCCCTGCGCCAGGGCCCGCCCCACGATCATCCGCTGGATCTGGTTCGTCCCCTCGACGATCTGGAGCGCCTTGGCCTCGCGCATGTACCGCTCCACCGGGTATTCGCGCATGTAGCCGTACCCACCGTGGATCTGCACGGCGTCGGTGGTCACGCGCATGGCCGTGTCCGAGGCGAAGAGCTTCGCCATTGACGCCCCCCGGGAATACGGCTCCCCGGCGTCGCGGACCCGGGCCGCCTCGCGGTACAGACGGCGTGCGGCCTCCACACCGACCGCCATGTCCGCCAGCATGAATTGCACGCCCTGGTTGTCGACGATCGGACGTCCGAACTGGGTCCGTTCCCTCGCGAACCCCACGGCGGCGTCCAGCGCCGCCTGCGCCACGCCGGTCGAGCACGCCGCGATCCCCAGCCGGCCGCCGTCGAGCGCGGCGAGGGCGATCGTGAACCCGATCCCCTCCTCCCCCACGAGGTTCTCGAGGGGGACCTTCGCGTCGGCGAACAGCAGCTCGCGCATCGGCGAGGCCCGCCACCCCATCTTCTCCTCGAGCTTGCCGAAGTCGAACCCCTCCGTGCCCTTCTCGACCACGAACGCCGAGATCCCCTTCGGGCCGTCGTCCCCCGTCCGGGCCATGACCAGGTACGTCTCGGCCTCCCCCGCGTGGGAGATGAACCGCTTCGTCCCCGTCAACGAGTAGCCGGAGCCGTCGTTCGAGCGGACCGCCTTCGTCCGCAGGGAGGCCGCGTCCGAACCGCTCGACGCCTCCGACAGCGCGTAGGCGCCGAGGTGCTCCCCGCTGAGCAGCTTGGGCAGGTACCGCCCCTTCAGCTCGTCGGAGCCGAACTCGTGGATGCCGAACGAGCAGAGGTGGTGCACCGACACACCGACGCCGAGCGACAGGAATGCCCTGGCGACCTCCTCGACGACGGCCACGTACAGGAGATAGGTCTGCCCGCCCCCGCCGAGGCGCTCGTCGTACGGGACGCCGCCGAACCCCATCTCACCGAGCTCGCGGAACAGCTCCCGCGGGAACCGTTCCTCCTCCTCGTACCGCGCGGCGGCGGGGGCGACGCGGTCGTCGGCCCACTTCCGGACCAGACCCACGAGGTCGCGTTCGTCGGCCGACAGGCCGAAATCACGATCCATCGGGGGAAATCGTATCCGAAGGCCGCGGCAACCAGCCGAACCCCGCACCCCCGGTATCCTGGGTCGATGCGGCTGTACAACGCGCTCACGCGGCAGGTCGAGGAGGTCAAGCCGGCGGACGGCTCGACCGTGAAGATCTACTCCTGCGGCCCGACCGTGTACCGCTACGCCCACATCGGGAACATGCGCACGTTCATGCTCGGCGACCTCATCCGGCGGGCCCTGCGGTTCGAGGGATTCAAGGTCGAGCAGGTCATGAACATCACCGACGTGGGTCACATGACCGACGACGTCAGCCGGGAGTCACGCGACCGCATGGACATCGCGGTGGCCGACGAGGGCCTGTCGCCGCAGGAGATCGCCGCGAAGTACACGGCGGCGTTCCTCGAGGACGAGGCCGCGCTCGACATCGACCCCGCCGACCACTACCCGAAGGCCACCGACCACATCCCCGAGATGGTCAACCTCGCCGAAAAGCTCATCGAGAAGGGCCTCGCGTACGAGGTCGGCGGCAACGTGTACTTCGACGTGCACGCGTTTCCCGACTACGGCCGGTTGTCGGGCAACACCCTGGAACAGCTCCGGGCCGGCCACCGCCAGGAGCTCGAGGTCGACCCGAACAAGCGCCACGCCGAGGACTTCGCGCTGTGGAAGCACGCCGGCGACAACCGCCTCATGAAGTGGCCGTCACCGTGGGGGGAGGGGTTCCCCGGATGGCACATCGAGTGCTCGGCCATGTCGATGAAGCTCCTGGGCGACAGGTTCGACGTGCACACCGGCGGCAACGACCTGCGGTTCCCGCACCACGAGGACGAGCGTGCCCAGTCCAACGGCGTCGCCGGCCGCGAGGTGGTCTCGACCTGGGTGTACGGCGGGTTCCTCCAGCAGGACCACGAGAAGATGGCGAAGTCGAAGGGGAACGTGACCCGCGTGTCGCAGCTCGCGGAGCACGGATACGACCCGCTGGCGTTCCGGCTGCTGTGCTTCGGCGTCCGGTACCGCAACGAGATGGACTTCACGTGGGAGGCCCTGGAGGGGGCCCAGACCCGCCTGCGGCGCCTCCGCCAGCGGATGGCCGACTGGTCGACCGCGGTCCGTTCGTCCGAGCTCTCGGCGGGCGCGGCCGATCTCGATCGGCGGTTCCGCGACGCGGTCGCCGACGACCTCGACATGCCGAGGGCCATGGAGGTCCTCTCGGAGGCGGTCGCCGCCGACATCCCCCACGGCGACCGGTATGCGCTGCTCTCGTCCTGGGACGCCGTGCTGGGGCTCGACCTCGGGCGCGCCGTGCGCGAGGGCTCCATCCCCGACGACGTCCAGGCCCTCGTCCGGGAGCGGGACGAGGCCCGGGCGGCGCGCGAGTTCACCCGTTCCGACGAGCTCCGTGACCGGCTCACCGGGATGGGCTACGAGGTCATGGACACCCCCGAGGAAACTCGGGTCCGCCGCCGCGACTGACGTTGAGCATCGGCGCGGGCGGCTCGTAGGATCGGCTCGCACGGATTCGTTCGGAATGGGGAGGAGCCCGGCATGGCCACGCAGGAGGACATCGCCCGCATCGTCTCGATGGCGGAGCGTACGGAGGACGTCGCGCAGCTGAAGGCATACCGCCAGGAGCTGCTGGACATCGCTGCGAACATGGCGACCGTCGTGTCGAAGTCGACGGACTCCGGCGTCCAGCAGCAGGCCTCCGAGATCCGCGACTCGGCCCAGGCCGCCGCCGAGGAGCTCCGCGAACGGAGCCAACAGCTCGAGCTCGACCAGATGGACCCCGACTACGAGAAGCGCAGGGCCGAGCGCGCCGAGTACGCCCAGCAGGAGCAGGCCCGACAGCAGGAGGAGGCCAAGCAGGGCATGGCGCAGCTCCAGGGGCTGCTCGGGGGCCTCGGGGGCGGGCAGGGCGGCGCCGGTGGCGGCCTCGGTGGCCTCCTGGGCGGCCTGTTCGGCGGCGGTGGACAGCAGCAGCAGGCGCCGGCCGAGGTGCCGGCGTCCGCCCCCGCGGGAGCTCCGGCGCCCGCGGCGGAGACCCCTCCGGTGCCGCCGCCGCAGCCTCCTCCCTCCCCCACTCCCCAGCCCCCGCCCATCCCGGCCCCACAGCCGGGCGGCGACGTGGCGATGGCCTCGTGCAAGAGCTGCCACGCGCAGGTGAAGGCGGGGGCCAAGTTCTGCCCGGAGTGCGGAACCCCCAACCCCACGGTGAGCGCCTGCGCAAGCTGCGGGCAGGTGCTCGAGGGGGCGCCGAAGTTCTGCCCCAACTGCGGTACACCGACCGCCGCGTAGCGGCCCGCGCCACTAGGCGGGTCGCAACTCGTCGCCGAGGGCGATCCGCCCGGGCGCCTCGACGTTGGCGATCACCCCGAGGCATGCGTCGTGGAGCCGGCCGATCGCCGCCAGGTTCCCCCGCTGCTCCGGGAGGTCGGCGGAGGCCATGTTGATCATCACGCACCGCGGCGATCGGGCGAGGACGCGCAAGGCCGCCGACCCGACCTCCACGCGCCGGCCGATCCAGGAGTCCTCCACGAACGGCTCGTCCGTCGCGAGCAGGATGTTCGGGCGAAACCGGGCCGAATCCACCTCCTCGCTCCGCTCGGTCCCGAGCGCGTCCACGGAGGCCGTCCCGACCAGGCTGACCGGACCGTCGTCGAAGTGGCTGACCTCCGTCTCCCTGGCCACCGTGACCGTCCGGCCGAGGTGCATCGAGAGCAGGCCCGGTGTCGCGGGATCGTCGACGGCCGACTCGACGCCGCCGGGGAAGGTGATCACGACGCGGCCGGCCCGTTCCGAAGCGCGGAGCTCCAGCATCCCGATCACCGCCGCGAACCGCCGCGTGTCCTTGCCGCTCGCGATCTTGCCCTCGGCGGTCCTGACCGACCACACCCGGTCGCCCACGGAGCCGCGTGCGTCGAGATCGAGCCACTCGCACAGCTCGCCGAGCATCGACTTCACGGGGAAGCGCCGCAGCGCGGCGACGCGGATGCCGGTCACGGTGTCGGCGCCGCGGCCTCGAGCGTCGCCTCCGCCTCGCCCTCGGCGCGCTTCGGGAGCACGCCGACCGCCGGCAGTGTGACCCCGGCGGCGCGGTACTCCTCGACCTTGGCCCGCACGGCCCCCTCGTCTCCGATCCCCGTGAAGTCGTCGACGAACTCCGGCCCCAGCTCGCCCAGCGCGGCCGGGATGTCACCCGAGGTCATCCGGGCGTCGAACGCCGCCAGCCGCTCGGGGTGGGCCTGCGCGATCTCCT
Organism: Actinomycetota bacterium; assembly: GCA_036557505.1. Lineage (GTDB taxonomy): Bacteria > Actinomycetota > UBA4738 > UBA4738 > JACQTL01 > DATBHM01. The sequence continues at coordinate 2,769 of DATBHM010000049.1, read as the reverse complement.
TCCGGTAGAAGGGCAGGTTCAGATACGGGAACGCCTGCTGGAGGAACACCCCGCGTGCGCCCCCGACGTCGTCGGTCACCGCGCACGGAATGGCCGCGACGATCTCGAACGAGTGCGGCGAACGGCCGGCGGCGGCGAGGGCCTCGTCGACCGCCGGGCGGATGGTGTTGCGGACGTGCGAGGGCGAGCACATCCACAGCACGATGCCGTCGGCGAGCTGGGCGGCCGCGCGGAGCATCTTCGGACCCATGGCCGCCCACAGGATCGGGAGGTCCGAACGGCCCGAGTAGCGGGCGAACGAGAACCGCGACACGTAGTGCTCCCCCTCCAGGGACGAACCGCCCGTCGTGAGGATCGACCGCAGCACGGTGGTGTACTCGGAGATCCGGCCGACGGGGTCGTCGAGCGAGAGGCCGTACCAGCCTTCGATCGTGACCCTGTGGCTGACGCCGATGCCCAGCCGGAGCCGCCCGCCGCTGATCTCGTCCAGGGTCGCCGCCTCCATGGCGAGCAGCGCGGGGTGGCGGAGGGCGAACGGCACCACGCCGGTTCCCAGGCCGATCGTCGACGTGGCGTGGGCGTAGTGGGAGAGCACCTGGAGCGGCTCCCGCGTCGCGATGTGCGTGACCCAGGCGCTGTCGTACCCGAGCGACTCGGCCAGCCGGACCCGCTCGACGGACTCGTCCAGCGACCGGCCGGCGTCGACGAACGCCGCGACCCGACCCACGGTCGCCGATCGTACCGGGGTGCCTCGACGTCGACCCGAGCTAGGTGGGGAGCCCCAGCGTCTTGGCCACGTTCGCCCGGAGGATCTCCCCGGTGCCCTCATACAGGCGCATGGCCCGCACATCGCGGTACCAGCCCTCGAGGCCGAGCTCGGTCATGAACCCGTTCCCGCCGTGGACCTGGATGGCCCGGTCGGCCACGCGCCCAACCATCTCCGCGGCGACCATCTTGGCCAGCGCGGCCTGCCGGCGGCCGTCGGCGCCGTCGTCGATCTCGGAGGCCTGCTGGTACACGAGCAGGCGGGCCTGCTCGAGCTCCGCGTGCGACTCGACGATCATGCCCTGAACGAACTGGTTCGCCCCGATCGGGCGCCCGAACGCCGTGCGGTCGTTGGCGTAGTCGATCGAGCGGTCGAGCAGGTACCGGGCGAGCCCCAGGGCCCGCGCGGCGATCTGCAGCCGCGCGCCGTTGATCCCCCGCATCGCCGAGTAGAAGCCGTACCCCTCCTTGCCGAGGATGTCCTCGGAGGTGACCTCGACGCCGTCGAAGGTGAGCTCGACCGGGTTCTGGAACGGCGACATCGTGCGCTGCACCCGGGTGACTCCGTAGCCGGACTTGTCGGCGTCCACGAAGAAGGCGGTGATCCCGCCCTGCGCCCGCTTCTCCGTATCGGTCACGGCGAACACCAGCGCGAAGTCCGCCTCGGCCCCGCCGGTGATGAAGTGCTTGCGCCCGGAGATCCGCCAGGCGCCCTCGCCTGCCTTCTCCGCCTTGGTCTGGATCCGCGTCGCGTCGCTCCCCGCGCCCGGCTCGGTGAGCGCGAAGCACGTCGTCTTGTCGGCGCGGAGCAGCGGCTGGAGGTACTTCTCCCGCTGCCGCTCCGTGCAGTCCATGTAGATCGGGGACGGCCCGGAGATCACCGGGAAGATCGATTCGACCTGCGGGAGGATCAGCCCGCTCCGGGCGGCCTCCTCGTGCAGGATGACCTGGCCGAGGTACGGGAGCCCTCCCCCGCCCACCTCCTCGGGCATGTGGAGCGTGTAGAAGCCGAGCTCGGCGCTCCGCTTCCGGAGCTTCAGGTTCTCCTCCTTGAGGGCATCGAAGGTCCCGGTCTCCAGGATCTCCTGCCGGTGCGCCTCCTCGATCGGACGGACCTCCCGTTCGATGAAGTCGCGAAGGGTGGTGCGGAGCTCGATGACCTCTTCGGGGATGTTCAACAGCGGCATCGCTCGTTCCTCCTCCCGACCCCCGGCGTCGGCCGGCGACGGGTCTCGGCGCTGCAGCAACCTACCGGCGCGTAGGTTACTGGTCGGTAGTTTACCCGAGGAAGGTGGACGTATGCGGGCGGGATGACCGGCGGTCAGCTGATCCGGGTCGGCCGCCAGACCCGTTTGAGCACGAGGAACAGCACCGGAACCGCCGCGATGGCGAACCCGAGCTCCTCCGGGGGGCCGGAGATGCCGAGCGTGGCCGGAAAGACGTAAAAGTAGGCGAACACGGCCGCGACGAGGGTGAGGAGCGTGACGAGCGAGCGCCCGAACACCCCCATGCTCGTGGGGCCCGCCCGGAACCTCGAGAACGTGGTCTCGACCGCTTCGGGGCGATCACGCAGCCGGGGGTCCTGGTAGCCGGAAGCCGGCGCCTGTCGGAACGAGGGGTGGTTGGGGTGCGCCGTGCTGCGGGGCGCGTAGCACTGGCCACACCACTCCGCCTCCGGCTTCAGGGTCGCACCGCAGACGACGCACTGCTGGTTCATGGTTTCACAGCAATCATCGGTCCCGGCGTGGCGGAGCTTGACCCGGTGGAGCCGCGTCAGGCGACGGTCTCGAGGTCGCGTGAGGCCCGGTTGAGGCGCTGTCCGCCGGTCTTCGTCACCGTCACAATGTCCTCGATCCGCACGCCGTAGCGGCCGTCGAGGTAGATCCCGGGCTCGATGGAGAAACACATCCCCGGCTCGAGCGGGGACCGGTTGCCGGCCACGATGTAGGGGTGCTCGTGGACCTCGAGGCCGATGCCGTGGCCGGTCCGGTGGACGAACCGGTC
>DATBHM010000048.1:0-5864 GCA_036557505.1 Actinomycetota bacterium | reverse complement strand
ATCGAGACCTCGGACATCCTCCGAGGGACGGTCGACCGATCGACGCCTGTCGCGGGCTGCTCCGCCGGGCTCACTGCTGGTCCCACAGGTCGAGGGCGAGTGCGGCATCGAGCAGCTCGATCGCCCGCGCTGCATCGGAGGATGCGACGCCGGCGTCCCGCGAGAGATATTGCCTGGCGAGCACCATCGAGCCACGACGGCCGCTCGACGCGATCAGGATCTCGGCCATCGCGTCCTCGTCGTCAGCCTCCGCACGTGCCAGTCCGATCGCGGTGTGAACCACGTCCATTGTCGTCATGCCACCTCCATCCCCGGGTGCCTCCCTCGGCAAATAAAACCGACTGGTCGGTCGAGACGTACCATATATCAGGGGACGAAGTCCCGCATCGATTGCGCAGCTCGAGGAAGGAAGGGATCTCGGATGAGGCGGAACCGGACCCAGGCCACATACACGTTCATGTGCCTGCGGTGCGAGATGACCTGGGCGTGGATCTACGAGGTGAGGGAGGGTCGGGATCGCGCGGGCAACGAATGGCGCATCTTCTTCCGGGAAGGCGCGGCCTCGGCCTCTCCGGAGTTCGGCGTCGCCTGTCCCTACTGCGCCGGACTCCGGGTGAAGGTACTGCCTCTGCGGACCGGCGTGGCCGGTATTCCCGCCTCCGAGGGCGTGGAAGCCCCCGGCCGACATGGTTGATCGTTTCGTCCGTCGCCTCGCCGGCTTCACGATCGGAGCGATCGCGGCCGTAGGTCTGGCGTCCTGCTCTGCCGGACACTCGCCGGCACCCGGCCCGACCTGCTCCACGAGCAGCTCGGTGCGGCCCGGTATCGTGGCGGACCCCGGGGCGGCCGTGCACGGGTTCGGGACGGACTGCCTTGCCGTCCCTGCGGGGACGCCCTTCACCCTCACGTTCGAGAACAGGGATCCCGGCGTCCCGCACAACGTCGAGATCTTCCGGACCTCCGCCGCCGCCCAACGGCTGGGGGGAGCCAAGGGCCCGGGCGATGCGGTCACAGGGCCCGGCCGGGCCGTCTACCGAGTCTCGGCCCTCCCCCCCGGGACGTACTACTTCCAATGCGACATCCACCCCACAACCATGCAGGGGACCCTCGTGGTCACGGGGTCATCGACCGCGCCCGGGTCGCCCTGATCAAGCCCTCCGCCGTCGGCGGCCGAGACCGGCAGGACGGTCAAGGTCCCCGATTCGAGGAGGGTCGCCGAGTCGTCCCGTCCAGATCTGCCTTCGGCTTGCCTCCCTGATTCCCGGGCAGCGTCGCCAGCAGGTCCTGGATGCGATCGGCGTCCACGGCCTTCACCAACAGCGAGAGCCGATCACCGGCACGCAGCTCCAGCCGGTCGGATGGCTCGAGGGTCCGGCCATCCCTGCGGATCGCGATGAGCATCGATGATCCCGGCCAGGAGACCTCGTCCAGCCTGCACCCGACGAGGGCTCGGTCGTTCGCCAACTCGAGATCGACGACGCGGTATCCCTCGAGACGCGCCACGGTTTCACCGTCTCCAAGCGGTGAGGGCACCGCTGGAGGGGCTGCTGGTCGGGCCGTCAGTTCCGGCCCCGTCGAGGACTGATCACGCGGACTGCCGGCGGGCGCGGGGCCGCTCGAGCTCGCCACCGAGCGCTCCAGGCGTCCCGTGTAGGCCCGCAGGATGTCCGAGTGCGTGATCCAACCGGCGATGCCGTGACGGTTCCCTGACTGCACCGGGAGCCCAGTGGCGTCCTGACGTGCCAGCACCTGCAGGGCCTCGTGGAGCGTCTGGCTCGGAGAAAGCGTCGGGGAATCGATGGCGAGATCGCCGGCCTGCACTCCGAGGGCGTTGTCCCGGACGGCTTCCTCGACCTGTCTCGTCGTCACGAGGCCCCGGTAGTCTCCGCCTTCGTCGACCACCGGCAGCGCTCCAGTCCCGCCTTCCGAGAGTCGTTCGACCAGGCCCTCGAGGGGCAGGTCCGGCGGGACCGACGCCGGCACGGGCTGCATCGCATCGGCCACGGTGAGGATCTCCATGAGGTTCGCCGATCGGCCCCGCATGATGTCGATCCCCCGACGTCGGAGCTTCAGCGTGTAGATGGTGTCCTTGCTGATGAGGTTGCTGATGCCTGCGGCGACCACGATGGCGAACATCAGGGGCAGGATGATGCGGTACTCCCCGGTGAGCTCGAAGATGATCAGGACCGCGGTGATGGGGGCGCGGGCGGCACCGGCGAACACCGCCCCCATCCCCACGAGCCCGTACGCGCCAGGCGGTCCCGTCGACCCGGGGAACAGGTGGTTCGCGACGACGCCGAAGGCGGTTCCCAGCATGGCTCCCATGAACAGTGAGGGTGCGAACACGCCTCCGGAGCCGCCGATCGAGATCGTCAGGCTGGTCGCCACGATCTTCCCGACCAGCAGGATCACCAGGAACCACAGCACGTAGTGCCCGTTGATCGCGTTCTCCAGGACCGGGTATCCGACCCCGTACATCTCCGGCAGCGCAAGGAGGAGGAGGCCGAGCAGGATGCCGCCGACCGCCGGTCGGAGCCACTCCGGCCCTCGCCACAGGCGGTCGGCGAGGTCCTCCATCCCGTACAGCACGCGCACGAAACCGATGCCGACGAACGCCGCAACGACGCCGAGCACGGCGTAGAGCGGGTACTCCGCGTAGGACTGGAGGTGGAACGCGGGGAGCTGGAGGAACGCCTGAGACCCGAACGCCGCCCGGCCGATCACGTTCGCCATCACGGATGCGAGCACGACCACCCCGAAGGACTCGGTGGCGAAATCCTGCAGGATCAGCTCGAGGGCGAAGAACACGCCGGCGATCGGGGCGTTGAACGTGGCAGAGATCCCTCCGGCAGCCCCGCATGCCACCAGGACGCGGAGCCGGGACTCGGGCAGGCGCACCGCCTGCCCGATGGTCGAGCCCAGCGCGGAACCGATCTGGACGATGGGTCCCTCCCTCCCGACGGAACCTCCAGCCCCGATGCACAGCGCCGACGCAAGGGACTTGACGCCGGCGACCTGTGGCCTGATGCGGCCCCCCTGCTCTGCGACTGCGAGCATCACCTCCGGAACCCCATGCCCCCGGGCCTCCCGCGCGAACCGGTCGATGAGCGGCCCGTACAGAAGACCGCCCACGACCGGGACGAGGACCACGAACCAGATCCCCAGCCAGGGGAGGTTCGGATTGATGGCGTGACCGGCCGCGCTGTAGTCCTGATGGCCCGTGAACAACTCGGTGAACCACAGGATGAGGTAGCGGAACAGCACGGCGCCGAGCCCCGCGCCGGCTCCCACCACGACGGCCATGGCGGCGAGCCCGCCGGGTGTGCCGCGCAGCCAGTCGTGGAATCGGTCGAACGGGCGTTGGGGAAGTCGGAGCCACCGGCCGCGAGCGGAGCCTTCCTGGTCGCCGGGTGGAGGTTCGTCGTTCACGCTCGACTGATCCCCTCGAGGAGCGCGTCGAGGGCTCGCCGAACGTTGGGCCAGCGGAATCCGGACGGGTCGAGCCCCGCATGGAGGGTGAGCCCGTCGCTCAAGGCCAGGAGGATGGACGCCAGCGCGTTCGACGGAACCTCGCTCAGCTCGCCGGAGGCGACCGCCCGGTCGATCCACACCTTGAGCCGCTTGCGTCGGCGCGCGATCGCTTCGGAGAACCTGCTTCGAACGACCTCGTCGGTGAGCATCCCCGCCCAGAGGTCCGCCCGGAGCTGGACCTGCCCCGGATGTTCCCCGCGTTCGACGGTCGCCCGCATGAAGCGCCGCAGTCGCTCGACATCGGAGATCTCGGCGCCCTCGAGATCCTCGGAGAGGTCGTCGAGCGCGCCGGCGTCCTCCTCGAGCAGGGCCACCAGCAATGCCTGCTTGGAGTCGAAATAGCCGTAGAACGCGCCCTTGGACAGGCCTGCCTCGGCGCACACCTCATCGACCGTGAGGTCGGAGAACCCCTTCCGGGCGGCGCACCGCCAGGCGGCGTCGATGATCTGCTGGCGACGTTCGGCGCGCGCTGCCGGCGCCATCTTGGGCATCCCTGCTCCTTTCGTCCCCAGGGCCCAGGATTCACCCGCCCCTATTTCTTCAGAAAACCGACTGGACAGTTTATATGATGAAGACGGAAGAAGCCCACCGGGTCGGAGCGCTCGGCTTGGGACCCGATCGGCCGGAGTCAGCGGACCCGGCGCGCGATGACGTGCACGTCGATGTTCGCGGCCCGGCGGATCAGCCGGTTGACGAACGACCCCCGGACCAGCTCGCTCCACTTCGACCGGAGCGGTTCGCCGACGACCAGCTGGGTGACGTGCTGCCGGTAGGCGTATGCGAGCACCCCCTCCACCGCCGAGTCCGCCTCCACGACCTCGAACCCGCCGCCCAGTGCCTCGGTGAGGGTCCGGACCTGCTCCAACCAGTCGGCCGGGGATCGTTCCTCGGGCCGCCGGACGTGCAGGACAAGCAGGTCGCCGCGGGCCCGCTGTGCGATCCGAGCCCCCCGCCGGACGAGGTCCTCGGTGAAGGTCGGGTACGCGACGCAGACCAGGACGCGTTCCCTGGTCTCCGGCGTCGCGTCCTTCGACCACCGGGCAAGGAGCGAGTCGTCCACCTGGTTGGCCACCCGCATCAGCGCGAGCTCGCGGAGGGCGGTGAGGTTGTCCATCGTGAAGTAGCGCTCGAGTGCCAGCTCGGCCTTGCGGGCGTCGGGGTAGATGTTCCCGTGGAGCATCCGGCGCCGCAGCGCGGTGGGGGAGATGTCGACGATCTCGAGGTCGTCGGCCAGGTCGACGACCCAGTCCGGCACGGTCTCCTGCTGGCGGACGCCGGTGATGTTCGCCACCACGTCGTTGACGCTCTCGAGATGCTGGACGTTCACCGTGCTGATGACGGCGATCCCGGCGGCCAGCACGTCGATGACGTCCTCCCACCGCTTGGCTCGACGGCTGCCCGGCACGTTCGTGTGGGCGAGCTCGTCGATGAGCGCCACCTCGGGCTTCCGGGCGACGAGCGCCCCGGCGTCCAGCTCGTCGAACGCCGATCCCCGGTACTCGACCCGGCGGGGCGGCAGGACCTCGAGCCCCAGCAGGGCCTCCTGCGTCTTCGGGCGGCCGTACGTCTCCACGATGCCGACGACGACGTCGGTCCCCCGGGAGTGCCGGCGCCGCCCCTCGCCCAGCATGGCGAACGTCTTGCCGACGCCCGGCGCGGCGCCGAGATACAGGCGGAACTGCGCCCGCCTGGCGGCCTCCGCCTCGTCGCGCCGCCACGCGACCTCCACGGCGGCCTCGGGGACCGGCTTGCCGGTCAGGGCCTCGAGCGATTCCGTTCCCGAGCTCTGGACCTCGGTCGCGTGCTCCACGGTCGGATTGTCCACCAGCGGCGCCGGGACGGCTGCCATGCGGCCGGTATGCTCCGGCGACACACCGACCGGAGCGAGCGACATGGACCTCACCGCGGCGCGGGCGCTGGCCCGCGAGAAGACCGAGAAGGACACGACGTACCGCCACCTGGTGTCCGTGGAGGGCGTCATGCGGGCGCTCGCGGGGCGGTTCCCCGGCGAGGACCCGGAGACCTGGGCCCTCTCAGGGCTGTTCCACGACCTCGACCAGGACCAGACCGGCGGCGGCGAGGACACGTCGCAGCACGCCCGTCTCGCGGCTGTGTGGCTGCGGGAGGCCGGCGTCGAGGAGCCGATCGTGAACGCCGTGCTGGCCCACGCCTACGAGGAGTACCGGACCGACCTCATGTCGAAGGCGGTCGTGCACGCCGATGCCGTGGCCGGCCTGCTCGTCGCCGCCGCGCTGGTCCGCCCGGAGAAGGCGACCGGCATGAAGGTGTCGAGCGTGAAGAAGAAGCTCAAGGAGCGCTCGTTCGCCCCCGGC
>DATBHM010000047.1:0-3855 GCA_036557505.1 Actinomycetota bacterium | reverse complement strand
GATGCCGGGGATGATGGACACCGTCCTCAACCTCGGGCTGAACGACGTCTCCGTCCAGGGCCTGGCCAAGCAGACCGACGGCGACTGGCGGTTCGCGTGGGACTCCTACCGCCGGTTCGTGCAGATGTTCGGCAAGATCGTGATGGACATCCCCGGGTCGGCGTTCGAGGACGTCCTGGACGAGGCGAAGGAGGCCAAGGGAGCGAACGCCCAGGACACCGACCTCGACGCGGACGACCTCCAGACCCTGCTCGGGCGGTTCAAGGACATCTACCGGGAGCACACGAAGAGCGACTTCCCGCAGGAACCGGCGGAGCAGCTCCACCTGGCGATCGACGCCGTGTTCAAGTCCTGGAACGGCAAGCGGGCCCGCGACTACCGCCGTCAGAACAAGATCTCCGACGACCTCGGCACCGCGGTCAACGTCGTGGCCATGGTGTTCGGGAACCGGGGGATGGACTCGGGCACCGGCGTGGCGTTCACGCGGGACCCGGCGACCGGCGAGCGGAAGCCCTACGGGGACTACCTCCAGAACGCCCAGGGCGAGGACGTCGTGGCCGGCATCCGGAACACGCTGCGGCTGGAGGAGCTCGGGCAGCTCGACCCCACGTCGTACGCGGCGCTCCGGGAGACCATGGACACGCTCGAACGCCACTACCGCGACATGTGCGACATCGAGTTCACGATCGAGAAGGGCACGCTGTGGATCCTGCAGACGCGGGTGGGCAAGCGGACGGCGTTCGCCGAGTGGGTCATGGCCCACGACATGCTCGAGGAGGGGCTGATCGACGACGACGAGGCGGTCCTCCGGGTCGACGCAAACCGCCTCGAGGAGCTGTTCAAGCCGGTCATCGCCGCGGAGGCGCGCGGCGGGACCGAGCCGATCGCCCGGGGCCTGAACGCCTCGCCGGGCGCGGCGTCCGGCCGCGTCGTGTTCACCGCCGACGACGCCGAGGCCTGGGCCGAACGCGGTGAGGGCGTGATCCTGGTCCGCCGCGAGACCACGCCCGACGACTATCACGGCATGATCCGGTCGCAGGGCATCCTCACCAGCGCCGGCGGGACCAACTCCCACGCCGCGGTGGTCGCCCGGGGCGAGGGCATCCCGGCGGTGTGCGGGGCCGACGGGATCCGGATCGACGTCGCCGGCCGCACGTTCACCGCCGGCGGCCTGACCGTGGCCGAGGGCGACGTCGTGACCATCGACGGGTTCGACGGGTCGGTGTACACGGGCGAGCTGGAGCTCGAGCAGTCCGACCTCGAGCGGGCCCGCGCGGGTGACGCGGAGGCCCGGGAGGAACCGATCTGGAAGGCCTTCGACCGGCTCATGCGCCGGGCGGACGAGGGGCGACGCCTGCGCGTCCGGGCGAACGCCGACACGCCCGACCAGGCCCGCAACGCCCGGGAACGCGGTGCCGAGGGCATCGGTCTGTGCCGGACCGAGCACATGTTCCTGGGCACCGAACGGGTCCAGGCGGTCCGCCGGATGATCTTCGCCGAGTCGGGGAGCACCCAGGAGCAGGAGGCGTACGATGCGCTCCTCCCGCTCCAGCGCGACGACTTCGTCGGGATCTTCCGGGCGATGGACGGGCTGCCGGTGACGGTCCGCCTGCTCGACCCGCCGCTGCACGAGTTCCTGCCGAACCACGTCGACCTTGCCTCCGCGGTGGCCGTGGCCGAGGCGACCGGAGCGTCGGAGGTCACGCTCCGCGACGAGACCATGACCCTCGACGACGCGAAGGTCATGCTCGGCAAGGTCGAGGACCTCCACGAGGACAACCCCATGCTCGGCCTCCGGGGCGTCCGGCTGGGGATCGTGAAGCCCGGCCTGTACGCGATGCAGGTCCGCGCGATCGTCGAGGCGGCCTGTGAGGTCCGGAAGGCCGGGGGCGATCCGAAGGTCGAGATCATGATCCCGCTGGTCGCGACCCGGCCGGAGCTGGAGCAGATGCGCCAGGAGCTCGAGCCGGTCGCGCATGAGGTGCTGCAGCGCGAGGGCGTCGGCCTCGACCACCTCGAATGGGGGACCATGGTCGAGCTGCCCCGCGCGGCGGTGACCTCCGGCGACATCGCCGAGGTGGCCGAGTTCTTCTCGTTCGGGACGAACGACCTCACCCAGACGACGTTCGGATTCAGCCGCGACGACATCGGCAAGTTCCTCGCGATGTACGAGGAACGCAAGCTCGTGCCTGCCAACCCGTTCGTGACAGTCGACCGGCCCGGCGTCGGGCGCCTGATGCGGATGGCGGTCGAGGAGGGGAAGGCGGCCAACCCCAGCCTGCACCTCGGCATCTGCGGCGAACATGGGGGCGACCCGGCATCCGTTGAGTTCTGCCACGAGATCGGGCTGGACTACGTGAGCTGCTCCCCGTTCCGGGTGGAGACCGCGCGGCTCGCCGCCGGACAGGCGGCCGTGGGCGCCGCGGAATCCGCGTCGAAATAGGCGCCTCCGAAGGTCTCCGGCGGGGCATCCAGCGCCGCGAGGAACCCGTCGGGGTCCTCGAGCCCGAGGCCCAGCTTGTGCACCGAGGTCCGGAACCCGATGCCGCGCTCCGGCACGGGCGGATCCAGATCCACGAAGACGATCCCTTGGACGACCCGTTCACCAGCCACGCCACGTGGAAGTACGGCGGAGCGTACGAAGCCTCCGAACCGGGAGGCCGCTGCTACCCTCGGGCGTCAGTGGGTTTCGTGCGCCGCCACCCGGTCCTCACGGCCGTCGGGTTCGTGCTCATCGTCGTGGTGGGGACGATCGTGGCTTCGGCGATCGCCGTGTGGAACGCCGCCCATACGGACGATGCCCGCCGGATCGACCACACCGACGCGATCGTCGTGCTGGGGGCGGCGCAGTACAACGGACGACCGTCGCCGGTGTTCGCCGACCGGCTCGACCAGGCCAAGGTCCTGTACGACCAGGATCGGGCCCCGGTGATCATCACGCTGGGCGCGAACGAACCGGGCGACCGAACCACCGAGGCCGCCTCGGGCCGGGACTACCTGATCGACCGGGGGGTCCCGGCCGGGGCGATCGTGGCCGAACCGCACGGCAACAGCACATACGAGAGCCTCCAGGCCGCCGTCGACTACATGGACGCCCACGACATGCGAACGGCGTTCCTCGTCTCGGATCCGTGGCACAACCTGCGGATCAAGCGCATGGCCGGGGACCTCGGGATCACCCCGTACGCCTCGGCGGCCCAGCACTCCGCGGCGAGCTCGTCCGGCACGCGCCTGTCGGGCTACGTCCGGGAGACGTTCGCCTACCTGGCCTACAGGCTGTTCGGCGGGCGTTGACCCCTAGGTGACGGTCAGGTGCCCGGCCATCCCGGTGCCGTTCGGCGAGCCGTGGAACTGACAGTAGAAGATGTACTTCCCCGGCTTGAGGGCGAGCTCGGCGCTCGCGGACGATCCGGGGGGCACCGTCACGTTGATCGCCGTCCCGGGGATGGTGAACGTGTGCGTGACCGAGTCCTTGTTGGTGATGGTCACGGTGGTGCAGGACTTCTCGCTGAACGTCGGTGGGTGGAAATGAAAGCTCTGCTGGACCTCCGAGGCCTTGCCGGCGCTCTTGGAACAGGTGACCGTGCCGGCCCCGCCTCCCGTGGTCCCGCCCCCGGTGGTGCCGCCCCCGGAGGTCGCGGGCGCGCTCGATGCGGGGGCGGGCGGGGTCCCGCTGCCGCCGAGGCTGCTCGCAGCGCTGGCGCCGCCGTAGTTGCTGCAGGCGGCGCCGAGCAGGCCGACCGCCACCGCGCCGCCCGCGAGCATCCGCTTCCATCCGAGGGTCATCTGGTGCTCCTTCCGGTCGGGGCCCCCGATCGCCTGCATTCAACCATCCGGGGTACGAACGGACACCCC
>DATBHM010000046.1:0-1566 GCA_036557505.1 Actinomycetota bacterium | reverse complement strand
TGCGCGTGGGGGCGCTCGTCGAGGACTTCGTCGACGCCTACGTCGGCCCGGCCGCCCTTCGGGACGAGGCCCTCGCGGACGGGCGGCACGAACCCTCGTCGCTGCACGATGAGGCGCAGGCCCTGCTCGATGCCGTGTCTCGTTCGGATCTCGAGGAGGACCGCGCACAGTGGCTGCTGGGCCAGCTCCGAGGGCTCGAGTGCGTCACGGCCCGGCTCTCCGGCGACCACGTCACGTGGTCGGACGAGGTGGAGCGGTGTTTCGGCATGCGCCCCCGGCACGCCGACGAGAGGGAGTTCCGGGCGAGCCACGGGAGGCTCGACGCCGTGCTCCCAGGGGCCGGCGACCTCGCCGGGCGGTACAACGCGTGGCTCGACGCAGCCGAGGTCCCACGGGAGTCGACGCTCCGCGCCATCGATGCCCTCACCGCCGCGCTCCGGCGGCGCACGGCCGCCATCGTCGACCTCCCGCCCGGCGAGCGCGCCGCGTTCGAGACGGTCACCGGCGAGCCGTGGCAGGCGTTCAACCAGTACCGCGGCGACCTCTTCAGCCTCGTCCAGGTCAGCCAGGACCTTCCGCGGTCGCTCATCGACCTGGTGGACGTGGTGGCGCACGAGGCCTATCCGGGTCATCACACCGAGCGTGCCTGCAAGGAACAGCTGCTGTACCGGGACGGGTCGCGTCTCGAGATGTCGGTGATGATCGTGCCGGCACCCGAGGCGGTCATCGCAGAGGGCATCGCCACGAACGCGCTGGAGGCGGCGATTCGGCTCGACGGCCTGGGCGCCCTGCTCGACGAGGCGGGCGACCTCGGCGTCCGGGTCGACCCCGATGTGGCGCAGGTCGTGCACGTGGAGGGATGGAATCTGTTCGGCGCGGGGGCCAACGTCGCCCGGATGATCCACGAGGACGGCATCTCCCACGAGGAGGCGGAGACCTACCTGCGGGAGTGGGCGCTCTACCCGCCCGACCGAGCAGCCAAGACGGTGCGGTTCCTGACGGATCCGGGCTCGTGGACGTACGCGACCGCGTACACGGACGGCCGGCGCCTGTGCCGCTCGTTCATGGATCGAACCCCCGACGGGTTCCGGCGGCTGCTCACGGAGCAGGTCACGGTGGCGTCCCTGCTGCACGCCTGACGGCCTCGGTCGTCCCCGCGTTCGGGCTCAGCGCCGGCGGAGCGCCCACCGGACGACGACGAGGGCAACCACCGCGCCCGCTGCGATCACGAGGACGCGACGGGACAGCAGCCGCCCCTTCAGAGCCTGCGCCTCGACCTTCACCCGGTCGACGGCGTCCACCAGGCGGGCGCGCTCGGCTTCCAGGTCCCGGATGACCTCGCCCGGAGGGCGCGCGGGCCCCCGAAACCCCCGGGAGCTCGCGGCGGTGCCGGAGCCTTCCGATCCGTTCGTCATGGAGTCGTGGGGGATCCCGGGCCGGCGGGCGGTGGGGCGACCGGTGGCGGAGCGGGGGCGCCCTTGCCCGAGATGCGCTTGAGGGTTGCCGAGGTGACCCGTGCTTGCTGCCTGGCGACCGAGTTCACCCTGGCGTGCCGGTAGGCCGCAC
>DATBHM010000045.1:0-2373 GCA_036557505.1 Actinomycetota bacterium | reverse complement strand
CTTACGCCCTCGCCGACGCAGCCGGCGCCTGACGTCTCCTCGGTGAGGGACCGCCGATAACAGATCTGTCCTATCGCCTCGGATTCCCGAACCCATGAGGGCTCTATCTGCAATGATGCCCCAGCATCAGGCTTCGTGATGCTATGATGCAACCCGTGAGGACGACCGTGACCTTGGATCCCGATGTGGAGGCGCTCGTCCGGCGGACGATGCGAGAGCGAGGGCTGACCTTCAAGCAGGCCGTCAACCTCGCCATCCGCGAAGGGCTCCGACCGGGCGGCGACCGGCCACCGGTTCGTACGCAGACGTTCTCCATGGGGAACCCAACTGGCGTGCCTCTCACGAGGGCGCTCCAGCTCGCCGGTGACCTCGAGGACGAAGAGCTCGCTCGGAAGATCGCCGCGCGAAAGTAGCGAGCAGTTGAACCTGGTCGACGCCAACGTATTGCTGTATGCGGTCAACGAGGACTCGCCGCTGCACGACCGAGCGAGGACGTGGCTGGATGAGTCGCTCGGGGGGAGCGAGACCGTTGGGTTCGCCTGGATCGCCCTGCTCGCGTTCGTGCGCCTGTCCACCCGGGCGGACCTGTTTCCCCGGCCACTCCGGCTCGCCGAGGGGATCGAGGTCGTCGATGGCTGGCTCGGCGCCCCGGCGGCCGTGGTCGTCCATCCGACGACGCGACACCTCGCCGTCCTGGCCGGCCTCCTCGAGCCGTTCGGTACCGCCACGAACCTCGTGAACGACGCCCACCTCGCTGCCCTGGCGGTGGAGCACCGCGGCACGGTGATCTCCTTCGACCACGACTTCGGCCGCTTCCCGGGAGTGAAGTGGCGGGAGCCTCCTCCTGGCGGTTGACTCAGGATGGGACGCGGTCAGTACCGTTCGATCCGTCGGTCACGAGGGCTGACCGCTATGGTGGGCCGGTGAGCTCGCCGATCCGGCTCGTGGAGTTCCCCGCCGACGATCCCGGACGCGCCCGCGCCTTCTGGAGCGGGCTCCTCGACGTGGATCTCGAAGAGCGCAGGCAGGACGAGGGCCAGGGCTGGCAGACGCACGGCGAGGGCGCGTCGCTCGGCCTCCACCCTCGCGGCACCGGCCCCGGCGACCGCGTGTCCCTTCCCTACTTCGAAGTCCCCGACATGGGCCAGGCGCTCGAGCGCGTCCGCCGGCTCGGCGGCGAGGTCATCCACCAGGGGGAACGCTGGAGCGTCTGCCGCGACACCGAGGGCAGTCCGTTCGGCCTCGCCTCGAACTAAGGCCGGCGCACCGTCGGCGCCGTCCAGAGTAGACTCCGGACACGAGCAGGCCATTCCCGACCTGCTGTTCGCGACGAGCGACCGACCCCCCGGCGCCCCGCCCGGTCACGGCTCGTTCTCCCGGACGCGTCACGAGCGAGGGAGGCGACATGTCGCGTTGTCCGAACTGCGAATCCCCCCGGATCCTGGTCGTCCTCGGCCCGAAGCCGCGCGCCTCGTGCCGCGCCTGCGGGTGCCGGTGGATCCAGCAGGGCCGCGAACAGATCGCCGTACGCCTGCCCGGCGAGGGATCCAGGAACACCCATCCGTCGAATCCCCGCCCGGGCGGCGGGGCCACGACGTCCACGAGCGGCTGACACCATGGGCGACGACGACCGAACCTGGAACGGCGTCCTGATCTTCGAGGTCGATGCGCGGTTCGTGAGCACGTCCGAACACCCGGCCAGCACCGATCCCGACGCCGAGGGCACCCGCCTCCTCGCCATCATCGAAGCGGCGCTGAAGGCGGACGCCGCCGGCCGCCCGTACGACGTCGGCGGTATCCGCTACGCGGGCTCCCGGGGCTCGACCCGGTACGGCTAGGAGCTCGCCGAACAACCCACACCCAATTCGGCGGGCGGGGAGCCGGGTCCGCCAAGCCGTGTCACCGAAGAGTGACCTCCGAGGTCGACGAATCTCGACATCGACCCGGAGAAACCGATGGTTCAGGCCGCCGAATCGTGCTCACCGGCACGGCACGGCTTCGCGTTCATGTCATCGATTCGCGACACGCCAGGTCGACGAAAGTCGACCCGCCCTCCAGGACATCGACCTCCGAGCCCGAGTGTGATCGAACTCAACGGAACCCCGCCCAGCATCGAATCGCGAGGGTCCGACCATCCGGAAAACGGACGCGTGCGGGCGGTGGACGGACAAGCGCCCCCGCGGATCAGTCGGATTCCGTTGCCCGCGCCGCGTCGTCCGCGCCCTGGCGGGCCCGGCGCGATCGTCGATGGGCCGCGATGACCTCCGCGCGCCGCTTCTTCGCCCGTTCGCCCTCGCGGTCCCGCCGTGGGCCGATCGTGACCGTCCACCCCTCGGCGCGGAGGCGTTCGGCCTCCGCCTCCGCCCTGGTCGC
>DATBHM010000044.1:0-2473 GCA_036557505.1 Actinomycetota bacterium | reverse complement strand
GTCAAGGACAACATCGACGTGGCCGGCATCCCGACGACGAACGGGGCCACGCTTCCGCCCTTCGTCCCGACGGCGGATGCGATCGTGGTCGAACGCGTGCTGGGCGGCGGCGGTCGGATCGTCGGAAAGCTGAACATGGACGCGTTTGGCGTGGGTTCGACAGGCGAGACGAGCGGGTTCGGACCGACCCGGAATCCGTGGGATCCACGACGGTCCGCGGGAGGTTCCTCCGGCGGTGCCGGAGCGGCCGTCGCCGCCGGAGAGGTCGACGGCGCGCTGGGCGTGGACCAGGCGGGGAGCGCGAGGATCCCCGCGTCGTTCTGCGGCGTGGTTGCCATCAAGCCGACGATCGGAACCGTACCGACGGGGGGCGTGACGCACATCGACCGTTCCGTCGATTCGGTCTGCCCGATGTCGCGAACGGTCGCCGGCGCTTCCCAGCTCCTCTCGGTGATCGCCGGGCCCGACCCCCGCGACGGCGGCCCGGACGAACCTTCCCGGGAGCTCGACCTCGTCGAGGCAACGGCTCGGGGCGTCCGGGGTCTTCGTATCGCGGTGATCGACGAGAGCCTCGCGGGAGCGCAGCCCGCGGTTCAGAGCCGATTGCGTGTGGTCGCCGAGGGGCTCAGCGGAGCCGGTGCCGTCGTCGACCACATCTCCGTTCCGATCCTGAGCTCCGCCATCGACATCGCCCGGGGACTGCTCTGTTTTCTGGGCGCCGCGACGCTCCGCGCGTGGGGCGAGGGAACCGGCCATCTCGCAGCAGTCGACCCCGACCGACTGGCCGCGATGGAGGCGCTCCGCCGGGACCACGGGGACGCCATGCCCCTGTACATGAAGTTCTGGCTCGTGGCGGACGCCCATCTCCGGGCGACGACCGGGGCGGTGGGGTTCGCGACGTTGCAGAACCTGCGCGTCCGCGTGCGCCGCGACCTCGACGAGGCGCTGTCCCGGTACGACGCGCTGATGACGCCGACGACGCCTGCCACCGCTCCCCTCCTCGGTGGTTCCGATGACACGCCCGGTCGCATCGCGCGGGAGAGCGTCGAGCTCATCGCCAACACGTGTGCGTTCAACCTCTCGGGGCATCCGGCGGTCGCGGTGCCCAGCGGCATCGACGACTCCGGCCTCCCGTCCTCCGCGCAGGTGATCGGCCGGTGGTTCGACGAGGCGACCACCATCCGGGTGGCGGGCGAGGTGGAGCGGATCGCCGGCCCGATTCCTCACCCTCCGATCGCCGGCTGACGCCTCCCGGGGTCGACGGGAGCGGGGGACCCGGCCATCACCGGCTCAGCACGCTCAGTGCGAACGCGGCATCCCGAGGACGTGCTGGCCGAGGTACGCGAGGACCAGGTTGTTCGACACCGGCGCGATCGTGTACAGCCTCGTCTCCCGGAACTTCCGCTCCACGTCGTACTCGCGGGCGAACCCCCAGCCACCGTGCGCGTCCAGACATGCGTTCGCCGCCTGCCACGACGCCTCCGAGGCGAGGAGCTTCGCCGTGTTCGCCTCGGCGCCGCACGGCAGGCCCTGTTCGAACAGCCACGCCGCCTTGTGCCGCATCAGGTCGGCGGCCTGCACCGCCGCGTGGGCCCGGGCGATCGGGAACTGCACGCCCTGGTTCGCCGCGATGGGCCGACCGAACACCTCGCGCCCGCTCGCGTAGCGCGCCGCCCGGTCGACGAACCATCGCCCGTCGCCGATGCACTCGGAGGCGATGAGGATCCGCTCGGTGTTCATGCTGTCGAGGATGGAGCGGAACCCCGTCCCCTCCTCGCCGATCAACGCGTCGGCGGGAACCTCGAGCCCGTCGGAGAACACCTCGGTGGTGGCGTGGTTCATCATTGTCTCGATTGGACGGATGGTGAGTTCGGAGGTCCGGTCCCGCAGATCGACGATGAACACCGACAGCCCCTCGCTCCGTTTGCGCACCTCCTCCACCGGCGTCGTGCGGGCGAGCAGCAGCATGAGCTCCGAGTGCAGGGCCCGCGACGTGAACACCTTCTGCCCGTCGATCACGTAGCCGCGGTCCGTGCGGGTCGCCCTCGTTCGGATCCTCGTGGTGTCCAATCCGGCCACGGGCTCCGTCACGCCGAAGGCCTGCAGACGAAGCTCGCCGGCCGCGATCGCCGGGAGGTAGCGCTCCTTCTGTGCGTCGCTCCCGTGCCGCAGGATCGTGCCCATCGTGTACATCTGCGCGTGGCAAGCCGCCGCGTTCCCGCCGGACGCGTTGATCTCTTCGAGGATCGCGGCGGCAGCGGAGAGTTGTAGGCCGCCGCCGCCGTACCGCCCCGGGATCAGGGCCGCGAGCCACCCCGCCCCGCTCAGCGCCGTGACGAACTCCTGCGGGTAGCGATCCGGCTCGAGCCCGCGCCAGTACTCACCGGGGAACCGCGCGCAGAGCTCACGCACCGCCGCGCGGATCTCCACGACGTCCTGCGCCTCTGCGAAGTCCACGCGAACCTCCGTCCTC
>DATBHM010000043.1:0-4713 GCA_036557505.1 Actinomycetota bacterium | reverse complement strand
CCGGCATCTCGGTGTCGAGGCTCTCGACGAACGTGGCGGTGTCCTCCTGCGCTCCCCCCTTGATGACCGGGCGCTCCTGGGCCTCGAGACGGGTTCCGAACACGTCCTCGTACAGGCGGGGCGGTCCGGCGATGTTGATGGTGAGGCGGGAGACGTTCAGCACCTCGAAGCCCGCCGACTGCAGCCGGGAGGCGGCGCCGAGCACCATGTCGTCTTCGGACGCGAAGTTGATCGCGGTCTCCTGGCTGATGACCCCGGCCGCGTCGAACATGGACGTGCCGCCGACGGAGTGCGGCGAGGCCTGGGCGAACACGCGCTCCGGCAGTCCGCTCGAGAGCTTCCGGGGTGCGACCAGCGACGAGGAGCGGGGCGCGCGGCGGCCCGCCGCGCCGGCTGAGGTGCGGGTTCTCCGGGCGGCGGTTCTTCTCGTGGGCTTGCGCTTCGGGGCGGCCATGAGGTCCTCCTCTCGGGGCGACCCCGCGGATGCTCCTGACGGCCCGTCACGGCTCCGTCACCGCTGCGTCACCGCGGCGTCATCGCCGCCGGACGTCGTCCACCAGGCGTTCCATCAACGGCGAAGGCGCGACACCGAGCTCGCGGGCGACGAGGTCGCGGTACGAGGCGTACTGCCGGAGGGCCTGGCAGGTGTTCCCCTCGGCCGCGTACGCGCGCATGAGCACGCGACGGGCGCTCTCGCGCAGCGGGTCGGCCTCGACGGCTGCGAGACCGGCCAGGACCGCCGACGCATGCATCCCGGTGTCGGTGAGGCGCTCGCACATCCGCTCCAGGACGTGCAGACGGATCTGCTGGAACCGCTCGCGCTCCGCCACGGCCCACTCCTCGTACCAGTCCGGCAGCACGTCGTTCATGTACAGGTCGGGCGGGAACTCCTCGGGATCGAGGGCGTGGGTGGGGGGGAGATGCGCGAGCACGCGGCCCCGGTCGACGGCCTCGCGGTGGTCGACCAGCACCGAATCGGCCAGCGCGAGGTCCGAACCCCGCACCTCCACGATCGCGAGCTCCGGCCGGTTGAGGCGCCACAGTGCCGAGCGGAGGCTGGCCATGGCGCGCTCCTCGTCCGCGTCCATCCACAGCGTCGAGGCCACGAACGTCCGGCGGAGGGGCCGGCGGTGCAGGCCGAGGAAGGCCACGACCCGCTGAACCCCGGCGGGCAGGGGGACCGGCAACCCGTCCGCCATCAGACGGAACCCGCCGAGGAGGAAGAGGCGCACGGCGACTGGAGGTGTGGACGACAGGACGGGGTGGCGGGCTCCGGCGGGCGTCGCGGATGCGGTGGACCGGGGAAGACGCACCGTTCCTCCAACCCGGGGACGGGCTCCCTCCCGCCCCCGGGAGCGACTCTACCGGCGGCTCGAAGGGAGTTGCATCGGTCGATCAGCCGATGTCGATCGCCGCACCGGGCTCCGGCGCCGGCCGGTCGCGGGCTCGTTCCCCGCTACCGGGGCGCGTCCCCCCCGCCCGGGTGATCGGGCTCGGGTTGGGCCGAGCCGCCGGACGGCGCCGGGCCGCCGCCAGGCGCGCCGGCGCTCGGAGCGCCGTCGCCGCCCCCGGCCGACCCGCCGGCGGCGATGTAGGCATTCAGGTTGTCCATGAGGTCCACGAAGTTCCGTTCGCCGATCAGCGTGAGGAGCTCGTAGCAGAGCGCCTGGAGCTTCAGCTGCGCCGTATACCCCGACGCCTGGACCTGATCGATCCGCTGCACGAACCGGGCCTTGTCCTCGTCGCTCAGGTTCTGCAGTGCGGCGATGGAGATCTCGAGGAAGTCGGGCCCCTGCTCCGGCTTGCTGACGGTCTTCGCCTGCTGGAACACGAGCGCGAGCCGCCGAGACGCCCGGGACCGGTCGACGCCACGATCCGCGGCGTCGAGGAACGCGCTGATCGCCGCATCCGGTCCGACGGCGATGTTCTCGCCGGACGCCGTCCGGAGCGTGAAGAACTTCGAACGGAGGACGGCCATGGCGCCGAACCCGGCCACGATGCTGGTCATCAGCGGATCGTCCGCGAGCCCCGGGAGCAGTCCGCTCGAGTAGCGGGTCAACAGCCCGTAGGTCAACCCCGAGACCACCGCCATCAGGAAGATGTACGACGCGCCCGAGGCGGTCGCGAGCGCCCGCATGGGCTCGTCCCGATACCGGGAGATCAGCTCCGATGCCCCGACCACGGCTCCGAACGCTCCTGCGAGGCAGGCGAATCCCCCGTGGTGCGCCATACCCGACGGGACGTCGTAGACGATCCCCAGGATCACCAGCGCGGCCACGATGACGACGGCGGCGACCAGCAGGAATCCCGGCGTGGGGCGGCCGCCCGGTCGGAGGAGCCGATCCCGAGCCGCCCCCGAGGCCACCATGGCCGATCAGCTCGCGGCGACCCGTTCGATCAGCTCGCGGGTGGCCCCCTCGTCGAGCAGGCGGATCCCCTCCGGGGTGACGGTCACCGTCTGGTCGCCGAACGCGGTCGACTCGATGACCTGGAGCATGCCGGCTTCCGTCAGCCGCCGGGCCAGCGGGATCAGGACGTCCGCGCCCATGCCGATCTGCTCCGCCACCTCCGAGAGCTGGGCACCGGTCCCGGCGGGGCGACCGGATTCGATGTCCCGAACCGCGGTGAGAACGGTCGGCGCCGCGAACGCCTGGAGATTCCGGTCATCGGCCGGCGCCGACGAGCTCGAAGCGGACTGTTCCTGGGAACGGTCGTCGCCGATGTTCGGGAGCTTGCCGGCCTTGACCAGGTACTCGAGTCCGCCCTGGTCGCTCCTCGGCTCTGCCACCGTTCCTCCTCGCCCGCCGCGACGATGCGACCGATCCACGATAGCCCCCCGCTCGGGAACGTGGCCATACGGCGAGATGCCGTCGAAGGCGCCCCCCGCCGATGGGCCCGGCACCTGCCCCAACGGCTGCTGAGGACGGACCGGCGGAACCGGTACGCTCGGCGGTCGTGGAGCTCGACCATGTCGTGATCGCGGTGGGCGATCTGGATTCGGCCGCCCGGGAGTTCGCGGACCGGCACGGCCTGGACTCGGTCGAGGGCGGCCGGCACCCGACGCTCGGGACCGGGAACCGGATCGTCCCGCTCGGCGACACCTATCTCGAGCTGGTCACCGTGGTCGATCCGGAGCTCGCATCCCGGAACCCGTTCGGGCGCATGGTGGGTTCGGTTCGCGGCACGGGGCAACGGCCGATCTGCTGGGTCGTTCGGACGAGCGAGCTCGACGACGCCGCCCGCCGCAACGAGCTGCCCGTCACCGAAGGGTCCCGGACGACGCCCGACGGCCGGGTCATCGGGTGGCGCATGGCCGGGATCGACCGCGCGATGGCCGAGCCGAGCCTGCCGTTCCTCATCGAGTGGGCGCCCGGCACGCCGTACCCCGGCCGGGAGCCGACGGCCAACCGGTGGCGCATCGCCGAGATCCGTCTGCGGGGTGCGGGGGAACGTCTCCACGCATGGCTCGGCGACCACGCCATCCCCATCGCGGTCGAGGCGGGCGAGCCGGCGCTCACGGGCGTCGTGCTCGCGGCGGGCGAGGAGACGACCGTGATCGACTTCGACCAGGCCTGACGGGCGATGGGCATCCTCGACACGAACGACGAGGCACACCGAAGGGCCGGCGAGCGGCTCCGGGGCGACGTCGTCGTGTGGCTGACCACGGTGCGGCCGCGTGATCAGCCCCAGTCGACGCCGGGTTCCTGTGGGACGGGGAATCGTTCCTCATCTACAGCCGGCCGGCGGCGCGCAAGGTGGCGAACATCCGCCGGCGACCGCAGGTGTCGCCCCATCTGAACTCCGACGCTCCCCAGCAGGCGAAGCGAGCGTCACGCCCCGATGGCGCTCGAGCTCCTTCGCATGGAAGTCGCGCCGGATTCCGTCCCGCCCATCGTTCCTTCGTTCCCGCACCGAACCCGCCGGCCCGTCCGTTCGAACGAAGCCGGTGGGGTTCGGCGCTCCGGAGCTCAGCCGAGCTCGATCGTCACGTCGCTCGTCGACTGGTTCACGTCGTGGATGCGAGCCTGGCCGGTGGCGTCCCGATAGATGCCGGTCCCGCCGACGACGGCCCACCTGTGGGTGTCACTCGAGAGCATCGAGGCTCCCTCCAGCGTGATGGACCCGCCCCACAGTCTGCCGGTTGCGGAGCACTCCTCGACCGCGTTCTGGCCGCCGTTCAGCAGATCGCACTCGAACCCGAATCGCCCCACCTTCGAGCCACCCTGGGTGAGGGCGCCCACGACCAGCTGCCGGTCGCCGGCGCTCGGGCCGGAGGGCGCCGTGTCCTCCAGGGACGCGTGCACGAAGTGCGCGGTGACGTGGATGGTGGTGCTGCGACCGCTCGACGACGCGAGCGCCGCCGGACCCAGCAGCAGCCCCGCCGTGATCGCAGCGGCGGCCGCGGCCGCCAGGATCGACTTGCGCATCGTGGTTCCTCCCTTCGCCACGCCGTTCGCCGGTCGAACGGACGATGGCGACGACGCTAGGCGGCACCACCAGCACGACCATCCGTGAGGCCACCGGACCTCGCTCCGTGCCACCACTGAGGAAGCTCGATCCCGCCCGTGGCACGATCGTGCCGTGGCACCGAGCGCGCTGATCGTCGACGACCACGACGGCTTCCGGGCCGTTGCCCGGCGGCTGCTCGAAAGCGGAGGATTCGACGTCGTGGGCGAAGCTGGGAACGGAAACGCTGCGGTCGAGGCGGCACGG
>DATBHM010000042.1:0-25914 GCA_036557505.1 Actinomycetota bacterium | reverse complement strand
GGCGCCGGCCCCGCTCGCGCTGCCCTCGACCTCCCCGACCGCCGGCTCGGGCACGGCGGGTCCGACGACGGGCGCCGGCGACCCGGCCGGGTCGGGCACCGCCGACGGAACGTGGAAGGACGGCGGGGACTCCGTCGTCGGGTATCGCATCGACGAGACCATCTTCGGCCAGTCGAACGTGGCGGTCGGGCGCACGCAGTCGATCACCGGGTCGCTGACGATCGCCAATTCCGAGGTCACGACCGCGACGTTCACCGTCGACATGACCACGGTGCGGAGCGACGAGGCCCGCCGCGACGACCAGTTCGACGGCCGGATCATGGACGTCGCGACGTACCCGACCTCCACGTTCGATCTCACGCAGCCGATCGACCTCGGCACGATCCCGGCGGACGGCTCCACCCGCACGTACCACGCCACCGGGAAGCTCACCCTCCACGGCGTGACGAAGACGGTCACGTTCACGGTCCAGGCCCGGCGGTCGGGGCAGACGTTCGAGGTGGCCGGGCAGATCCCGGTGACGTTCGCCGACTATCAGATCGGGAACCCGAGCTTCGGCCCCGTCTCCACGCAGGACCACGGGATCCTGGAGTTCCGGCTGGACTTCACGAAGGAGTAGCGCTCACCCGGCACGGTGCGCCGCGTAGCTTCCCGGATCGAACCGGGCCAGCTCGCGGCGGTACGAGAACGTGAACGTCGGCCACAGCGTCGTGTTCCGGCCGTGGTCGTCGAGGTACCAGCTCGCGCAGCCGCCCGAGTTCCAGACGGTCCCCGACAGCTCGCGCTGCATCCGGTCGGCGTATGCCCGTTCGGCCACGGATGTGGGCTCGATCGCCGCGATCCCGTCGGCGTCCATGTGGCGGAGCGCCTCGGCCACGTAGCCGGCCTGGGCCTCGATCATCAGCACGATCGAGGTATGGCCGAGGGCCGTGTTGGGCCCGACGAGCAGGAACAGGTTGGGGAAGCCGGCCACCGTGACGCCGTGCAGCGCCGACATGCTGCGCTCGGACCAGTGTTGGGCGAGCGACCGTTGGTCGGCGCCACGGATGCGCCCCGCGATCGGCTGGTCGGTCGCGTGGAATCCGGTGCCGAACACGATCACGTCGACGGCGTGCTCGCGGCGGAGGCCTCCGTCGTCCTCGGTGACGACCGCGTCCGCGGTGACCCCCACGATCGGGTCGGTCACCAGGTCGACGTTGGGCTGCACGAGCGCCGGATAGTAGTCGCTGGCGAGGAGCACCCGTTTGCACCCCAGGCGGTACGACGGGGTGAGCTTGGCCCGGAGCCCGGGGTCCCGGACCTGACGCCACATCGCGAGCCGCGCGTAGCGTTCGCCGATCGCCATCAGCCATTCGTACCTGGTGAACCCCAGGATCCAGCTCTCCCGCCACCAGTAGATCCCAGAACGCCACAGCCGCTGCGCGCGCGGAAACCTCCGGAACATCTGTCGTTCGCCGTCGGCGAGGTCGCGGTCGCGGCGGGGGACCACCCAGGGCGCCGTGCGCTGGAACACCGTGAGGTGCGACGCCGCCCGCTGCACGTGCGGCACGAGCTGGATCGCCGATGCGCCGGTCCCGACGACCGCGACCCGTCGGCCGGTCAGGTCGAGGTCACGGGGCCACCGTGCCGAGTGGAACGCCGTCCCCCGGAACCCCTCGAGGCCGGGCAGAGGAGGGATGCTCGGCTCGGAGAGCGGGCCGGTTCCCACGACGAGGACCCGGGCGGTCAAGCGTCCGCGGCTGGTCTCGATGCGCCACCGGAGCGCGTCGCGGTCCCAGCCCGCACCGAGGACCTCCGCGCCGAACCGGACGTGGGGGAGGACGCCGTACCGCCGGGCGACGTCTCGCAGGTAGTCGAGGATCTCCGGCTGCGGGGAGAACGACCGGCTCCAGTCCGCGTTCGGCGCGAAGGAGAACGAGTACAGGTGGCTGGGGACGTCGCAGGCGCACCCCGGGTACGCGTTGTCCCGCCAGGTCCCGCCGACGTCGTCGCCGCGCTCCAGCACGACGAAGTCGCGGCCGGCCTCGCGCAGGGCGACCGCCGCCGCGAGGCCGCCGAACCCGCTCCCGACGACGGCGACGTCGACGGCGTCGGGGATCGGGCGTTGGTCCGGCCCGGTCTCCGGCACGCGATCGGTGGCCACGGTCGACATCGGGACAGAGTGTGGCTTCTTCGGGGTCGTGCGGGAAGCGGTGGATCAGCGGAGGGCTACGGGATGAACTCGCGACGGCCGCCCCTCGCCTGGTCCGTCTGGGCGAACTGGATCCACGTCGACTGCACGCCCAGGAACACGATGAGCGCCAGGAACACCCCCTCGACCTGCAGCGTGGCCACCTCCAGCCCGAGCTTCTTGACGAGGACCGGGAACACCGCGAACATCGCCACCAGCACGTACAGCGCAGCTCCCGCGTAGTGGGCGCTCCGCCAAATGCGCGATCCCTGCTGCCGCTTCGTCGTGGTGAGGAGGAAGATCGCCTCGACCGCTCCGAGCAGCGAGGCGAGGCTGAACGTGATCCGCCACAGCAGCCCCGAGGACGACAGCAGCGAGATCAGGCTCATGATCCCCGGCAGCACGAAGTACAACGACGTGTCGTAGGCCTGGAGCCGGCGGCGGCGGTCCCGCATGAAGTCCTGGTACTTGAACTGCACCACGACCCACCACAGCCCGAGCAGCGTGAAGGAGACCTGCGCCATCGAGCTGTAGAAGTTGTCGAGGGTCGCCAGCACGGGACCGGTACCGCGCTACCTGCCCGCCGCCCTCATCTCGTAGCCGACGAGCGCGTTCCAGGCCTCCTGCCACCCCTGCTCCGTGCGGGCGAACCGTGCCACGGGCGGGCCGGGGGCGGCCTTGTCCCAGATGCCGAAGTACTCGTTGCTGTACCCCAGGATGTACCTGGGTCCCTCGTGGGAGAACGTCAGCGCGGGACTCGGCGACGGCGTCCGGGCCGGCTCGATCGTCGGCGCCGCGGCCGCCGGCTGCGCGGCCTGCGGCTGGGCCGTCTGGGCTTGCGGTTGGGCGGCCTGCGGTTGGGCGGCGGGCTGCGGCTGGGCGGTCTGCGCCTGCTGCCCGTACCCCTGCTGGGCCGCGGGCTGCTGCCACGGCTGCTGCTGCTGCTGGCCGTAGCCCTGCTGGGGCGTGGCCTGCGGCGTCCCGTACCCCGCCTGGGGGGTCGGCGTCGAGGCCGGGGTCGCCGCGGAAGGGCCCGCTCCCGCTCCGGCCGCGCCGAGGTTCGTCGGGATGGGCATCACCCGGGTCGCCTCGATGTGCGGCTTCTCCTCGACGGCCGGGGTGGACGCCGCGGCCGGCTCGGAGGTGGATGGAACGACCGGGGACGGGGTGGGCGTGGATCCTGCTCCCCCGGGGTCGGCCGGCGACGGGCCTGCTCCGGCTCCGGCCGCCGCTGGCTCCGAAGTGGCCGTGGGCGCCACCGCGGGCTCCGACGAGGCCGATCCGGCGCCGGACGATCCGAGCGACGACCCCGAGTCGAGCGACGACCGCGCATCGAGGTCGTCCTCGGCTGCGATCTCGCGTTCCTCGTTCTCCGCGTCCGCGGAGAGCGACGACGTCGACGGCGCGGCGCCGCCAGTTCCTCCCCCCGAAAGCTCCGACGGCGGGTGGGCGACGACCTCGGCGGGCGACAGCGTCAGGTCGCTGCCGCACCACCGGCATTTGATGGCCTCGTCCCGGATCTCTTCTGCGCAGTAAGGGCACCGTTTCATGGGCGGAATTGAAGCACACCGGGCACGCCGGGGAAAACGCCTTCTCGCGGTTTCCGCTCCGGTCGGGGAGTTCGGGCCGGTATCCTTGGGCCCATCCGCGGGCAGTGGCGTCGGTTCGACGCACCCGCGGGGAGGACGGAGCCGGTGCCGAGGCGGCAGTACGACCCGAGCGAGATCGAGCCCAGGTGGGTGGACACGTGGGCCTCCGAGGACCTGTACGCCACGCCCGAGGACGAGGGCCGGCCGCGGTTCTACGCGCTCGACATGTTCCCGTATCCGTCCGGTGACCTGCACATGGGCCACGCGGAGGCGTTCTCCGGCGGCGACACCATCGCCCGGTTCCAGCGGATGCGGGGCAACGACGTCCTGCACCCCATCGGGTGGGACGCGTTCGGCCTGCCGGCGGAGAACGCGGCCATCAAGCGGGGCATCCACCCCAAGGAGTGGACCTACGCCAACATCGACCAGCAGCGTTCGACGTTCAAGCGGCTGGGGATGTCGTTCGACTGGTCGCTGCAGTTCAACACGTGCGACCCGGAGTACTACCGGTGGACGCAGTGGCTGTTCCTCAAGCTGTTCGACCGCGGCCTCGCCTACCGGAAGAACGCCCCCACCAACTGGTGCCCGCACGACCAGACGGTCCTGGCGAACGAACAGGTCATCAACGGCGCCTGCGAGCGGTGCGGGACCGCCGTGGTCCGCAAGGACCTGACGCAGTGGTTCTTCAAGATCACCGACTACGCGCAGCGGCTGCTGGACGACCTGGGGACCGTCGAGGCGACCTGGCCCGAGCGCGTCGTCACGATGCAGCGCAACTGGATCGGCCGCTCCGAGGGCGCGCGCGTCACGTTCGAGATCGCGGAGACCGGCGACCGGGTGACCGTGTTCACCACCAGACCCGACACGCTGTGGGGCGTGACGTTCTTCGTGTTCGCGCCGGAACACGAGCTGGTGTCGAAGCTGGCCGGGGCCGGCGGCGCCACCGAGGAGGCGCGGGTGATGCTGGAGGCGCTGCAGGCCACGCCGCTCACCAACCGCGAGCAGGCCGACTCTCGGGAGGGCGTGCCGCTGGGCGTCCACGCGGTGAACCCCGTGAACGGCGAGCGCGTGCCGTGCTTCGTCGCCCCGTACGTCCTGATGGAGTACGGCACGGGCGCGGTGATGGGCGTCCCGGCACACGACCAGCGCGACTTCGAGTTCGCCCGGGAGCACGACCTGCCGATCCGCGTGGTCATCCAGCCGGAGGAGGGCGCGCCCCGCGACCCCGACCGGATGACCGAGGCGCACGACCACGAGGGCGTGATGGTGAACTCCGGCCCGTTCAACGGGGTGCACTCCCCGGACAGCATCGGTCGCGTCATCACCTGGCTCGGGGAGCAGGGGATCGGCGAGGCGGCCGTGTCGTTCCGGCTGCGCGACTGGCTGATCTCGCGCCAGCGGTACTGGGGGGCGCCGATCCCGATCGTGCACTGCCCGACGTGCGGCGAGGTGGGGGTGCCGGAGGACCAGCTTCCCGTGCTGCTGCCCGACGACGTCGACTTCCGCCCGGGCGGGGAGTCCCCGCTGGCGCGCCACGAGGGGTTCGTGAACGTCACGTGCCCCCGGTGCGGCGGCGCCGCGAGACGCGACACCGACACGATGGACACGTTCGTCGACTCGTCCTGGTACTTCCTGCGGTATTGCTCGCCGCACCGCGACGACGTGGCCTTCGACGTCCACGCGGTCGAACGGTGGATGCCGGTCGACCAGTACACGGGCGGGGTCGAGCACGCCATCCTGCATCTGCTGTATTCGCGGTTCTTCGTGAAGGCGCTGCACGACATGGGGATGGTGTCGTTCGTCGAGCCGTTCATCGGGATGATGAACCAGGGCCAGGTGATCTTCGGCGGCGCCTCGATGAGCAAGAGCAAGGGGAACCTGGTCGAGCCCATGCCGATCGTCGACCGGTGGGGCGCCGACACGCTGCGCCTGACGATGCTGTTCGCGGGGCCGTTCGAGGACGACATCGACTGGAAGCTGATCGCCCCCGACCCCAACCGCCCGCCCGGTGTCCACGGGTGGCTGGGCCGGGCATGGCGGGCCGTCCACGACGCGGCCGACGCCGGCGACGCCGCCCAGCCGGAGGCGCTGACGCGGCTGGCCCACCGCACGATCAAGGGCGTCACCGACGACCTGGAGCGGTTCCGGTTCAACGTCGCCGTCTCGAAGCTGATGGTGCTGACGAACGAGATCCGCCACACGCTGGACGCGGGCGGCGGGGCCTCGGACGCCGCACGGGCGCTGGTGTTGATGATGGCGCCCTTGGCCCCGTTCGCGGCGGAGGAGCTGTGGCGGCGCACGCTGGGCGAGACGGTCAGCGTGCACGCCTCGGTGTGGCCGCCGTTCGACGAGGCGCTGGCCCGGGAGGACCACGCCGTCCTGGTGGTGCAGGTGGACGGCAAGGTCCGGGACCGGCTCGACATCGACCCGGCCGCGGACGAGGTGGCCTGCCGGGAGGCGGCCCTGGGATCCGAACGTGTCCGCCAGGCGCTCGACGGCCGCGAGGCGCGGCGGATCATCGTCCGCCCGCCGAAGCTCGTCAGCATCGTCACCGGTCCGTAGCCCGGACCCCTGTCGGGGTGTGACGGGCTTCACTGCGCCCGTCGCCTCCTCCTTGTAGCGTCGCCCTCGAGCTCCCTCTCGATGTCAATGCCGCACGACGTGGGGAGGGACCGTGGACGAACGGGTGTCGATCCGGGAGCGGCTGTCGGCGCTCAGCCGGCGCGAGCTGGTGGCATTGGGAGCCGTCGCGCTCTTCGTCGTGGCCGGGGCCGGTCTCTGGTATGCGCGGTCGCTCCCGAAATCGGTCGAGGTCCGGGCCGCGCACGCGCCCGGCGGGCCGGGGCCGCCGCCTGCCGCCGCGTCCCCGTCGGCGTCGGGTTCGCCGTCGTCGAGCCCGTCGATCCTGTTCGTGCACGTCGCCGGGCTGGTCCGGCACCCGGGTGTCTACCGGTTCCCGCAGGGCAAGCGGGTGATCGACGCCGTGAACGCGGCGGGCGGGCCCACGAAGAAGGCCGATCTCGATCTGCTGAACCTCGCCGCGCTCCTCACCGACGGCGAGCAGATCCTCGTGCCGGCACACGGGTCCGTGGCGGTCCCGCCCCCGGGCGGCGTCGGGTCGACCGGGGCAACGTCGGGCGCGCCCGGAGGCCTCGTGAACGTCAACACGGCGACCGAGACGGAGCTCGAGAGCCTGCCCGGCGTCGGGCCGGTCCTCGGCGCCGCGATCATCGCGTATCGGACCGAACACGGGCCGTTCCCGACGGTCGACGCCCTCGACGACGTGAGCGGGATCGGCCCGGCCACGCTCGACCAGCTCAGGCCGCTCGTGACGGTGTGATCCGTTCGGCGGGGTGCCGTGGACGGATGGCCCCGTGACCGGGTGGCTCGCCCCCGTGCTGGCCGGGGCGTTCTGGGCCGGCATCCTGCTGTGGCCGACCGGCCGGGCGTTTGCCACCATCTGGGAGCTGCTGGTCGCGGGCCTCGTACTGCTGGCCGTCGCGGCCTGGCTCGCTCCCACCCGGGCGCCGGTCGACCCGCTCGTTCGCGCCGGGGTCGTCGATGTGGACGCCCCGGCGGCCCTCGGCGAGGTTGCCGCACGACGCATCCCCGCCGCGCGCGCCCCTCCCGGTGCCGTCGTGGCGCTGGTGGTCGCCGCCGCGATCCTGTTCGGGGCGGGATGGTCCGGTTTCCACGAGCTCCGGATCCATTCCGGCCTGCTGGCCCGCCTGGCTCCGGTCGACGCCACGGTCGAGGGGTCGCTCGCCACGGATCCGGAACCCGGCTCACTCGGCTGGTCGGCCACGTTGCGGGCGGGCACCGTCCGATCCCTCGATCCGGAAACCGGGGCCGACGTCGTGCAGCGGACCTCGGAGACCGTGTGGCTCGAGGGGTTCGGCGACCCGCCTCGAGCGGCGCGGGGCGACCGGCTGCGGGTCGTCGGGTCCGTCGAGGTCCCGGACGGGCCGTTCGCGACCACGCTCGGCCGCAACGGCGTCGCGGTCGTGCTGTCGGCGGACGAGACGACGGTCCTCGGCCCCTCGACCAACCCGCTGGTGCGGGCGACCCAGGCGGTCCGCTCCACGCTGCTCCGTCACCTCCTCGCGCTCTTCCCGGAGCGCCGGGCCGGGCTGCTCATGGGCCTCGCGCTCGGCGAGACCTCCCACCTGGATCCGGGCGACGAGGAGCACTTCCGGGCCACCGGGCTGGGCCACCTCGTCGCGGTGTCCGGCGAGAACGTGGCGATGGTGCTGGCACCGCTGCTCGGCCTCGCGGTGCTGCTCCGGCTGTCGGCGCGGGGGCGGTTCCTGATCGGGCTGGGCACGGTGGTGTTCTTCGTCGTCCTGACCGGGGCGGAGCCGTCCGTGCTGCGCGCCGGCGTCATGGCGGGGTTCGCCCTGGTGGGCGGGCTGCTGGGCAGGCCCCGGAGTACGGCGACGCTGCTGGGGGCTGCCGTGCTCGTCCTGCTCGTCTCGAACCCCGACCTGGTGTGGTCGGTCGGCTTCCAGCTGAGCGTCGCGGCGACGGGCGGCATGGTCGCCCTGGCCGGGGCGATCGCGGACCGGCTCGCCTTCCTGCCGCGGCCGGTCGCCATGGCCGCCGGGACCACGCTCTCGGCGCAGCTCGGCGTGTCGCCGCTGCTGCTCGCCTACTTCCACGCCGTGCCGCTGGTCACGCTGCTCGCCAACCTCTTGGCGTTCCCCGCGGTGTCGCCCGCGCTCCTGTTCGGGCTGGCGGCCGCGGCCGTGGCGACGGTGTTCTCACCGGTCGCCCACCTCCTGGCATGGGTGGCGAGCGTGTGTGTCGGCTACCTCGAGGCGCTCGCCGACCGGCTGGCAAGCGCACCGCTCCCGTCGATTACGTCCGGCGGGGGCGTGGTCCCGATCGTGGTCGGGTTCGGTGTCGTGGTCGGTCTGGTGTGGTGGTTCCGGGCCCGCGGCCCGGAGCGGCGGCGGGTGCCGAAGCCGGCCCTCGTCGTGGCCGGCGTCGTGGTGTCGCTGTTCGTCTGGTCCTCCGCCATCGGCGCCGGGCCGCCCGGCGGATTGCGGGTGCGGTTCCTCGACGTGGGACAGGGGGACGCGGCGCTCGTGACCGCGCCGGACGGCGCGACCGTCCTCATCGACGGCGGCCCGGACCCCCAACAGGTCGCCACCGACCTCGCCGCCCTCGGGGTGAAGCGGCTCGACATGGTCGTCGCGACCCACCCGCATCTCGACCACTTCACCGGGCTCGCGGCGGTGCTCGCCCGGTACCCCACCGACCTCCTGCTCGACACCGGGTGCCCGCTGCCCGAGACCCACTCGCTGCAATACCGGGCGTTCCTCACGGCCGTCGGGCAGGAACACGTCCGCGAGCGCCACCCCGTCCGCGGGGACGTGTTCCGGGTCGGTGAACTCCGCCTCGACGTCCTCAGCCCCGACCGCTGCTGGTCGGACACGAACTCGGATGCGAACAACGACTCGATCGTCCTGCTCGTGAGCGACGGCACCGACCGTGTGCTGTTCGCGAACGAACCCGAGGCATCGGCGCAGCAGGTCCTCCTCGACGACCACCTCCCGATCCGGGCCGCCGTCCTCAACGTCCCGCACCACGGAGCCGGAACCACCATCGCGCCGTTCCTCCGGGCCGTGCACGAGACGGTGGCCGTGGTGAGCGTGGGGCCGAACACCTACGGGCACCCGGTCCCGTGGGTGCTGGACGCCCTTCGCGCGAGCGGCGCCCGCGTGTTCCGAACCGATCGCAGCGGCGACGTCACGATCACCTTCACCGCCGGCGGTCTGCTGGTGCAGACCGGTCACGGCCGGCAGCTCGAGCTGGCGGGCGGGTGGGCATCGTGAACGCCCGCCGCGACGATGTCGGTCGCCTCCGTAGAATCCGAGTCCGTGGCCGACCAACCGAACGTTCTTCTGCTGTGGGGCGAGGACCCGTTCCTGCTCCGCGAGGCCGCGACCGACGCGCTGCACGGCGTGCACCCGGTCGAGGTCGAGGGCGAGGAGTGGCAGGGAGGCGAGACGTCCGACCTCGCCACGCCGTCGTTGTTCGGCGAGGAACGGGCGCTGCTCGTGACCGGATGCCGGCACCTGAACGAGGCCGCCTCCCGGGAGCTCGCCGCCTACCTCGCGTCGCCGGCGCCGGACGCCCGGCTGGTGCTGCTCTGTCAGGTCGCCGAGCGGGGCAAGCCGCCGGCCGCGCTCACCAAGCTCGTCCAGCCGGTGGGGAAGTCCGTCCAGGTCGCCGTGGCCCGCAAGGACCTCCCGCAATGGATCCTGTCCCGGGCCGAACGCCACCGCGCCCAGGTCGCCCCCGATGCCGCCCGGGCCATGGTCGACGTCATCGGCGACTCGCCGGCGGCGCTCGACGCGGGGCTCGAGCAGCTCGCGGCCGCGTTCGGCACCGGACGGATCACCCGCGAGCAGGTGGAGTCGCAGTTCCGGGGCCTCGGCGAGCAGAAGGTGTGGGACCTGTGCGACCGGCTGTTCGAACGCGACGCCGCCCGGGCCGTGCGCTCGCTGCGCTCGCTGCTCGAGGCGCGCGAGGAGCCGCTCATGATCCTGGGCGGCCTGGCCTCGCGGATCCGGGATCTCATCCGCGTGAAGGCCCTGCCGGAACGGGCCAGCCCCTCCGAGCTCGCGAAGGCCGCCGGGCTCCGGTTCGACTGGCAGGCCCGCCGCTACCGCGAGCAGGTCCGGCGGTTCACCATGGCTGAATTGGTCGCCATCCACGCGCGCATCGCGCAGGCCGACCGGGAGCTGAAGAGCGGGGCGACCGGCGACGACGTGCTGCCGGTCGTGGTCACGGAGATCGCGTCACCCGCCTGAGCCCGGCCGACGGCGTCGTACGCGCGGCCACGCGACGATCGGAGGGCTCGGGGTGGCTACTCGGCCGAGGCGCGGGCCAGCGTCTTCGCCAGCCGGGACTTGCGGCGGGCGGCCGTCCGCTTGTGGAGCACGCCGCGGGATGCGGCCTTGTCGAGCGCGCGTGAGGCCTCCCGGGCCTGCTCCGTCGCGGAGTCCACGTCGCCCGCCTCGGCGGCCGTCCGGACCTTCTTCGCCGCCGTCTTCAGCGACGAACGCACGGCCTTGTTCCGGTCGTGGGCGCGCTCGTTCTGGAGGTTGCGCTTCTTCTGCTGCTTGATGTTCGCCATGAGCCGAGCGAGTGTACCAGCGGCCCTTCGGCTCCCTGCTCGACGGCGTGCTCGCGGTGACCCAGAGTCATGTCACCCCAGACGTCTATCGTCGGGAGGGATGGAGGTCCGATGCTACGTCGATCCCTCGAAC
Organism: Actinomycetota bacterium; assembly: GCA_036557505.1. Lineage (GTDB taxonomy): Bacteria > Actinomycetota > UBA4738 > UBA4738 > JACQTL01 > DATBHM01. The sequence goes on along the minus strand of DATBHM010000042.1, from coordinate 14,878 downwards.
GGAGCCACACCTGTGGCTGCACGGGGTGACAGAGCACGAGGCTGAGGAGCACTGGGAAATGCCGTCGAGGACCGACCCGGAAGATTGGGTGCCCGGGTCGCGATCGGCCGAACTTCTGACGGCCGACTCCTCCGAGTGATCTACATCCCGGATCCCGATGGAGAGGCGCTGTTCCTTGTGACATCGTATGAACTGACGGGTCGGCCACCGGCCGCATTTATGCGGCGGGGGCGGCGCAAGCGATGAGCGAAGACAACAGGTTCCCGCCAGGCTGGGACGAGGAGCGTGTTCGCCGTCTGCTCGAACACTACGAGGAGCAGTCGGAGGACGAAGCCGTGGCCGAGGACGAAGCTGCCCTCGCGGACCGGGTACCGCCACGATCGAGGTTCCCAAGGAGCTCGTGCCCGAGGTGCGCAGGCTGATCGCGCGTCATCGGGCCGGCTGACCCAACCCGCGCCCGTACGATAGGGGCCGCCCTCTACGGGCCAACGACCCATGACCGACCCGAGCCTGATCCGCAACTTCTGCATCGTGGCGCACATCGACCACGGCAAGTCGACGCTGGCCGACCGCGTCCTCGAGCTCACGCATGCCGTCAGCGCCCGCGAGATGCGGGAGCAGTTCCTCGACCGCATGGACCTCGAACGGGAACGCGGCATCACGATCAAGGCCGCGGCCGTCCGCATCCAGCACGAGTCCGCGGGGAACACGTACGTCCTCAACCTCATCGACACCCCGGGCCACGTCGACTTCACCTACGAGGTCTCGCGGTCGCTGGCCGCGTGCGAGGGCGCCGTCCTGCTGGTCGACGCGGCGCAGGGCATCGAGGCCCAGACCCTGGCGAACTACCACCTCATCCAGGAGGCCGGCCTGACCGTCATCCCCGTGGTGAACAAGGTCGACCTGCCGGCCGCCGACCCGGACACGGCGTCGAAGGAGCTGGCCGAGCTGGTCGGCCAGTCGCCCGAGGACGTCATCCGCGTGAGCGCGAAGACCGGCCTCGGCGTGGAGGACCTGCTCATGGCGATCATCGAACGGATCCAGCCGCCGGCCGGCGACGCGCACGATCCGCTCCGCGCCCTCATCTTCGACTCCGCCTACGACGCGTACCGCGGCGTGATCACCTACCTCCGGGTGTTCGACGGCACGCTACGGACGCGTTCGAAGATCCGGTTCATGGCGACGCGAACCGAGGTCGAGTGCGAGGAGGCCGGCATCCTGGCCCCCGGGCCCACGCCGGTTGACGCGCTCGGTCCCGGCGAGGTCGGCTACCTCGTCACGGGGATGAAGGACGTCCGCCAGGCCAAGGTCGGCGACACGATCACGGTGGCCGGCAAGCCCGGCGCGAGGGAGCCGCTCGCCGGCTACCGGGAGCCAAAGCCCATGGTGTGGAGCGGCCTGTACCCGGCCGAGGGCGGCGACTACCCCGCGCTCCGAGAGTCGCTCGAACGGCTCCGCCTGTCCGACGCGGCCCTCGTGTTCGAACCGGAGTCCTCGATGGCGCTCGGGTTCGGGTTCCGCTGTGGGTTCCTCGGATTGCTGCACATGGACATCGTCAAGGAGCGCCTGGAGCGGGAGTTCGACCTCGAGCTGATCGCCACCGCGCCCAACGTGGAGTTCCGCATCGTGAAGGGCGACGTCGTCACGACCGTCCACAACCCGAGCGAGATGCCCCAGCCCGGGACCTTCGACACCGTGGAGGAGCCGTACGTCCTCGCCACCGTCGTCACGCCGAGCGAGTACCTCGGGCCGGTGCTCGATCTGTGCCAGGCCCGCCGCGGTTCGATGGTCGACATGAAGTACCTCTCGCCCGAACGCGCCGAGGTGCACTACCTGCTGCCGCTCGCCGAGATCATCTTCGACTTCTTCGACCAGCTGAAGTCGCGGACCCGCGGGTACGCCTCGCTCGACTACGAGCACTGGGGGTACGAGCCCAGCAACCTCGTCCGCGTCGACATCCTCCTGCACGGCGAGCCGGTCGACGCGTTCAGCGCGGTCGTGCACAAGGAGAAGGCGTACCAGTACGGCAAGCAGATGGTCGAACGCCTCCGCGAGCTGATCCCGCGCCAGCTGTACGACGTCGCGATCCAGGCCACGATCGGCAGCCGCATCATCAGCCGAGAGACCGTGAAAGCGAAGCGCAAGGACGTGCTGGCCAAGTGCTACGGCGGCGACATCACGCGCAAGCGCAAGCTGCTCGAGAAGCAGAAGGAGGGCAAGGCGCGCATGCGGCGGGTCGGGAGGGTGGACGTTCCACAGGAGGCGTTCATCGCGGCGCTCCGCGTGGATCAGCGGAGCGGCAGCGGGAGCTCGTCGCGATGACGGCCGGGTTGTACGTCCACGTCCCGTTCTGCCTCACGCGGTGCGGGTACTGCGACTTCAACGCGTACGCCGGCCTCGGGCACCTGTCGAACCGCTACGTCCGGGCCCTGGCGCGCGAGGCCGAGATGCACGCGGCCGAATGGGCCGACGTCCGGTTCGTGTCCGTGTTCTTCGGCGGGGGAACGCCGACCACGCTCGACCCGCGCGAGTTGGTCGATCTCGTTGACCGTTTCCGCGGGGCCTTCGGCTTCGACGAGCCGGCCGAGATCACGGTCGAGGCAAACCCGGACACGGTGGACGTCGAGTCGCTCACGGCGCTCCGCCGGGGCGGCGTGAACCGCCTGTCGATGGGCGCGCAGTCGTTCGACCCGGCGGTGCTGGCGGCGCTGGAACGTGTCCACCAGCCGTCGTCCGTGCGGCGGGCGTTCGCCGCGTCGCGGGCGGCGGGCTTCGACGACGTGAACGTCGACCTGATCTTCGGAGCCAACGGCGAATCGCTCGACTCATGGCGGCGGACGCTCGAGGAGACCCTTGCGCTGCAACCCGAACACGTCTCCGCCTACGCCCTGACCATCGAACCCGCGACGCCGCTGGGGCGGGCCGTCGACGCCGGCAGGACGCCTCCCCCCGACCCCGATGCGCAGGCCGACATGTTCGAGCTGGCCTGCGACCTGCTGGGAGCCGCCGGCTACGGGCACTACGAGGTGTCCAACTGGGCGCTCCCCGGACGCGAGTGCCGCCACAACCTCGGGTACTGGGAGCGCCGGCCGTACCTCGGCCTGGGCGCCGGCGCCCACTCCTGGCGCGACGGGCGCCGGTGGTGGAACGTCCGGCCGCCGGAGCAGTACCTCGCCGCGCTGGAGTCCGCAACGAAGCCGACCGGCGGTGACGAGGTGCTCGACGACGACACCCTCCGCCTGGAGTCCGTGTTCCTGGGCCTCCGAACCGCAGCCGGCGTCAGCGCGACCGACGTCGACGCCGGCCGGGCGGCGCCGTTCCTCGAGGAGGGCCTCCTCGACGAACGCGATGGCCGCCTCGTGCTCACCGAGCGGGGGCTGTTCCTCGCCAACGACGTGGTCCTCGCCCTGACGGACTGAACCCACGCTGCTAGCACTCTCGGCCATCGAGTGCTAGAACGTGCTACAACAGTGGGGATGGCAGGCACGGATCGAGGTGAGCTCGGCCCCCGGAAGCAGGCGGTGCTGCGCGCGGTCGTCGAGGAGTACGTCCGGACCGGCGAGCCCGTCGGCAGCGAGACGGTGTCCGAACGCGGGAACCTGGGCGTGTCCTCCGCCACCATCCGCAACGAGATGGCCGCGCTCGAGGAGCTCGGGTACCTCAGTCATCCGCACACCAGCGCGGGCCGGGCTCCGACCGACCTCGGCTACCGTCGCTACGTCGACATGCTCCCGCCGGGCCGGCTGCGCGAGCCCCAGCGCAAGACGATCCAGGAGTTCTTCCACGAGACCGCCGCCGACATGGAGGAGGTGCTGCTCGGCGCCACGCGGCTGCTCTCGTCGCTCACGCAGTACGCGAGCCTGGCCGCGCCCCGCCCGCCGGCGGAGGACCGAATCGCCCGGGCGGAGCTCATCGAGCTCGGGCCGTCGCTCCTGATCCTGCTCGTCGGGGAGCACGGCCGCATCTACAAGGCGCTGGCCGACCGCCCGGAAGACGCCACCGGCGCCGCGGCGAACGCGGCATCGACCCGGATCGCCTCGCTCACCGGCCTCTCGCTCACCGAGGCCGCCGAGCACGCCCGCGCCCTGGAGACCCAGGCCCCGCCGGACCAGCGCGACATCCTCGGCCTCGTCGCCCAGGCCGTGGACGACGTCCGCCTGCGCTCGGAGGAGGAACACGTCCTGGTGGGAGGCGTCGGCAACCTGGCGACCGAGGTCGTGACGTGGCGTCTCGACACGGTTCGCCGCCTGCTGGAGGCGATCGAACGCGAATCCGAGATGCTCACGCTGCTCCGGCGGGCCTCGGCCGCCGACGACCTGTCCGTCACGATCGGGGGCGAGCACCCCTCGACCGGGGAGTGGGACGCAGCCGTCGTCGCCGCGCCGTACCGCTCCGGCGAGACGCCGGCCGGCTCGATCGGCATCGTCGGCCCCACCCGCATGGACTACCTGACCGCGATGACCACCGTGCGGGCGGTGGCCAGGCGCCTGTCCGATCTGGCGACGGCGCTCGACCCCCCGCAGTGACGCCGGATCCGAACCGTGGCTGACGTCCAGGACCTGTACGAGGTGCTCGGCATCGGCCGCGACGCGACCGGCGACGAGATCCGCCGGGCCTACCGCCAACTGGCTCGCGAGCTCCACCCGGACGTGAACCCGGAGCCGGGCGCGGAGGAACGGTTCAAGCAGGTCAGCGCCGCCTACGAGGTGCTGTCCGACCCCGACAAACGCCGGCAGTACGACACGTTCGGGAACCAGTCGATCCCCGACATGTTCCCGTTCGGCGACATCTTCGACGTGTTCTTCGGGGGTGGGCGCGGGCGGCAGCGACGCGGGCCGCGCACCCGGGCACGCCGCGGCGAGGACCTGTTCGCCGAGATCTCGCTGACGCTCGAGGACGCGGCGTTCGGGACGCAGCGCGAGGTGACGATCGACTCGCTGGAGCCCTGCGAGCGCTGCGGCGGGTCGGGGGCCGAGCCCGGGACGAGCGCATCCCGCTGCGGGCGGTGCGGCGGGTCGGGCGAGCTCCAGGAGGTCCAGCGGAGCCTGTTCGGCACGATCATGACCGCGCATCCCTGCCCGACCTGCGAGGGAACCGGCGAGGTCATCGCCTCGCCGTGCACGGAGTGCCGCGCCGAGGGGCGCGTGCGCCGCCGGCAGGTCGTCACCGCCGAGGTGCCCGCCGGCGTCGCCGACGGCATGGAGCTCCGGATCGCCGGCGCGGGCAACGCCGGCCGGGCCGGAGGCCCGCCCGGCGACCTGTACCTCCAGACGTCGATCCAGCCCCACGCGAGCTTCGACCGGCGGGGCTCCGACCTCGTCGCCATCCTCGACGTCCCGCTCACCCAGGCGGTGCTCGGCGCGGAGGTCGAGGTGCCCACGCTCGACGGGACCGAACGCGTGAAAGTGGCGGCCGGGACGCAGCCGGGATCCGTCATCCGGCTCAAGGGTCAAGGCGTCCCCCACCTCGGGCGGCGGGGCCGGGGGGACCTGTTCCTCACGGTCCAGGTCGTCGTCCCCGAGCACCTGAAACGCGAGGAACGCGGCCTCGTCGAACGACTCGCGGAGCTGCGCGGCGAGGACGCCCGGAAGATCGAGGGACGGCTGCGGAGGCCCGCCCAGTGACCGTCGACTCGGAAGAGGGCTGCCCGTTCTGCCGGATCGCCGCGGGCGACGCCGAGGCCGACGTGGTGCATGCCACCGATCGCGTCGTGGCGTTCCGGGACATCCACCCGAAGGCGCCGGTGCACGTCCTGCTCATCCCCCGGGAGCACATCCCGTCCCTCCGATTCGTCGGCGAACATCAGGCCGCGATGCTGGCCGACCTCATGGTGTCGGCCGCCCACGTGGCGCGGGCCGAGGGCCTCGAGCACCGCGGCTGGCGGCTGGTGTCGAACGTCGGCGCCGAGGGGGGACAGACGGTCGCCCACCTGCACTTCCATCTGCTGGGCGGGCGTCAGATGCGGTGGCCGCCGGGGTGAGCGGGCGGCCGGCGAGGCAACCGAACGGCGGGCCCGGCCGGGGGGACCGTCGGCGGCCGCGGTATGATTCCGGGCGACCGGGGTCGCGCGGGCGCGACCCCGTTTCGCACACCGAGAAGGAGCGGGGCCCAGTCCCCGGAACGCACGACTTGGCGAAAGCCACGACGCAGGTCAAGATCCTCGTCCCCGGCAGCCAGCCGATGGTTGCCCTCCTCGGACGCTCCGACGAGTTCCTCAAGCTCATCGAGGCCGCGTTCGAGTCACAGATCGTCGTCCGCGGCAACGAGGTCACCATCTCCGGCAGCGAGGGCGAGGCCGAGAAGGTCGGCATGCTGTTCGAGGAGCTGCTGGCGCTGCTCGAACGCGGCCACGTCCTGTCCGCACCCACCGTCACGCAGACGATCGACCTCGTGAAGGGGGACGACGTCCGGCCCACCGAGGTGCTCGGCGACCGCGTGCTGACCAGCCGGGGCCGCTCGATCGGACCGAAGACGCTCGGGCAGAAGCGATACGTCGACGCCCTGCGCCGCTCCACGGTGACGTTCGCCATCGGTCCGGCCGGGACCGGCAAGACCTACCTGGCCGTGGCGACCGCCGTGAAGGCGCTCCAGGACTCCGAGGTCCGCCGGATCATCCTCACGCGGCCCGCCGTGGAGGCGGGGGAGCGGCTCGGGTTCCTGCCCGGAACCCTCTACGAGAAGATCGACCCGTACATGAAGCCCCTGTACGACGCCCTCTACGAGATGATGGACGCCGACGCCCTCCAGCGGCTCATGGAACGCGGAACCATCGAGGTCGCCCCGCTCGCATTCATGCGTGGCCGCGCCCAGGTCATCTCGTCTCCCGTCCTGACTCCGTGGGGATGGCGGCCGATCGGGTCGCTCGGGATCGGTGACCTGGTCGTCGGGTCGAACGGCCTCCCCACACCGGTCATCGGCGTCTACCCGCAGGGCGAGGAGCAGGTCTTCCGGCTGTCGACCCAGGACGGCGCCTCGACGCTGTGCTCGGCCGAGCACCTGTGGGCCGTGACCACCGCATCCGATCGCCGCCGCGGGAGGCCCGCACGCGTCCTCGAGACCCGCGAGATGGCAGGCAACCTTCGCGCCTTCCACGCCCATCGATATGAGCTGCCGCTCGTCAGCCGTCCGGTGGAGTTCTTGCAGCGCGAGGTCCCGATGGATCCCTATGCGCTCGGGCTCCTGCTGGGCGACGGCTGCCTGACCACATCGACCACTCCGTCGTTCACGACCGGCGATCCTGAGCTTGCCGAGGCGCTCGAGGAACGCCTGGAGTCCATCGAACTGGTCCGAAAGGACTCAAGGGGCGAGATCGACTACGTACTCCGTCACAAGGAGGGCCACCGTGGCGGGGTGATCGTCGCGAATCCGGTCACGGCCGTCCTCCGCGAACTGGGGCTTGCCGGCACCAGGTCGAACAGCAAGTTCGTCCCGCGGGATTACCTCTGGAACTCGACCGAGGTCCGGCGGGCTCTGCTCCAAGGACTCCTCGATACCGACGGCGAACCCGTGACCCGGCGGAACCGAGCCTGCCGCATCCAATACACGACGACATCACCGCAGCTCCGGGACGATGTGGCGTTCCTCGTCCGCTCGCTCGGCGGCGTCTCGTACTCGCGGAATCGCCGCGCCGAGGGACGCCGGCCGGGACTGGCCAGTGGGCGTGAGGTTCACCACCGGCACCGCGCGTTCATCATGGACATCCGGCTCCCGCGGCACGTGGACCCGTTCCGCCTCCGGCGCAAGCTCGAGATCTACCGAGCGCACGGCGGTGGGCGGCCGATGCGGTTCGTCCACTCGATCGAACCGGCCGGCGTGCAGGAAACCGTGTGCATCCAGGTCGCTGCCGAGGATTCCCTCTACATCACCGAGGACTTCCTCGTCACCCACAACACGCTGAACGACTCGTTCATCATCCTCGACGAGGGTCAGAACACGTCGCCCGAACAGATGAAGATGTTCCTGACTCGTCTCGGGTTCGGGTCGAAGGCCGCCATCAACGGCGACGTGACGCAGACCGACCTCCCGGCCGGGCAGCGCAGCGGGCTCTCCGTCATCGAGGAGATCCTCGCCGGCATCGACGGGATCGAGTTCATCCACATGGGCGCTCGCGACGTGGTCCGGCACAAGATCGTCCAGGACATCGTGGAGGCCTACCGGCGGTTCAGCGAGCGGCCGGCCTCCGTCGGCGAGTGACGGCCGCCGTGTCCGACGACGGAGGCAGAACCACCGGCGACCCCAGGGAATTCTCCGACGGTTCGGCCACGGTCCTCGTCTCGAACCGTCAGGATGTCCCCGTGGACGAGGACGGGCTCGCCGGCCTCGCGACGACGGCCCTCCGCGGCGAGGACGTCGAGGCGTTCGAGCTGTCGGTGTCGTTCGTCGACGTTGACGAGATGAGCGAGCTCCACGCCGAGTACCTGGGCGAGCGCGGCCCGACCGACGTGCTGTCGTTCCCGCTGGAGGACGTGGACGGCGACGGTGTCCGCCTGCTGGGCGACGTCGTGATCTGCCCGGAGTTCGCCTCGCACAACAACGACGACCTGGCCGGAGAGCTCCGCCTGCTCATCGTGCACGGCGTGCTGCACCTGCTGGGCCACGACCACGAGGACGAGGCCGGTCGCGCCGAGATGTGGGCGCGCCAGGAGCGGTACAGCGGGATCAGCGTCGGCCCAGCCGGCGTGTCCCGGGAGGCCGCGAGATGAACGGGGCGGACATCCTCGAGATCATCGCGGTCGTGGCGTGCATCCTCGGCGTCGGCGTGATGGCCGCGAGCGAGGTGGGGATCACCCGCACCACAAAGATCCGCGCGTACCACCTGATGGAGGAGAGCAAGCGCGGCGCGGGCTCGCTGCTGAAGATCGTCGAGAATCCGCCGCCCTATCTCAATGTGGTGCTGCTGCTCACGCTGGTGTTCACGAACGGTGGCGTCGTGCTGGCGACCGACTTCGCCACCCGCCACGTCCACTCGGCGGGCGAGCTCATCGCCACGATCGTCATGACGCTGCTGTTGTTCATCTTCGCGGAGGTCACGCCCAAGACCTACGCGATCCAGCACACCGACCGGCTGGCGCTCAGAACCGCCCCGCTGATCCTGGGACTGGGCCGCCTGCTCGGGCCGCTGGCAAAGGGGCTCGTGAAGCTGGCCTACGCGATCACGCCGGGCAAGGGACTGCCCCAGGGGCCGTACGTCACGGAGCAGGAGATCCGGACGATGGCCGACGTCGCGTCCGAGGAGGATCAGATCGAGGAGGAGGAGGCCGACCTCATCCACTCGATCTTCGAGTTCGGCGACACGATCGTCCGCGAGGTCATGGTGCCCCGCCCGGACGTCGTGGCCGTCGACGTCGAACGGTCGCTCCGGGACGTGCAGGACCTGGTGGTCCGGTGGGGCTATTCGCGGCTCCCGGTCATCCGGGGCGACATCGACGACGTTGTCGGGTTCGTCTACGCGAAGGACGTCCTCAAGGCCATCTACCAGGGCAAGACCGACCAGAAGCTCGAACAGCTCACCCGGCCGGCCCACTTCGTCCCCGAGGTCAAGAAGGTGGCCGAGCTGCTCCGCGAGATGCAGCAGCAGAAGTTCCACATCGCGATGGTGTCCGACGAGCACGGCTCGGTCTCCGGGCTGGTGTCGCTCGAGGATCTCCTCGAGGAGCTGGTGGGGGAGATCGCCGACGAGTACGACGTCGAGCAACCCCAGGTCGAGGCCCGCGAGGACGGTTCCTACCTGGTCGACGGCCGGACCCCGATCGACGAGGTGAACGAGCTCCTCGACAAGCAGCTCCCCGACGACGAATGGGACACCGTGGCCGGCCTGATCATGAACCTCCTCGGCGCGATCCCCCTGGAGGGCGAGGAGGTGCGCTACGACGACCTGGTGTTCGTGGCCGAACGGCTTCAGGGCCGCCGGATCGCGAAGGTCCTGATCCGGCACGTCCCGCCGGAGGAGGACGAGCAGCCGACCGAGGAGCCGCCCGCGCCCGAAGCCCGGGAGGGCACCGGCTGATGGCCGAGGCCGCCGACCGGCTGGACGAGCTGGTCCGCGTCGCGCACGACGCCCGGACCCGCGCCTATGCCCCGTACAGCGAGTTCACCGTGGGGGCCGCGGTGCTGGCCGGGGGGAACGTGTACTCGGGGTGCAACGTCGAGAACGCCTCGTACGGCCTGTCGATCTGCGCCGAACGCGTCGCCGCCACGACCGCCGTGGCCGCCGGCGAGCGCCGCATCGACGCCGTGGCGGTCGTGGGCTCTGCCGACCGCCCCACGCCGCCGTGCGGTGCCTGTCGCCAGTTCCTCTACGAGTTCGGGCCGACGATGACGGTGGCCGTCGAGACTCCCGACGGGCGCCGCGAGGTGTGGCGGCTGGACGAGATCCTCCCGCACGCGTTCGGCCCCGACTTCCTGGCGTGACGTCCGGTTCCCGCTCCGGGATCGTCGCCGTGGTCGGCCGCCCGAACGTCGGGAAGTCCTCCCTCGTCAACGCGATGGTCGGGCAGAAGGTCGCCATCGTCTCCGACAAGCCGCAGACCACACGGCGGGGGATCCGGGGGATCCTGACCACCCACGATCACCAGGTCGTGTTCACCGACACGCCGGGGTTCCACAAGCCCCGGACGCCGCTCGGCCACCGGCTGAACGAGGCCGTCGAGGCCGCCGTCCTGGGCGTGGACGCCGTGATCCACGTCGTCGACGCCGCCGCGGGCGTGGGCCGGGGCGACGCGTTCGTGTACGAGCACGAGGTCGCCTCGGCCGGCGCGCCCAAGCTGTGCGCCGTGAACAAGATCGACCGGGTCGGCCACCACCGGTTGGTGCCCCAGCTCGCGGCCGCCGGAGCGCTCGGGGAGTTCGACGAGATCGTCCCCGTGTCGGCCGCCACCGGGAGGGGTGTGGGCCTGCTGCTCGAGCTGGTGGTGGCGTTCCTGCCGGCGGGGCCGCCCCTGTACCCGCCCGACCAGGTCACGGACCAGACGCTCGAGACCCGCATCGCGGAGGTGGTGCGGGAGCGCGCGCTCGAGCTGACCCGCGAGGAGCTCCCCCACTCGATCGCCGTGGAGGTCGAGGAGCTCGAGGTTCCCGACGACGCCCGCGGGACCGTCAGCGTCGAGGCCCTGGTCCTCGTGGAGCGCTCGTCGCAGAAGGGGATCGTGATCGGCCGGGGAGGATCGATGCTGAAGGCCATCGGCACCGGCGCACGCGAGGAGCTCGAGGCGCTGCTCGGGCGGAAGGTGTTCCTGTCACTCCGGGTGAAGGTGCTGAAGGATTGGCAGCGGGACCCCCGGGCGCTCGACAGGCTGGGGTTCTGACTCGACCGCCCGCCGCGGCGATGCTCGGGCGGAATTGCTGAGAATTCCCTGAGCCCGGCGGGAACTCCCGTCGTCCGCCGGCCCGTCGAACCCCACCAGTTCACCTGCCTGGAAGGGGGCGTTCCACGTGCGGAGACGACTGCTCATCACTGCCGGCGCCGTCGCGCTCGTGCTCGTGCTCGGTGCCGGACCCGCGCTCGCCTGCGGAGCGCTGGTATCGCCCAACGGGACGATCCAGCTGGTCCGGACCACGACGCTCGCGGCCTATCACGACGGCCTCGAGCACTACGTCACCGGGTTCAAGTTCGAGGGCGACGGCGCCGAGTTCGGTTCGATCGTGCCGCTGCCGGCCAACCCCGTCCGCATCGTCCGCGGCGGGAACTGGACGCTGCAGCGGCTGGTCCGCGAGGTGACGCCGGTTCCGCTCTTCGAGGCATTCGCGGACGGTGCGGCCCTCCACCGGAATGCCGTCGTCGTCCAGGAGAAGGACATCGATTCCCTGCACCTCACCGTAGTCAAGGGCGGCGCGTTCGGCGTCGGGAAGTGGGCGACCCAGCAGGGGTTCCTGCTCCCGCCCGACGCGCCGGCGGTCCTCGACTTCTACGCGAAGCGGTCGCCCTACTTCCTCGCGGTCCAGTTCGACGCGAAGAAGGCCAAGGCTCGCGGCGAGCGCCTGGGCGACGCCATCCCCATCCACCTCGTGATGAGGACGAACGAGCCCTGGGTCCCGCTCCGCATCCTCGGCCTCGGCGCCGGGCCGAACGTCCGGATCCAGGCCGACGTGTTCCTGCTCACCGACCGGGCTCCGAACATGCTGCCGGTCCCGGCCGGGGCGACCGGCGCCGGCCCGGCCGCGCCCGGGCTGCGGCAGGCGAGGAGCGAGTCCGCCTCGGCGTCGCTCCTGCACGACCTCCGGATCGACCGCGGGATGACCTGGGTGCCGCATCACGGCATGTGGCTGACCTACCTCAAGGTGAACGCCCGGGCCGGCGACCTCACGTACGACCTCGGGCTGAACGTGAACGGCGGCGCGCCGTCGGTGGTGGCAGCCGGGCTGGCGCCCGCCTCGCCCCCGGTGTCCGGCTCGACCCCGGCGATGGTCTGGGCCGTGGTCGCGGGGGTCACGCTGCTGATCGGGCTCGTCGTGGCCGCCGGCCGGGAGCGGCGGGGCTCGAGGGTGGCGTTCTAGGTGCGGACGCGGCGGAGGGTCCGTCGCCGCGCCCTCGTGACCGGTGTGACGCTCGCGCTGGTCCTCGCGATCGGCGCGGGTCCCGCGTTCGCCTGTGGCGGCCTCGTGTCGCCGAACGGCACGATCCAGCTGGTCCGGACGACGACGATGGCCGCCTACCACGACGGCCTCGAGCACTACGTGACGGGGTTCGACTTCGAGGGCGGCGGGGCCGAGTTCGGTTCGATCGTTCCGCTGCCGGCCAACCCGATCCGCATCGTCCGGGGGGGCGACTGGACGCTGCAGCGGCTGGAGCTCGAGGTGAACCCGCCGGAGCCGGTGGGGGTGTCCGCGCCCCTCGCGACCGGGGCCGTCTCCGGCGAGGCGGCGGTCATCCAGGAGAAGGACATCGACTCCCTCCACCTCACGGTCGTGAAGGGGGGTGCGTTCGGCGTCGGGAAGTGGGCGACCGATCACGGGTTCCTCCTCCCGCCGGACGCCCCGGCCGTGCTCGACTTCTATGCGAAGCGCTCGCCGTACTTCATGGCGGTCCAGTTCGACGCGAAGAGGGCGCAGGCCCGCGGCGAGTCGATCGGTGACGCCGTCCCGATCCACCTCGTCATGCGGACCCGGCAGCCGTGGGTTCCGCTCCGCATCCTGGGGCTCGGGGCGAGGTCGAACGCCCCCATCCGGGCCGACGTGTTCCTGCTCACCGACCGGGCTCCGAACATGCTCCCGGTCCCGGCCGGCGTGATCGGGTCCGGCCCCGCGGCGCCCGGGCTCCGGCAGGAGCGGAGCGAGGCCGCGTCGTCGTTCCTGCTCCAGCAGCTCGGGAGCGACCGCGGGATGGGCTGGGTTCCGCGGTCGGGGATGTGGCTGACGTTCCTCTCGCTCGATGCGAGGGCCGGGCAGCTGACCTACGACCTGGCGCTGAACGTGGACGGGGGCGCTCCCTCGCGGGTGGACGCGGGCATCGGCCCGTCGTTCGGCCGGAGGGCCGGGCCGCCGGCCCTCGTCTGGGCGGTGGCCGCCGCGGTCGCGCTGTTCATGGCGATGACGGCCGTCGCCGTCCGGCAGGGCCGGGTCGGCACGAGGAGCCCGGCATGACGCCCCCGCGCGGCCGGCGCGCCGGCGGACGGGGTACCCGCCGGCGCCGGCCGGCGCTCGTCCTTGCCGCGGTCGCGCTGCTCGCCGTGTCCGGCACCGCCTGCAGCCGGGCGAGCGCCGAGGGCCGATCCCACCTCACCGTCGAGGTGACGATCCACCACTCCGCCTTCCAGCCCTCGTCGTTCTCGTTCCGGCGGGGGACGTCGGTCACGTTCGTCATCCGGAACACCGACCCGATCGAGCACGAGTTCATCGTGGGCGACCAGGCGGTCCAGTACTACATGGAGCACACGGCGCATCCGCGCCACGACGGCTCCGTCCCGGGACAGATCTCGGTCCCTCCCGGAGCGACCCGGACCACCACGTACACCTTCACCGACGTGACCCACCGAACGTCCGACATGCAGTTCGCCTGCCACCTCCCGGGGCACTTCCGGTACGGAATGCACGGTCCGATCACGGTCACCGCGTAGCAGCCGTCGCCCGGCGGCGGATCAGGCGGCCAGGATGTGGATCGTGCCGGTCATCCCCCGGCCCTTGTGGAAGCGGCAGAAGAACCGGTACGTCCCCGGGGGGACGCCGGACCCCATCAGCCGGGGCTCGCTCACGGTCTTCCCCGGCGCGACGTCGACGGAGAACCCCGTCCCCGGGATCGTGAGGTTGTGCTCCCTGGAGCCTCCGTTGTGCAGGTGGAACGGCGCGGCCCCGCTGACGACCAGGCAGGAGGGCACGAACCGGTAGTCCTTCATGCCGACCACGAAGGGGTGCTCGCCGCGGTCGGCGCACGGACCGGGGGACGACACGGCCGGCTGGGGCGTCGTGGGAGACGGGACGGTCGCGCCCGCGGTCGTGTCCGGACGGACCGGATTCGAGCAGGCGGCCAGGACGATCAGCACGGCCACCGCGGCGGCGGCGGTGATGCGACGGCGCACGGTCCGCCGTTTTATCAGAGGCACGGCCACAGCGTGGGACATCGCTCGGACGTGTTGGGCCGGGCCCGCAGTCAGCCGACCGGGTCGCCGTTCGGTTGCCGGCTCGGGTGCTCACCGCCCGGCGGCGGCTGGCTTCGAGCGGCCGCGACTGCGCGCTCGGCGCGTTCGCGTCGTTCCCGGATCATGTCGAGGACGACCCGCCGGTCCGCATGGCCGAGGGCGACCAGGATGTCGTCCATGAGCATCGCCCGTCCTCTGGTCGTGGAGAGGTCGTAGCCCTCGACGTCCTCGATCTCGGCAACCGCCGATCCTTCTTCGTTGACGAGCACCAGCTTCACGTTCCGGGACCTTTCGCGCGGACAGCCACG
>DATBHM010000041.1:0-10603 GCA_036557505.1 Actinomycetota bacterium | reverse complement strand
TCGACCGGGAGTACGCGCAGCCGCTGGACGTGGAGGCCCTCGCCCGCGGCGCGTACATGTCGGCCGGGCACCTCAGCCGGCAGTTCAGGCAGGCGTTCGGCGAGTCCCCGTACAGCTACCTGATGACGCGGCGCATCGAGCGCGCCATGGCGCTCCTGCGTCGTGGCGGGATGACCGTCACCGAGGTCTGCTTCGAGGTCGGCTGCTCGTCGCTCGGCACCTTCAGCACCCGCTTCACCGAGCTGGTCGGGATGCCACCCAGCGAATACCGGCGCCGGGAGACGGGAGCGATGGCGGGGATCCCACCGTGCGTGGCGAAGCAGGTGACGAGACCGATCAGGAATCGAGAAGCGGCCTCCACCGGGCCGCACGTAGCATGAGCCTCATGGACATCACCATTCACTCGAGCATGCTTCCGCACGATGACCCGGGGGCGACCCTGGCCTTCTATCGCGACACCCTCGGCTTCGAGGTTCGCCTCGACGTCGAATACAACGGGATGCACTGGATCACGGTCGGCCCGGCCGATCAGCCCGACACGGCCATCGTCCTGTACCCGCCGGCGGCTTCCCCGGGCATCACCGACGACGAGCGGCAGACCATCGCCGAGATGATGGCCAAGGGAACCTACGCCAGCGTCAACCTCGCCACTCGCGACCTCGACGGGACCTTCGAGCGACTGCAGGCCGGCGACGCCGAGGTGGTCCAGGAGCCGACCGACCAGCCGTACGGGATCCGCGACTGCGCCTTCCGCGACCCCTCGGGCAACCTGATCCGCATCCAGCAGCGGCGCTGAGCCGTCCGGCGACCGGGCCGGGCAGATGAGCGCCGCCGCAGCCACCCCGGAGGCCAACCGGTCGTACCGGGACGTGCTGCGCGATCGGCGCGTGGCCGGACTCCTCCTCGGGGACCTCCTGGCCAACGTCGGCACCGGCGTGATCATCGTCGCGATGCCCGTGCAGACGCTCTCGATCCACGGGAGCGTGCCGGCGGCGATCGCGATCGGGATGGTCGAGGCGGCGCCGTTCGTGCTCTCCACGGTCCTCGCGCTGTGCATCGGGCTGGGCCGGATCCGCGTGCCGCCCCGAACGCTCCTCATCGCCGACTGCGTGCTGCGGTTCGTCGCCTTCAGCGCGCTCGGCCTCCTGGCCGTCACCGACCGGCTCACGCTGCCGGTGCTGGTCGCCGGCCTGCTGTTCTGCTCGACGTTCCGGATCGCCGGGTCGAGCAGCCGGCGGGTGCTGGCGACCTCGATGGCGGGCGAGACGGGGCGGTTCGCCGTGAACGGGCTCCTCGGGCTCAACGCCACCTTCGCCCTGTACATCGTGGGTCCGGTGGTGGGCGGGCTGATCGTCGCCACGACCAGCGCCGGCGTCGGGCTCTTCTTCGACGCGTGCGGCGCGCTGATCCTGCTGGGCGCGGTCCTGATCTCCGTCCCGCGGCACGTCGACGACGGGGACGCGCTCCGACGTCCGGCGTCGCACGAATCGGGCCTGCGCATCCTGCGGCGCCGCCCGGTGGCCGCCCGGCTGCTGGTGGTCGAGTTCTTCTTCAACTTCCTCTACATGCCGATCGAGGTCGCGCTTCCGCTGTACGTCCGCGGGACGCTCGACTCGGGCGCGTCCGCCCTCGGCCTGATGTGGGGCGCGCTGGGGGTGGGCGCCTTCATCGGGGCCGCGCTGGTCAACCAGCTCCGGCACCTTCCTCAGCGGCAGCTGCTGATCGCGATCGTCGGCCTGTGGGCCGTGTGCCCGATCGTGCTGCCCTTCGTCGGTACTCTCGCCGTCGCCATGCTCGTCTTCGGGCTGGGAGGCCTGGTGTGGGCGCCGTTCACCCCGGTCGCGTTCAGCTTCGTGCAGTCGGGCCTCGAGCCCAACGAGCAGCAGCAGGTCGTCACGCTGTGGACCACCATCTCGCTGGTGGCCGCCCCGCTCGGGCTCGCCGTGGGCGGCCCGCTGCTGGAGCTCACGGGGACGACCGGCGGGCTGGTGCTGTCGGGGGCCCTGACCATGCTCCTCGTCCCGATCGCGGCCGTGGCCGTCCTCCGGCGCGCCCCCGAGGCGGTCACGAATCGAGAAGCCTCGGTCACCGAGCCCCAACTACAGTGACGGTCATCGACGAAGGAGGTGCTTCGAATGGCTGAGAGGAAACCCGCCAAGCAGCAGAAGTCCAGGGCCGCCGGGAAGTCGCCGACGTTCTCCGCCGAGGAACGGGCCGCGATGCGGGAGACCGTCCGCGAGCGGAAGGCCGCCGTGACCCGGGAGGAGTCCGAGCGCGAGGTGGTCGCGAAGATCGCCGAGATGGAGGATTCGGATCGCGCCATCGCCGAGCGGATCCATTCGATCGTCGCCGACGTGGCGCCGGACCTCGCGCCGAGGACCTTCTACGGGATGCCCGCCTACGCGAAGGACGGCAAGGTCGTCTGCTTCTTCAAGCCGGCTGCGAAGTTCAAGTCGAGGTACGCGACGTTCGGATTCGAGGAGGCGGCCAACCTCGACGACGGGCCGATGTGGCCCACGTCCTACGCGCTCACCAAGCTGACCGCCGCGGACGAGAAGAAGATCGCCGCGCTCGTGAAGCAGGCGGCGAGCTGAGACCCGGCTCGCCGCCGGCGGGCGCCACCGGGGAGTCGCTGAGCATGGCGACGGGAACCGACGTGGGGTCGGCGGCGCTTCGGGCCGCCGACCGCCACGACGTGATCCGCGTCCACGGCGCGCGCGTCAACAACCTCAAGGACCTCAGCGTGGAGATCCCCAAGCGCCGGCTGACGGTGTTCACCGGCGTCTCGGGTTCGGGGAAGTCGTCCCTGGTGTTCGGCACGATCGCCGCCGAGTCGCAGCGGCTGATCAACGAGACCTACAGCGCGTTCGTGCAGGGCTTCATGCCGAGCCTGTCCCGGCCCGAGGTCGACGTCCTCGAGGGGCTGACGACCGCGATCATCGTCGACCAGGAGCGGATGGGCGCCGACGTCCGGTCGACGGTCGGCACAGCGACCGACGCCAACGCCATGCTCCGCATCCTGTTCAGCCGGCTGGGCCGGCCGCACATCGGCTCGCCCCAGGCGTTCTCCTTCAACCTCGCCACGGTCCGGGCGGCGGGGGCGATCACGGTCGAACGCGGTGCACGTACCCAGCCGGTGCGGGCGTCGTTCACCCGTATCGGCGGCATGTGTCCGCGATGCGAGGGCCGGGGCTCGGTCACCGACTTCGACCTGACCGCGCTGTACGACGAGAGCGAATCCATCAACGGGGGTGCGCTCCGGATCCCCGGCTACGGGGTCGAGGGCTGGTACGGCCGCATCTTCTCCGGATGCGGCTTCTTCGATCCGGACAAGCCGATCAGCAGGTTCACCCGCAGGGAGCTGCACGACCTGCTCTACAAGGAGCCGACCAGGATCAAGGTCGAGGGCATCAACGTGACCTACGAGGGGCTGATCCCCCGGATCCAGCGGTCGATGCTGTCCAAGGACGTCGACGCGATGCAGCCGCACGTCCGCGCGTTCGTGGAACGGGCGGTCACCTTCACCACCTGTCCGGAGTGCGACGGCACCCGGCTGAGCGAGCTGGCCCGGTCGTCGATGATCGAGGGGATCAGCATCGCCGACGCCTGCGCGATGCAGATCAGCGACCTCGCAGAGTGGATCCGCGGCCTGGCCGAGCCGTCGGTGGCGCCGCTGCTCGCGGCGCTGGGAGCGACCCTCGACTCGTTCGTGGAGATCGGGCTGGGGTACCTGTCCCTCGACCGGCCGGCGGGAACGCTGTCGGGCGGCGAGGCGCAGCGCACCAAGATGATCGGCCACCTCGGCTCGGCGCTCACCGACGTCACGTACGTCTTCGACGAGCCCACCATCGGCATGCACCCCCACGACGTCCAGCGAATGAACGACCTGCTGCTCCGGCTACGCGACAAGGGGAACACGGTCCTCGTGGTGGAGCACGAGCCCGAGACGATCGCGATCGCCGACCACGTGGTCGACCTCGGACCCGGCGCCGGGACGGCCGGGGGCGAGGTGGTCTTCGAGGGAACCGTCGAGGGGCTCCGGGGAAGCGGCACGCTGACGGGGCGGCACCTCGACGACCGGGCGTCGTTGAAGCCGTCGGTGCGCACCCAGTCGGGAGCGCTGGAGGTTCGCGGCGCCTCCGCCCACAACCTGCGGGACGTCGACGTCGACATCCCGCTCGGCGTGCTGGTGGTGGTGACCGGCGTGGCCGGGTCGGGCAAGAGCTCGCTGATGGACGGCTCCGTATCGGGCCGCGACGGGGTGGTGTCGGTGGACCAGAGCGCGATCCGCGGCTCGCGTCGCAGCAACCCGGCCACGTACACCGGACTGCTCGACCCGATCCGCAAGGCGTTCGCCAAGGCCAACGGGGTCAAGGCGGCGCTGTTCAGCGCGAACTCCGAGGGGGCCTGCCCCACCTGCAACGGCGCCGGCGTCGTCTACACCGACCTGGGCGTGATGGCCGGCGTGGTCACCACGTGCGAGGAGTGCGAGGGGAAGCGGTTCGACGCGTCGGTGCTCGAGTACCACCTCGGTGGCCGGGACATCAGCGAGGTGCTCGCGATGTCGGTGACGGAGGCCCGGGAGTTCTTCGGGGCGGGCGATGCGCGCACGCCGGCCGCGCGCCGGATCCTCGACCGGCTCGCCGACGTGGGGCTGGGCTATCTCGGCATCGGCCAGCCGCTCACCACGCTGTCCGGCGGCGAGCGGCAGCGGCTCAAGCTGGCCACCCACATGGGCGGACAGGGCGACGTCTACGTGCTCGACGAGCCGACCATCGGCCTGCACCTCGCCGACGTCGAGCACCTGCTCGGCCTGCTCGACCGGCTGGTCGACTCCGGCACCTCGGTCATCGTCATCGAGCACCACCTGGCGGTCATGGCGCATGCCGACTGGATCATCGACCTGGGCCCCGGCGCCGGCCACGACGGCGGCAGGATCGTGTTCGAGGGAACGCCCGCCGACCTCGTCGCCGCCCGTTCGACCCTCACCGGCGAGCACCTCGCGGCCTACGTGGGCGCCTGAGGGAGGCGTCAGCAGGGTTCGAGCGGCACCACGTCGGCCAGCCCGCACAGATCCAGGAGTCGCGCGAGGTCCGCGCACGGATCGCGCAGGACGATCTCGCCCCCCAGCTGCAGGGCCGTGAGCTGCATCCGGGCGAGCGCCTCGACGGTCACCGCGTCGGGGTCGTCGATGGCGCCCACGTCGCAGATCACGCGGGCGTGCGGGCGGGTGCGGAGCACGGAACGAACCCGATCGCAGAGCGGCACGATGCCGTCGGGGGCGATCGGGCCGGCGATCGACATGAGCACGAAGCCCGCCTGCGGCGGTGGTCGGGGCGGCCCCATGCCGTTCAGACGTCCCGACCTGCACGAACTCATCGCCCCGGCCGGCCGGTCGCACCCGCGGTGTACGGTCCGCCCGGGAAGCCCGGAGGTTTCCGTAGCAGTATTGCTACACTCCGGTGCATGAGCGACGTGCCGGCCCGGGAGCTGCGGAACGACGTCAGCAAGGTGCTTCGCCGTGTCGAGGCGGGCGAACGGCTCCGGGTCACCGTCAGCGGCCGGCCGGTCGCGGAGCTCGTGCCGCTCTCCTCGAGGCCGCGGTCGATCCCGTGGGAGACCTTCATGGCGGATGCCGATCGCTGGCGAGCGGACCCCGGCCTCGCCGTGGAGCTCCGGGAGCTCCTCCCCGACACGACCGATGACCTCGCGATCGAATAGCGACCGGGTCGAGCTCGGCCTGGCGGACACCTCGCTGTTCGTCGCGTTGGAACACGGACGCCCGCTTGCCGGATCGCCGCCGGACCAGCTTGCCGTGTCGACGATCACCGTGGGCGAGCTTCGCTTCGGCGTGCTCGCCGCCGCGGACGGGACGACGCGGGCGCGTCGACTCGCAACGCTGTCCAGAGTCGAACGGCTGGAGCCGCTCCCGATCGACGACACGGTCGCCCAGGCGTGGGCGGCGCTTCGGCTGGCGCTTCGCGAAGCCGGGAAGCGAATGCGGGTCAACGACTCGTGGATCGCGGCAACGGCGATCGCGCACGAGATTCCGGTCGTCACCCAGGACGGCGACTACGAGGACGTGCCCGGAGTCGCCGTGATCCGCCTGTGATGCCCGAGCCCGCGAAGGCGCGTTGGGAGCTCAGAGCCGGCTGAGCGACGCGAGCCGCCGGCCCGGCCCCGATTCGTTTCCACGCGACACGCGGGTAGAGTCCCGGGTCCGGAACGCCTCATGACAGGGAGGGCTCGTCACATGCGATCGGTTGCACCTCGCCAGAGAATCCGAGGCCGCGTTCCCCTGGTGGCCGCCGCCGTTGCCGCGCTGGTGGGGGTGGCGGGACCGGGCCCCGCGGGGGCGGCGCCGTCCTGCTCGTTCAAGGTCGTCGGCCACCCGAACTCCGCGGCGACGGAGTACGACCAGCTGAACGGGATCGATGCGGCGTCCGCGAAGAACGTCTGGGCGGTCGGGAGCAGCGAGGCCGCCGGCGAGCCCCTGACGCTGCACTTCAACGGGTCGAAGTGGAAGCTCGTCCCCGCGCCGGACAAGGGCGCCACCACCGAGCTCGAGGACGTGACCGTCCTCGGCCCGGCCAACGCATGGGCGGTCGGGTACTACTCCCCGTCGGGCGGCGGGCACATCAAGACGCTCGTCGAGCACTGGAACGGCACGAAGTGGGCGGTCGTGGCGAGCCCCAGCCCGATCTCCGGCGGCGACAACTTCCTGTTCGGCGTGGACGCGGTGTCGGCGAGCAACGTCTGGGCGGTCGGCTCCAACGGCCGTCCCGGCACCAAGACGCTCATCGAGCACTGGAACGGCCACGTGTGGGCGAGCGTCCACGGCGCGTCGCTGCCGGTCGGCGGCAACCTGAGCGACGTGGCGGCGATCTCCGCCAAGAACGTCCTCGCCGTCGGCCACGTCGGCGTGGTGGGGAGCACGGATGCGCTGGTCGAGCGCTTCGACGGCTCGAGCTGGACGCGGGTGCCGGCGCCGACGAACGAGACCGGGGCCGACCTCGCCGGCATCTCGGCGCCGTCTGCCACCGCGGAGTGGGCCGCCGGGAGCCGCGGCGGGACTGCCGCCATCCAGACGCTCGCGATGCGGAACACCGGTTCCGGCTGGACGGAGGTTCCGAGCCCCAACGTGGGCGGCAACGACACGATCAACTACTTCAACGACGTCGGCGGCGTGTCCGCGACCCTCGCCTGGGCGGTCGGCGAGCACGACAGCAACGCCAACGTCCGCCGGACGCTCGTCGAGCACTTCACGAACGGATCGTGGGACGTCGTGGCGAGTCCGAACTCGGGCTCGGGCGACAACCAGCTGTTCGCGGTCGACGCCGTGACCAACACGAACGTCTGGGCGGTGGGGAAGGCCTCGCACCCGATCGGCTCGACCGGCCTGATCCTGCACGGCTGCTAGCGGCGCGTGGGCCGGCCCGAACGGACGCTGCCCGTTCGTGAGCTGAACCGGGCGCTGCTCGCCCGGCAGATGCTCCTCGAACGCCGGCGGCTCGCACCGATGGCGGCGGTCGAGCGGCTGGTCGCGCTCCAGGCGCAGGTCCCCCGGGATCCGTACGTCGCCCTGTGGTCGCGGCTCGAAGGCTTCCGGCCGTCGGTGCTGTCGGACGCCGTCGAGTCGCGACGGGCGGTCCGGATGACGCTGCTCCGGGCCACGCTGCACCTGGTGAGCAGTCGGGACGCGCTGGCGCTCCGGCCGGCGTTCCAGCCGGTCGTCGAGCGGATGTTCTTCGGCCAGCGGGCGTTCCGGGGCGCGGCGGCGGGCGTGGACCTCGGCGAGGTGGTGGAGGCGTTCCGCGGCGCCCTCGAGCAACGCCCGGGGACCCGTTCGGACCTGTCCCGAGTCGTCGCTGAGCGGTGGCCCGACCGCGACGCGGAGAACCTCGGGTACGCCATGTACCTGCTGCCCACCGTGCAGGTCACGCCGCGCGGGCTGTGGGGCCGGTCCGGCCGAGCCGCGGTGACGACGCTGGAACACTGGCTCGGCGCCCCGAGGCTGGGGCCGGACGACGGCACCGGCCGGACGGGGCTCGTGCGTCGGTACCTGGCGGTGTTCGGCCCGGCGACGCCCGCGGACTTCGCATCGTGGTCCGGGCTCGCAGGGATGCGCGAGTCGTTCGAGGAGCTGCGCCCGCGGCTCCGAACGTTCCGCGACGAGCGGGGCCGCGAGCTGTTCGACGTCCCCCGCGGGCCGCTCCCCGACCCGGGCATCCCGGCGCCGGTGCGGTTCCTGCCCGAATACGACAACGTGCTGCTCGGGCACGAGGATCGTTCACGGATCGTGCCGGAGGGCGTGCGGCAGTGGACCGAGGTCGGCTGGGGCGGCGTGCTCGTGGACGGGTTCCTCTCCGCGAGGTGGCGGGCCACACCGGACGAGCTCCTGGTCGAGCCGTTCCGCCGGCTGGCACGCGAGGAGCGGAGGCAGCTCGCCGAGGAAGCGCACCGACTCGCGGCGTTCCTCGGGATGCCGACCTCGCCGGTCCGCATCGGCGCGCCTCGGACCGCGCCGCCCAACCGGCGCCCGGGTCACCAGCCGAATCGGGGATGAGCCCATGACGTCGTCGGTCCTCCCACACCTGCTGCCGATTCGACACCGGGGAGTGCTCGCCGACCCCGGGACCGGAGTCGCGCGGGTGCCGGCGCGGAGCGGCGCGTTCGCCGGCCCGTTCTCGCCGGACGGGGCCTGGCTGGCGATGGCCGTCGAGAACGGCAAGGGCCTCTCGGCGCGGCTCCTCGAGCTCTCGTCGAACCACGCGACGACGTTCCCCCGGGAGCGTTTCGTCGGGTGGACCCTCGCCGGCTGAGCGCCGGCCCCGCCCCCACCGATGAGTTCGTCCCCTTCGTGTCGTCTGGACCTGCAACGATCGACCCACGCGAGGAAGGGGCCGGACATGGCGCGAGTGGTGGTCAGCGAGTTCCTGTCGGTGGACGGCGTCATGCAGGCGCCGGGGGGTCGGGACGAGGACCGCAGCGGCGGGTTCGAACACGGCGGGTGGCAGTTCGACCGGTCCGACGAGGAGATGGGACAGTTCGTCATGGGCGGCCTCCAGGAGGCCGGGGGCTTCCTGCTGGGGCGGCGGACGTTCGACATCTTCGCGGCCTACTGGCCCAACCAGCCAGAGGACGATCCGATCGCCGCCATCATGAACGCGAGGCCCAAGTACGTGGCGTCGCGGACGCTCCGGAACCCGCTCGAGTGGAACAACGCGGTGGTGTTGGGTTCCGACCTCGCGGCCGAGGTGGGTAGGCTGAGGAGCGAGCCCGGGGGCGACGTGCTCGTGATCGGGAGCGGCGACCTGGGGCAGACGCTGGGCCGTGAGGGCCTGGTCGACACGTACCAGCTGATGGTCTACCCGGTGCTGCTGGGATCGGGCAAGCGGCTGTTCCGCGACGACCTGGGGAAGCGGCCGCTGCGGCTGAGCGGCAGCCGGACGATGCCGGGCGGCATGGTGGTCCTGCAGTACGAGCCCGCCGAACAGGGAGGGAACACGTGACGGATGCCATCGTCACCGAGGGGTTGGTGAAGCGCTACAAGGACGTGACCGCGCTGGCGGGGATCGACATCGCGGTGCCGCAGGGGACGGTGCTCGGGATGCTCGGGCCGAACGGCGCGGGCAAGACGACGGCCGTGCGGATCCTGACGACGCTGCTCGAGCCCGACGAGGGCCGGGCGCTGGTCGCCGGCATCGACGTCTGCGAGGAGCCGGAGAAGGTTCGCGAGCGGATCGGCCTGTCCGGGCAGAACGCGGCCGTCGACGAGAACCTCACCGGGTTCGAGAACCTCGACATGGTCGGGCGGCTGTACCAGCTGGGGAAGCGGCGCTCGCGGGAGCGGGCCCGCGAGCTGCTGACGGAGTTCTCGCTGGAGGACGCCGGCGACCGGCCGACCAAGACGTACTCCGGCGGGATGCGTCGCCGGCTGGACCTCGCGGCGGCGCTGGTGGCGAAGCCGGAGGTGCTGTTCCTCGACGAACCCACCACCGGGCTGGACCCGCGGAGCCGTTCGCAGATGTGGGAGACCATCAACGACCTGGTGCGGGGCGGCTCGACCGTGCTGCTGACCACCCAGTACATGGAGGAGGCCGACCGGCTGGCCGACGACATCGTGGTCATCGACCACGGCCGCGTGATCGCGCACGGGACGGCCGACCAGCTGAAGGCGCAGGTCGGCGGGGAGCGCGTCGAGGTGGTCGTGGCCGACGCGGCCGACATGCCGACCGCCCGGATGATCCTGGGCGACCTGTGCGGCGAGGAGGTCCAGGTCGACGAGGAGATCCGAACCCTGACAGCGGCGGCGACCGGCGGACCGCACGTGCTGAAGCGGGTGCTGGACCTGTTCGAGGAGGCTCGGGTGCACGTCTCGGACGTGGGGCTCCGCCGGCCGACGATGGACGACGTGTTCCTGTCGCTGACGGGGCACGTGGCGGAGGAGGAACCGCCGGAGTCAGAGGACGCACCCCGGCGTGGGCGCGCCCGTGAGAAGGAGGCCGTTCGATGAGCGCCGCCCGGGTGTTCGCCGACGGGGCGGTCGTCGCCAAGCGGAACCTCATCGCGATCAAGCGGGTTCCGGACATCCTAGTGTGGA
>DATBHM010000040.1:0-7295 GCA_036557505.1 Actinomycetota bacterium | reverse complement strand
GCACGTGACCGGCCGGGCGTTCGCGGGGCCCCGGTTCTTCGTCCGGTACGCGGAGCTGGAGATGCACCCGCTCGACACGAGCGACCGGCGGGAGCTGCTCCGGCAGCGGATGGGGCTCGGCCTGTGCAACATCACGAAGTGCTGCACCGAGGTGTGCCCCGAGGACATCCACATCACGGACAACGCGATCATTCCCTTGAAGGAACGCGTGGCCGACCAGCGGTACGACCCGATCCGGCGCCTGGCGAGGCGGTGGGGGTGGTCGAGACGAACTGGGTCGCAGCCGGCGGACGGGGAGGGTACCGTGGCCCGGCCATGAGCCGGGTCATCCGCACGTCCGTCGCGGCGACGGTGCTGCTCGGCGCGACGCTGTTGGTCGTCCCGCACGCGTCGGCGCAGACCATCTCCGTGAACTGCGACCAGACCGCCCTGCAGCCGAAGCTGAACAACGCGGCGACGGGGACCACGTTCCTCCTCTCCGGAACCTGCCACGGCCAGTTCACCGTGGCCAAGGACCTCACGCTCAAGGGCAACCCGACGGCCACGCTCGACGGGAGCAGCGGCGGGAGCACGCTCACCGTGACCGGGGCGAGGGCCCTCCATCTCCGGTCGCTGGTCGTGACCGGCGGATTGGCCGGGAAGGGTGCGGGCATCGACCAGGAGGGCGGGGGGCTCCTCACGCTCGACCACGTCACGGTCAAAGGGAACGAGGCGGCGGGGGCGACCGCAGTTGGGGCCGGGATCTACGCGCGAGGTGCGGTGGTCATCATCCGGACGTCGTCGGTCCTGAACAACACCTCGGTGTCGTCGGGGTCCGGGCTGGCGGTTGCGCAGGCCGGGGCGGGGGAGTTCCAGAACGGATCGCTCACGATCTCGGGCAGCCAGATCCGCGGCAACAAGGCGACGGCCGTGTCGACCGCGTCGCTGGCCGAGGCCGATGCCGGTGCGATCTTCGCGTTCAACACGACGGTGGCGGTCACCTCGTCGACGTTCCGAAACAACGTGGCGTCGGCGAACGCTGCGGACAGCCCCTCGGCGCAGGGCGGGGCGCTCCTCTGGCAGCAGCAGCCGGGCGACCTCGCCATCGCGGACTCGACGTTCACGGACAACCGGGCCGTATCGTCATCGTCGGGCGGTACGCACGAGGTCGACGCGCTTGGGGGAGCGCTGAAGGTCACGACTGGGTCCGGCGGATCCGGGACGAGCACCGTGAGGATCACCGGGACGACGTTCGACGGGAACCAGACCTCGGCGACGGCGGTGAGCAGCTCGGCGGTCGCGGAGGGAGGGGCCGTCTACCTCGAGAGCGGGAGCCAGGTGGCCAAGCTCACCTCCGTCAAGGTGCTGAACTCGACGCTGACTGCCACCGGGGCCGTCAAGGCGACGGCCAGGGGGGGCGGCATCGATGCCCATGGGTCGGTCACGCTCAACCACTCGACGCTCTCGGGGAACACCGTGCACGCCCACTCGGACACCAACGCGGGCGGTGCGAGCGGAGGCGGGATCGCATCGACGTCCGGGGGCACGACCACCATCACGACGTCGACGATCTCGAACAACACGACGGACGCCGTCTCGGACAACTCGGGGGCCGGCGCCGGGGGCGGGGGCATCGAGATCGGGTCGTCGGGCCGCTTCGTGATTCGGATGTCCACCGTGAGCGGCAATGCGGCCACCGCCTCCGCGACCGCGGCATCCGCGGAGGCGCTCGGCGGCGGCGTCGACCTCGAGAACGGGGCGTCGACGACGACCGACATGGTCACGAACTCGACCATCGCCGGGAACCGGGTTTCGGCGGACGGCCCCAACTCCGATTCGGCGGGCGGAGGGATCCAGGTCGTGGACCACGCCCTCGGGCTTCGGTTCACCACCATCGTCCGCAACGGCGCGACGGTCTCGGGGACGGCGTCGACGTTCGCCGGCGGGGGCGGGCTCTATCTCGAGGTGGGGACCGCCACGACGCTCGAGGCGACCGTCCTCGCGCTGAACACCGGCGCGCCCGGTCCCAACTGCCTGGGCACCTTCCAGTCGAACGGGTTCAACCTCCTGGGAACGACGACCGGATGCACCTTCGGCGCGGCCGGGACCGACCAGTCCGACGTGACCGCACCGAAGCTCGGGTCGCTCGCCGACCACGGCGGGCCGACCAGGACGGTCGCCCTGCTCGCCGGCAGCCCCGCGCTGAACAAGGTCCCCACGACGGTGTGTCACTCGCTGGTGCAGAAGGACCAGCGGCTGGTCAACCGGCCCCAGGGTCCGGCCTGCGACGAAGGCGCGTTCGAGCGCAAGCCCTGATCACGATCAGGCAGGCGGTGCCGACCGTATGACGCTGCAGAACCGCGTCTCGCCCACCCAGGAGATCGTGGCCGAGGACGCCCGGGGCACGCTCATGGGGAACCGTGGGTGTCTGCACCGGCCCGACCGGACGCTCGGGGTGGCTCGGTGGCGTTCCAAGATGTGGATCGCGTGCCGGCTCGAGTGGAAGGGCGTCCGGCGGGACCCGATGCCGCCCGGGCGGTGGACGGCGCTGTTCTTCCTCGACGAGGCGACGGCGCTGGCGGCCGGCCACCGGCCGTGCGCCTACTGCCGCCGCGAGGACTTCAACGCGTTCGCCGAGGCGTGGCGGGTCGCGCAGGGCCTTGCCGCTCGTCTGCGCGCGCCGGAGATGGACGCCGTGCTCCACTCCCAGCGCGTGGAATCACGAACCCGCCGCCAGCGCACGCATCGCGATCCCGTCGGGGAGCTTCCGGACGGCGTGATGGTGCGCGTGGACCGCGAGATCGGGCTGCTGCTCGACGGGTCGATCAAGCCGTGGTCGTTCGACGGATACGGCGCGGGCGACTCGGTGCCGGCCGGCGGGGAGATCGAGGTGCTCACGCCGCCGGCCACCGTCGCTGCGATCGCCGCGGGGTACCGGCCGGCGGTCCACCCGAGCGCAGGCGCGCCGGTCGACTGAGCCCCGTGCTCAGGGCACCGCCCGTTCGTATGCGCCGATGTCGCAGCGCGGCCCCTGGGGCCGATGACGACCGCGCTGGTCGAACGGCGCCGCGCACTTCGCCTGCGGGATCGCGTTGAAGGCGGGACTGGACGCGGAGATCGCCATCGTGTGTGTCGGACCGCCGTTGTCGTGGAGCGCCCCGAGCCTGGCGAGCTGCCCGGTGATGTCGGTGCCGGCAGGGGTGGGCAGGCACGTCGAAGGGTGTAGCACCAGGTTGTAGCCGTTGGTCGTCGTCGTGGTGATGTTGCAGTCCGGGCCGGTGGCGGCATGGTTGCCCGCGATGATCGACGCCCCGGTCGCGAGGAGCACCCCGGCGATCCCGCCGCCCCTCGTCTCGACGACGTCTCCCGTGGCCGACGTGGTGTTCGACGCGATGGTCGAGGCCGTGAAGGTCGTGTCCTTCGCTTCGATGCCGCCCCCGACCCCCGAGCCGGTCTTCCCGCTGCCCGGCGCCGCCGCACCCGACACCGAGTTCCCGGCGACGGTGGAGTTCGTCAGCTTGAGGCCCTGATACGCGGCGATGCCCCCGCCGACCCCCTGGGCGGCGTCCGAAGCCGAGCTCCCGGACGCGGAGTTCCCGCTCACCGTCGACCGCTTGAGGATCAGGTCGCCGTTGTCGTGGACGAGGCCGCCGCCGTACGCGTCCCCGAACGACGCGCCGCCGGCCGCGATGCTGGTGTTGCCGGCGAACGTCGAGCGGTCCAGCGTGAGGATCCCGAGGCTGTAGGTTCCGCCGCCCTGGCTGGTGGCGTAGTCGCCGCCGTTGGCGTCGGCCCGGTTGCCCGAGAAGGTGGACGTCGTGAACACCTCGAAGCCGCTCTCGAGGTCGGCGCCGCCGCCGTAGGCCTGTGCGAAGTCGCTGTCGGAGACCGCAACGGCGCGGTTCCCGGCGACGGACGAGTCCCGCGCGACCAGCGTCCCGGCCTCCACGCCGCCTCCGTACGCGTAGGCGAACTGGCCGTGGGCCACCGCCCGGGAAGCGTTGTTCGTGACGGCTGACCCGTGAATATCGACCGAGCCCGCGTCGATCCCGCCGCCGTACGAGTACGCGAACATGTCGTTCGACTCGGCCCGGGCGACGTTGCCGCCCACCGTCGAGCCGGTGAGCGTGAGGGGGACCCCGGCGTAGATGCCGCCACCGTAGGCATACGCGAACCCCGAGCCCGGTTCGGTGAGCGCCCGGTTGGCGGTGACCCTGCTGTCCACGAGGGTCAGCGCGCCCGACCCTTCGATCCAGATCCCCCCGCCGTAGGAGTAGTCGTTGCCGAACGCGCTGTTCTCCTTCACGGTGGTCCGCACGAGGTGGAGCTCGCCGCCGCTCATGGCGATGCCGCCGCCCTTGCCGTCGGTCGAGCCGCCAGTGACGGTCAGGTCGATCAGGGTGACCGTCTTGCCGTCGTCGGTGATCGTGAGGGCGGATCCGAGGTGCTGCCCGTCGAGCGTCGCCTTCGGGTTTCCCCGGATGGTGAGGCCCTTGGAGGTGATGGTGAACGGGCCCTTGCACGTTCCCTTCGCCAGGATCGTGGAACCGCCCGGCGCGTGGTCGATCTTGGCCTGGAGGTTGCCGCCGGCGTCGCAGTTCACACGGATCGGCGCTGCGGAGGCCGGTGGCGCGAGCAGCGCCACCACCCAACAGGCGATCGCCGCGACGAGTGTTCCGGCGACGACGCGGGGATGCCTCGGTGGAACGTGACGGCCCATGACCCCTCCCTGGTTCCAGTTCGAGGGAACGATGCTGCGCCGTCGCAGGCGACGGCGCAACCGGGTCGTACCCTTGGCGGCACGATGAGCGTGATCACGGTTGGATCGGAGGCGCCGCCGGTGCCGGGCGTGGACCTCGACGTCCCGGCAAGGGCGTTGTTCTTCTACAAGGTGACGTGCCCGGTGTGCCAGATGGCCGCGCCGGTCTCCCAGCAGCTCGAGGCGGCGTACCCCAGCACGGTCGCGGGGATCGGGGAGGACCCGGAGGACAAGCTGGCGCGGTTCGCGGGGGAGTACGGCTGGTCGTTCGACTCGACGCCCGACCTCCCGCCGTACGACGTGTCCGAGGCCTACGGGATCCGCGTGGTGCCGACGTTCGTGCTGGTCAGCGAGGGGCGCGTAGTCGACGTCGTCGAGTCCTGGGACCGCGACGCTTGGAACGGCTTCTCATCCCGGCTGGCCGGGCTCACCGGCCGGGATGCGACCGTGGTCTCCACCGCGGGCGACGGCCTCCCCTCGTTCCGACCCGGCTGAGGCTCCCGCAACGCGCGCTAGGCTGGCGCGCCAACCCCGAACCAGGTCCGCCCGTTCGTGGTTCGTTTCCGCGCGGCACGCGGCGTCGGCTACGCCAGTGTGCCGGACGGTCACTCGAGAGGGCGGGGTGAGGTCTGACCGACCCATTCAGATCTGGAGAGTTGGCTGTCCGCGGAAACGACTGTCATCACGCCGAAGGACGCCGGCGCGGGGACGGCCCTAGTCTCCTGGTGCGAGCGGGCGCCGAGCCCATCTGGAAGCCTACCGACCGGTGTGGAGGTGGAACATGCAAGTCAGCCCCGGTGTGTTCACATCCAACGTATCAGCGGACGATTGGGAGCCAGACACCGATCCGCCAGGCGAGGTCCATGTCCTGTGCAGTGGTGTCGGCATGGAGGCCGGGCTGTGGCGCAGGGTTCCCGGCCTCACTCCTGAGCCTGTTCGTTGGACCCTCCCGGCACGTGAGGTCATCTTCGTATTGGAGGGCGCGGCCAGGATCGAGATCGATGACGGCCCGACGCTTGATCTCAAGGTCGGTGACATCGCATCGATGCCGGAAGGCGCGGTGACGACGTGGCATCTCACGCCGGACTTCAAGGAGCTCTGGATCCTCGGTTAGCCATCGGCGGGGCGAGCGTCTGGCCAAAATGATCTCGTTGCCGACGCGAACCGACAATGCCGTTGGGAGCGGGGGTCTTCCTCCCCGTGGGGGCCAGGCCGCTTGCTCACGCCAGCGTCTCCCAATGTCATCCCGAGTCCAGAGGCCTCGCTACCATCGAGGCCAGTCGGAGAAGCTGCAGCAGGCATCGCCTGGCGTGGAGGAACTGTCCCCCGCGTAACAATGAGGAGTCGTCAGACGTGTATGGAGTGACATGTCCGAACCGACCGGGGCCGCGGTCCAGATCGGCGGGCCTTTGGGCGAGCCAGAGACCTTCGAGGGCTTCTTCGACCGCTCGTACGAGCCGGTACTGCGAGCCATGTTCCTGGTCGCTGGTGGTCTGCTTGAAGCAGAGGACGTAACTCAGGAGGCCTTCGTCAAGGTGTTCGAACGGTGGGAGGCCATACGGGATCGGCCCAACCCTGCGGGATACGCATATCGGGTGGCGCTGAACGTCCACCGGAGCAGGTTGCGGAGGCTGCGGCTGGCCGCTCGGCGCGTGGTGCAGCCTCAGCCGTCCGATCCGCTCGACGCGGTGGAAGCTCGCGACGAGCTTCGGATCGCGTTGGCCAACCTGCCGTGGGGCCAGCGAGCAGCGCTGGTCTTGGTGGAGTGGTTACAGATGACGGACGTCGAGGCTGCGGGCGTGCTCGGCATCACGCCGGGGGCGGTCCGTGTCCGCGTGTCTCGAGCTCGACAGGCGTTGAGACGTGAACCGCAGAAGGAGAACGCCGATGACTGATCTCAGGCCCGAACTCGATCGGCGGGTCGAGCCGATCCACGCGCGGGAAGATGCCTTGGGGCAGGTGGTATCGCGGGCCAGACGGAGGCGCCGTCGCCGTCGAATCGGGTCGACTGTTCTGGGGGTAGCCGTGGCCGTGGCCGGATCGGCCATCCTCCTGATCGCGTTCGGGGGCGGGGGCCGAGCGCCGGGACACAGCCCGACACCATCCACCAGCCGCACTCAGGTGGCGGCGTCACCGACCGCTGGGACTGAAGTCATCGACCCCGCCGGCCACGAAGTGTTCGCACCAGCGCCCCCCACGGCGCGACCCCGCCTGAGCGCCGAGGAGGCGTGGGCGCTGTTCGCACGCCGGGTTCACTCGCAGGTCACGACCAT
The DNA here is from genome assembly GCA_036557505.1 of Actinomycetota bacterium. Taxonomy (GTDB): domain Bacteria; phylum Actinomycetota; class UBA4738; order UBA4738; family JACQTL01; genus DATBHM01. The sequence goes on along the minus strand of DATBHM010000040.1, from coordinate 284 downwards.
CCCGGCGAACGTCACCGTGCACCTCGGCCTGCTCACGTTCCCGATCGGCCCGATCGGCCCCGGCGGTTCAATCGAATACCACGCGAAGAACCTCTTGGTGTACGGGTTCAGTTCACCGGCCTGCGGACCGAGGACGGCCCCGGGCCCGCCACCGAACTCGACGATGTGGCCGAGCCCAGCATCGTTGGGGACGTGCACGTTCTGGACCTTCCTCGACGCGAACACAGCGCGAGAGATCGACGAGACGACGCAGTACGGGCCTTCGATGCATGGAGACTTGCCGT
>DATBHM010000039.1:0-2127 GCA_036557505.1 Actinomycetota bacterium | reverse complement strand
GGCGCACGAGTACCTGATCACGAAGCCGCTGGGGCTGCCGCTGCAGATGGCCACCATGCGCGACCCGTCGTTGCTCGTGTACTTCCGCAGCGAGGGCGCCGGGCTCGTGGCCGGCGGGTACGAACGGACGCCGGCGCCGTGGGGGCTCGACGGGATCCCGGCCGACTTCAACTCGAAGCTCCTGCAGGAGGACTGGGACCGGTTCGCGCCGCTCATGGAGAACGCCGTCCGGCGGGTTCCCGCGCTGGAGGACGCCGAGGTCGTGAAGCTGATCAACGGTCCGGAGGCGTTCACGCCCGACGGGGAGTTCATCCTGGGGGAGTCCGACGTCCGGGGGTTCTGGGTCGCGGCCGGCTTCTGCGCGCACGGGATCGCCGGGGCCGGCGGCATGGGCCAGCTCGTGGCCGAGTGGATCGTCGAGGGGCAGCCCGCGTTCGACGTGTGGCACATGGACTCCCGGCGGTTCGGCCGCCATTACTCAGGGCTGGACTACCGCCTGGCCCGAACCGTCGAGGTCTACGCCACCTACTACGACGTCAGGTACCCGGGGCAGGAACGCCTGGCCGGCCGGCCGCTCCGCGTGTCGCCGACGTACGGGCGGCTGTCGGAGCTCGGCGCGTCGTGGGGCGAGAAGTCGGGATGGGAGCGGGCGAACTGGTTCGAGCCGAACGCCGCCCACGGCGATCCCTCGCTCCGGCCCCGGGGGTGGGCCGGCGAGATCTGGTCCCCGGCGATCGGGGCCGAGCACGCGGCGTGCCGTTCGGCCGCCGCCGTGTTCGACGAGACGTCGTTCGCCAAGATCGACGTGACCGGCGCGGGGGCGGCGGCGTTCCTGCAACGGCTGTGCGACAACGACGTGGACCGGCCCGTGGGCACCGTCACGTACACCTCCATGCTGAACGAACGCGGCGGCATCGAGTGCGACTTCACCGTCACGCGCCTGGCCGAGGACCGGTTCCGCATCGTGACCGGGACGGCGTTCGGGCAGCACGACCTGGTGTGGATCCGGTCGCACGCCCCGGACGACGTGACGGTGGTCGACCTGACCTCTGCGTACGCCTGCCTGGGGGTGTGGGGACCGGCCGCCCGGGAGCTCCTCCAGCCGGTGGCCGACGCCGACCTGTCGAACGAGGCGTTTCCCTACATGCGTGCGAGGGAGCTGTCGGTGGGGCCGGTGCCGTGCCTGGCCCTCCGGGTGACCTACGTGGGCGAGCTGGGGTGGGAGCTGTACTGCCCGATGGAGTTCGGCCCCCGGCTGTTGGATCTGCTGTGGGAGGCCGGGCGGCCGCACGGGGTGGTGGCGGGCGGGTACCGGGCGATCGACTCGCTCCGCCTGGAGAAGGGGTACCGCGTGTGGGGATCGGACATCACCCCGGACGTGACGCCCTACCAGGCCGGGCTGGGCTTCGCCGTGAAGCTCGAGAAGGAGTTCATCGGACGCGACGCGCTGATCGTCGCGCGCGAGAACCCCGACGAGGGGGAGCGCCTGGCCTGCCTGGTCCTCGACGACCCGCGGTCGGTGGCCCTCGGGGAGGAGCCGGTCCGCGTCGACGGCCGCATCGCCGGCCGGGTGACGAGCGGCGGATACGGGTACACGGTCGGGTCGTCGATCGCGTACGCGTACCTGCCGCCGCCCGACACCACGGTCGGCACGGCGGTCGAGGTCGAGATCTTCGGCGAGTGGGTGCCGGGAACCGTCGCCGCCGAGCCGCTGTTCGATCCCCGGGGCGAACGCATCCGCGCCTGAGGTGCGTCCCCCGGCGGCCCGGTCGCGGCGGGCGGCTCACTCGGTCCAGTCTCCCTCCGCGAGCATGGTGTTCACGATCTCGAGCGCCCTGGCCGTGCTGTTGCCCCCACCGTGCTCCGAGAGCTCGACCTCCAGGGCCCGTTTGGCCGACACGACCGGGACGCGTCGGCTGCCCGTGCCGAGCAACACCGTCGCCGCCTCCTTCGGATCCATTCCCTCGCCGGCGAGGCGCAGGGCCTCGGCGCGGATCTCTTCGCTGTTCGTCATCTGTTCGTCCTCCCTGTTCGGTGGGTGGTCATGGTGTCGGGCCTTGCAGTCCATCCAGGCAGCCCTGGTACGCAGGCGGGATGTCGTCCGGGTTCGCGAACCTGGCGTAGGCG
>DATBHM010000038.1:0-9851 GCA_036557505.1 Actinomycetota bacterium | reverse complement strand
ACACCGAGGGGTCCCGGTTGGCCGCGCCGACCAGCGCCACCACGTCCTGCCCCGCATCGATGCGGTGCCCGGCGATCTCCGTGTCGCGCAGGACCAGGCGGCCGGTCAACTGGACCGGCGAGTCGTAGCGAAGCAGCTCCTCTCCGGCGCTCCGCATGAGTGCCCGGTCCTCGTGCAGCCTCCGGTACTGGTCGGGATGCCGGAGCAGCGCCAGCATGCCGTTCCCGATGAAGCTCGAAGTCGTCTCGTGACCGGCCACGAGCAGCAGCACGCACGTCGCCACGAGCTCCTGCGGCGAGAGCTGCCGCCCCTCGTCCTCCGCCTGGATGAGCCCAGACAGCAGGTCGTCGCCCAGGTGGGTCCGGCGGTCGGCGATCAGCTCACGGAGGTACGCCCGGAACTCCGCCCCCGCCCGCTGGGCCCGGGCCAGCATCTCCACCGACAGCATCGGGTCGAGCGTGTAGATGAGGTCGAGCGACCATCGTCGGAGAGCGTCGCGGTCGGCCACCGGCACGCCGAGCATCTCCGAGATCACCGTCACCGGGAGCGGGTACGCCAGGTCGGCCACCACGTCGAACTCCCCCATCTCGGCCGCGCGGTCCAGGAGCCCGGCGACGACCTCGTGGATGCGCGGCACCAACCGCTCCACCGCCCGGGGCGTGAACGCCTTGTTGGCCAACCTCCGGAGCCGGTCGTGGTCCGGCGGATCAAGGAACAGCATCGAGGGGGTCAGCGCCCCCTCGTCGGGTTCAACGGGCAGCGCGCGGATGAACTCCTCGTACACGGGGGAGTTCCGCCGGTCACTCGACACGTCCGGATTGCGCAGGAGCGCCGCCGCGTCCCGGTAGCGGGACAGGATCCACACCCCGGGGAACGGCTGGTGCACCGGATCCTCCTCCCGCAGCCGGCGGTACACGGGGTAGGGGTTCGCGTGGATCTCGGGCAGCCAGGGGTTGAAGATCAGATCGGCCGGCGCGTCCCCCATCCCTTCGGTCGCCGTGCGCGAGCGGGACGCGGGGTGGATCGCGTTCGCCGAGTCGACGAGCGGATGCGACCCTGTGCCCGCTGCGGTCCGTTCCGGCTCCGCGGTCACCGGGCGGCCGATCTATCCGGCAGGGTCGGAGCCGTTGGGGCTCGGCGGAGCCTCCTCGGCCGCCTCGGCGTCCGCCACCGGAGCCGTCGCCGGCATGCCGTCGGCGAGGATCCCGGCGACCTCAGAGTCGCGGAGCCGCCGGAACTTCCTCCGGCGATGCGACGTCCGTTCCAGCACCGCCGCCTCGATGTCCTCCGCGGGGATCTGCCGCGAACCTCCGTCGGCGAGGGCGGCGACGGCGGCCCGGACGCCCGCCGCGAGGTCCCACCCGGGCTGATAGCCCTCACGGAGGTGACCGGTGAGCTCCTCGGAGCTCCCGCCGATCCCGACGAACGCGTGCTCGTCGGTCACGCTCCCGTCGAACAGCACGTGGAAGATCTCGTTCTCCTCGGGCGTGTCGCCGACCTGGGCCACCAGCAGCTCGACCTCGTACGGCTTCATCTGCTGCGTGAAGATGGCCGACAGCGACTGGGAGTAGGCGTTGGCCAGGGCCTTCGCGCTCACGTCCTCGCGCCCGTAGGAGTACCCCCGGACGTCGGCGAGGCGGATGCCCGCGATCCGGAGGTCCTCGAACTCGCTGTACTTGCCGACGGCGGCGAACGCGATGCGGTCGTAGATCTCGCTGATCTTGTGCAGCGTGGCCGAGGGGTTCTCCGCGACGAACAGCACCCCGTCCGCGTACTCGAGGGCCGCCACGGACCGCCCCCGGGCGATGCCCTTGCGGGCGTACTCGGAGCGGTCCTTCATGAGCTGCTCGGGCGGGACGTACGGCTGGAACGACATGCTCAGCGATCCTCCGCCACGAGCGCCTCGTACGCGGCGCGGACCTCGTCGTCGCCGAGGGCCTCGACCCCCTCGGACGTGATGACCTTCACGCTCGGCCAGATGCTCCGCACCGGGTCGGGCCCGCCCGTGGCCACGTCCTCCTCGGAGGCGTCGCGCAACGCCTCCACGGCGATGCGCACGGCCTCCTCGCGGTCGAGCCCGGGCCGGAACCGTTTCTTGAGCGACGAGCGCGCCGGCTTGCCACCCGAGCCGGTGGACATGAAGTCCTCCTCCTCCCACCGTCCGCCGGTGGCGTCGTACCGGAACAGCCGGCCCTCGCCGCGACGCTCGTCGTACCCCCCGAACAGCGGGACGACCACGAACCCCTGCATGGCCATCGGAAGGTTCGACCGGATCATCTGCGCCAGGCGGTTGGCCTTGCCCTCCAGCGACAGCCGTTCGCCCTCGACCTTCTCGTAGTGCTCGAGCTCGGTCTGGAACAGCCGGACCAGCTCGGTGGCCTGACCGGCGACCCCGGCGAACGACACGGCCGAGTGGTCGTCCGCCGCGAACACCTTCTCAATGCGGTCGTCCGCGATGGAGTAGCCCTCGGTGGCCCGCCGGTCGCCCGCCATGATCACGCCGTCCGAGAACTTGAGCCCGATGACGGTGGTGCCGTGGGGGACGCTCATCGCGGGGCCGCCGGACGTGGCCGGGGGCTGCGTGAGCGGATCCGGGCCGTGTCCGGCCAGGGCATCGAGGAAGCTGGGAGACACGCCGAACCGGCCGTCACCGCCGGAGAGGGGCAGGTTGGGCAGGCCGGTCATTGGCCGCCTTTTTGCACGTAGGACTTGATGAACTCCTCGGCGTTCTCCTCCAGCACGGAGTCGATCTCGTCGAGGATCTCGTCCATCTCCTCCTTGAGGGCCTCGCCCTTGGCCGTCGACTGGACCTGGCCGGCGTCGTCCTCCTCGGCCGATCCCCCGTCGCGCTTCTGGGTCCTGCGCTGTTCCTGCTCCTGCGGCACCCCTGCTCCTTCCCCACCCGGGCGAATCGGTCCCGCCCGGGCGAATCGATCGTCATTCTACCGGGGGGGTCGGCCGCGACCGGGCTATCGGGAGTGCGTGTACCAGGTCGATCCCGGGCCGGTCCAGCTCGTCCCCTCGCCCCACGCGGCCCACGTGCGGCCCCGGCCGTCGATCGCCAGCTGGCCGTAGTCCCCGTAGGGGAAGTCGAAGCCCGCCGCGTCCTTGTAGGGGCGGGAGCCGACCACGTTCGACAGGCGGACCTCACGGCTCCACGTCCGGCCCCGGTTCAGCGTGCGCACGAAGTACGTGTTCCATCGGCCCGTCCGGTTGTCCATCCAGGCCACGCGGACGTCGCCGTCGCCGGTCGCCGCGATCATGGGGAACTCGTGGTCGACGTGCATCGCGGCGGCGACCACGCGCGGCGCCGACCAGGTCGCGCCGCCGTCGGTGGACCGCCGGAACCACACCCTCGCGGGCCCCCGGTCCTCCGCGTTCCGGGTGAAGACGACGTAGGCGTTGCCGTGCCGGTCGGACGCCACGACGACCTGACCCCCCAGGAACCCGAACCGGCACCCGAAGCCACGGGGGCACTTGGGCGGCTCGGCCGAGACGGCCACGAGGCTCCTGGTCCAGGTCCGGCCGCCATCCGTGGACCGGACGACGAACTCCCGGATCCGGCCCTGGTAGTCCTGGACATCGGCGATCTGGGAGGTCAGGACGGTGCCGTCGGGCAGCACCGTGACGCCCGTGGCGAACCAGTACCGGCCGCCCATGGCCATGGCGACCGGAGCGGACCAGGATCGGCCCCCGTCGTGCGAAGCCAGGGCGTACGGCCGGCCCAACGGGTTGGCGTTGAACGTGACGTAGACGTCGCGGCCGGACGGCGAGACTCCCATCCACGGCTTGTCCGAGAACTTGAGCCCGTGGTCGAGCTCCTGGTACCTGGCCCACGTGGCCCCGAAGTCGTTCGAGTGGGAGAACACCACGTGGTAGTCGTTCATCCACACGGCGAACAGCTCGCCGGCGTCGTCCACGGCGAACACCGGGTCGTTCTGTGCCCCCCACCCCTTGCACGCGCAGAGCTTGTGCGCCGAGCCGAACGTCCTACCGCCGTCCATGGAACGACGGACGACCAGGAAGTGCTGCGGGCAGTCGGTGGGGCAGGCCGGCGGGGCCCCGTATCGCGTCGTCATCACGTACACGTGGCCGTGGGCATCCGCGACGATCGACGGCTCCCAGTCGTCGTGTCCCGGGGAGAATGCGCGCTCCCGCCCGAACTGCCCCGGGGGCGGGGGCGGCGGCGCTCCCGGGCGAGCGGCGACCAGCCCGACGCTCAGGACGGCAAGGCCGGCGAGGAGTCGCACCCAACGTCGCACGACGTCCCCAGTCTAGTCGGGCCGGACGTCCTCAGCCCTGCAGCATGCCGACCAGCGTGGCGGCGTCGGGAGCGTCGTCGAGCAGCTGCTCGACGTGGGACCTGGTGCCGCGGAGGGGTTCACGCATGGGAACCCGCTGGAGGACGTCGCGGCCGGTGTCGAAGATCAGCGAGTCCCACGAGGCGGCCACGATGGCGTCGCGGAACCGGTCGATGCACCGCCCCCGGAAGTACGCGCGCGTGTCCTCGGGCGGCTCGAGCATGGCGCGCTGGACCTCCTCGTCCTCGGTCAGCCGCTCGACCTTGCCCGTCGCGGCCAGCCGGTGGTACAGGCCCTTGTCGCGGCGGACGTCGTGGTACTGCAGGTCGACCAGCCGCAGCTTCGGGTCGTTCCACTGCAGCCCGTCGCGTTCGCGGTAGCCCTCGAGCACCCGGTACTTCGCGACCCAGTCGAGCTCCCGGTGGAGCGACAGCGGGTCGTCCTCGAGCGTGGTCAGCACGGACTCCCACCGCTGCAGCACCTCCGCGTTCGACGGCGTGGCGTCGCGTTCCTCGACGAACTTCTTCGCGTGGTCGAGGTACTCCCACTGCAGCTGGACCGGCGTCAGCCGGCGCCCGTCGGCCAGCCGGATCGGCGATCGGCAGGTGATGTCCCACGAGACGTCATGGAGCGACTGCACCGGGGCCTCGAGCGCGAGCTCGGGGAGGAACTCGTCCTCGATCATCTTCAGCACGATCGCGGTGGCGCCCACCTTGAGGAAGATCGCGACCTCGCACAGGTTGGCGTCGCCGACGATGCAGTGCAGCCGCCGGTACTTCTCGGGATCGGCGTGGGGTTCGTCGCGGGTGTTGATGATGGGGCGCTTGAGCGTCGTCTCCAGCCCCACCTCCGCCTCGAAGAAGTCCGCCCGCTGCGTCAGCTGGAACCCCACGCTCGCATGCTGTGCGCGCGGACCCTCGGCGCCGACCTTCCCGCCGCCGGTGAACACCTGTCGACTGACGAAGAACGGTGTCAGGTCGCGGACGATGCGCCCGAACGGCGTCTGCCGGTCGACGAGGTAGTTCTCGTGGGTGCCGTACGAGTTGCCCTTGCCGTCGGAGTTGTTCTTGTAGATGGCGAGCCGCGTGCCGGTCGGCAGGACGCGTTCGACCTCCTGGACCGACCGCTCCAGGATCCGCTCCCCCGCCTTGTCGTGGACGACCAGCTGCCGGGGGGTGGAGCACTCCGGGGTCGAGTACTCGGGATGCGCGTGGTCGACGTAGTAGCGGGCGCCGTTCGGCAGGATGACGTTGGCCAGGCCGAGGTCCTCGTCGGTCCCCTCGCGGGCGGGCACGGGCTCGAACCCCCGGGCGTCGCGCAGCGGGGACTCCTGCTCGTAGTCCCACCGGATCCGCCGGAGCGCCCCGGCGAACGTGTTGATGAGCAGCGACGACGACAGGACGGGGTTGAACTCGGGGGCGCCGGGCGACGAGATGCCGTACTCGGTCTCGATGCCCATGACCTTGTCGATCGCCATGGCCCAAGGAGCGTACTACCTGGCCATGACGGACCGGGGGGTCGGCATGGTCTGTTGCGCTGCTGGCCTCCACCGGTCAGCATCGAGGCACGATGTCCGGACCGGGGAGGGGTGCCCGCATGTTGGCCGCCGCGTTCGCGGCCCTCGCGCTCGCCGCCGCGGCGTGCAGCGGCACCGGCGGCGGCGAGCCGACGACGTCGGCCCCCCTCGCGTCCTCGCCGCCTGCGCCGACGACCGCCCCGCTGCCGCCGACCTCGGCTCCGGCTCCGCCCACGACCCCGGGCGGAATCACGCCGACGGACGTCGCGGCCTGGGTGGCCACCTGGAAGGGAGCCCTTCAGCAGGTCGCCGACGACCTGTCGGCCGCGGTCCGGGCGGCCCGGGCCCGGGACCTCGACGCCCTCCGTGACGCGCTGGGCAGCATCCCCGGGGACACCCAGGAGGCGATCGCCAAGCTCGGGGACCCGACCACCGCTCCGGGCGGCCTCGGCGAGGACGTGCGCGGGGTCGAGCTGCTCCTCAACCAGGCCACCGCGGCGGCCCGCAGGCTGAAGGACGACTGCCTCGGCACGCCCGGCGTCGCCTGTATGACCGACGTCGCGGAGCTCGTGGGCATGGTCGCCCAGCTCATGCACGCGCTGCAGCCCCTGGGTGTGAACATCGAGTTCCACGTCGGCGGCTGAGCGCGCCGCGGCGGGCTACGACGCAGGGCGGACGGGCGCTTCCGGGGGGGCACCCCGCATCCACACCGACGCAGCGCTCGGCGCGAGCGTCTGGTGCACGGTCGCCACCAGATGGTCGCGCACCTGCTCCAGGTCGACCTCGTCGCGGAGCCGCGAGGTGAACGACGCCAGCGTCCGGTCCAGGTCGTAGCGGCGACGGAAGAACCGCCGGTCGAGGAACGCCTGGATGCGGCGCCGGGCCGGGCCGAACAGCGCGGCCACCGCGAGCGTTGCCCCGGCGATCAGCCACGGATCGTTCGCCCCGCCGAGCAGGGCGCCGATCCCGACCACGATCGCTGCGTACACGGCGGCAAGCACCGCCGTGAGCGCCGCGTAGGAGATCGCGCGGCTGATGATCCTGTCGATGTCGTACAGGCGGTACCGGAGGATGGCCACGGCGATCCCCGCCGGGATCAGCGCGAACGACGCCAGCGCCACCAGCTGGATCGCGGAGGCCCACTCGGGCTCGTCCGGCGAACCCCACCCGACGCCCGCCGTGACGATCATCGCCGCGGCGTAGGTCAGCGCTACCGCCGCCGCCGCGGACGTCAGCCACTTCAGCTGCAATCGCTCGACAGCCACGGACCGGCGAAATCGCATCACGAGCGCCACGGCCGAGGCCACGATGCAGATGGGGATCAACAGCGCCGAGATCTCCAGCGGATCGATCACCCCGGCCAGCGACGGGATCGTGAGCGGATTCTGCACGTGTGGATACCCGGCGTCGACGAGGGAACCGGGCGTCATGAGCACCACCGTGAACACGAACACCACGCTGAAGCCCGACAACCACGCCAGCCATCGCCACCGCCGCGAAGGGAGTTGGCCGTCCGGGAACAGCAACAGCAGGAACGTCCCCATCGGCGCGATCGCGAGCACCCACGTCGACAGCGAAAACGCCATCACCGCGGCGCCGGCGGGGAGCGCGCCGCCCGACAGGGCGACCCGCGCGTACTCCTCGGTCAGGCCGGAGAGCACCCACGCCCCGCCGATCCCGAAGAGGATCCAGGCGATGGGATTGCGGGGGCGACGCCCCGCCACCAGCAGCCCGGCGATCGCGAACGAGAACATGACGGTCGGCAGGACGACGGTGTCGAGCACCGAGGCCCCGGCGACGTCCGGGTCGAGGAGCGCCCAGACGATGCAGCCGAGGTAGGCGGCGAGCAGTACGACGAACACCACTACGGCGAGCCGCCGGAGGGTGCGGTCGCGGTCGTCCAGGTCGCTTTCGGCCGTGCGCCCGCCGTGTGGATCCAACGCCGTGGGGACCTCGGTCACCGCCGCTCCCGTGCTCGTTCCCCTTCGCGAAGCCTATTCGCAGGCTCGCGGAACGGCACCAGTGTCTCGCGGGGGCGTCACGGGACCGTTACGGGAGGGATCAGAGGTACTGCCCGGCGTTGATGCGCTCGACCTGGCGTCCGGCCTTGCCGTCCTCGCCGTCGGACAGCAGCGTGCGGACGTAGACGATCCGCTCGCCCTTCTTGCCCGAGATGCGCGCCCAGTCGTCCGGGTTGGTGGTGTTCGGGAGGTCCTCGTTCTCCTTGAACTCGTCCCGGATGGCCTGGACGAGGTCCTCGGTCCGGATGCCCTTCTCGCCCGACTTCAGGAACCGCTTGATCGCGTCCTTCTTGGCCCGGGCCACGATGTTCTCGATCATCGCGCCCGAGTTGAAGTCCTTGAAGTACAGGACCTCCTTGTCGCCGGACTGGTAGGTCACCTCGAGGAACTTGTTCTCCTCGGAGTCGGCGTACATCCGCTCGACCGTGGTGTGGATCATCCGCGACAGGGACCGTTGCTTGTCGCCGCCCTGGACCTCGTCCGGGTGGATCGGGACGTCGGCGTTCAGGTACTTCGACATGATGTCGCCGGCGGCGTCCTGGTCGGGCCGCTCGATCTTGATCTTCACGTCGAGTCGGCCCGGCCGGAGGATGGCGGGGTCGATCATGTCCTCGCGGTTGGACGCGCCGATCACGATGACGTTCTTCAGCGACTCCACGCCGTCGATCTCGGAGAGCAGCTGCGGGACGATGGTGTTCTCGACGTCGGAGGAGATCCCGCTGCCGCGCGTGCGGAACAGCGAGTCCATCTCGTCGAAGAACACGATGACCGGGAAGCCCTCGTCGGACTTCTCCTTGGCCCGCTGGAAGATCATCCTGATCTGCCGTTCGGTCTCCCCGACGTACTTGTTCAGCAGCTCGGGGCCCTTGACGTTCAGGAAGTACGAGTGCGCGTCGGTGCGGCCGGTCTTGTCGGCGACCTGCTCGGCGAGCGACTTCGCCACGGCCTTGGCGATCAGCGTCTTGCCGCAGCCGGGCGGGCCGTACAGCAGCACGCCCTTCGGCGGCTTCAGCTGGTGCTCGAGGAACAGCTCCGAGTACAGGAACGGCAGCTCGACGGCGTCCTTGATCGCGTCGATCTGGCCCGTCAGTCCGCCGATGTCCTCGTACGAGACGTTGGGGACCTCCTCCAGCACGAGCTCCTCGATCTCCTGCTTGGGGAGCTTCTCGAGCACGTGGCCGGAGCGCGGGTCGAGCAACAGCGAGTCGCCGACGCGGATGGTCTGGTCGCGAAGTGCGTGGGACATGATGGCGACCTGGGACTCGTCGCCGCGGCCGATCACGATCACGCGGTCCTCGTCCACGTGCTCCTTCACGGTCACGACCTCGCCCTGGCGATCCTGGTCGAGGATCTCCACGACGTTCAGGGCTTCGTTGAGGATGACCTCGGCGCCCTTCACCAGCTTGGCGGGGTCGAGCGAGGGGTCGACGCTCACGCGCATCTTCCGGCCGGCGGTGAACACGTCCACGACGTTGTCCTCGTCGGGCACCACCTGCAGGAACACGCCGAACGTCGCCGGCGGCTGGGTGAGCTTCTCGACCTCCTCCTTGAGGGCCTCGATCTTCTCCCGTTCGGCCTTCAGGGCCCCCACGAGCTTCTCGTTCTGCGACAGCGCCCTCGACAGGTCCGCCCGGGTCTGGACGAGCTTCTCCTCGAGGATCTTGACCTGGCGGGGAGCGTTGGAGAGACGGCGGCGGAGCAGCGCGACCTCGTCCTCCAGGAACTTGACCTGCGTCTCGAGCTCGTGCCGTTCCTTCTCGTACTGCTCGAATTGTTCCCGCGAGTCCTGGGGCATGGCGCTCCTCCTGCCACCCGAGTCTATACGCGCTGCCTCTCAACTTCGGTAGGGACGGACGCGCCCTGTACCCCGGGCTACTGATTTTCGTCAGGATCCGGAGGAGGACCTTCGGCGACGGCCGCCGGCGCGTCGAAACCGGGGCCGTACCGGGCCACGGTGATGAACCCCGTGTGCCCGACCATGCGGTGGTCGGGGCGCACGCTGCGGTCGGTGAC
>DATBHM010000037.1:0-13994 GCA_036557505.1 Actinomycetota bacterium | reverse complement strand
CACCGTCCAGAGCGATGCGCTCGACCGATGCGAACGATGGGTCGACGTCGGCGGGTTCGCCTGACGAGAACAGGGACGGCTGCCACGCGAGCCCGGGGAAGGTCACCCCTCGAATGTAGCGCGCTGGTCCCGGCGCTAGGGTCTGGATCCCCAGTCCGGTGCCCGCAGATCTGCCGTCCCAGTTCCGAGCACCCTCATGTGGCCTCCGCCGGTACGGATCAGGACGACCCTGTTGTCGAGTTGGAGCACCATACGCCGTCCGTCCGGTGACCACGATGCGTCGAGGATGCCGAATCCGGCGCTCCTGACATGCGTGATCTGTCGTCGGTTCGAGCCATCCGGATCCATCGTGTACACGTTGCTCAGGCCGAACGGGTAATAGGGGGCGAGGACCGCGATGCGTTCCCCGGACGGAGCCCACTCCGGCTGCACGGCGCGCATGTGAAGTGGCGTGATGCGGTGAACAGGACCTCCGCCGACCCGGCGAACGAAGACGGCCTGCATCTGGTCGATCTCGCGGGTGAAGGCGATCCACCTGCCGTCCGGGGAATACTGCGGGTCGGCCGCGTTCGGAACGAGCAGGTGGACACCGGTTCCATCCGGCCGGATGGCGAGGATTCTCGTCGCCCCCGACGCCAGGCGTCGGTCGAATGCGATCCATTCCCCGTCCGGCGACCAGGTGGGCTCGCAATCGTGTCCCGCATAGCGTGTGAGGCGCCGGCGCCCGGTTCCGTCCGACTGCACCAGGAAGATGTGGTCCCTGGGCGGTGCAGCCGAGGGCGGGACGGCCAGGCCGCAGAACACGATGCGGCGCGCATCGGGGGACCAATCCAGGGAACTGATATCGGGAATCTTCACGAGCCGTCGGATGTCGGATCCATCTGGTCGCGCCGTCAAGAGCTTCGAGTACCGGGGATGGTTGAACACGTAGGCGATCCGCCCGTTGCGGCCCGGCGGCGTCGCCCTCCCGGGAAGCGCCAGCCCGACGATCGACAGGATCACGACAGACGCGAACGTGCACGTTCGCACCCACGGCGAATGCCTGAAGCGCATCGCACCCTCCCCTCCCTCAGGTTCGGAATGGTAGATGGGTCCGCGACCGCCGATCAAGAGCCACGAGCTGAACCCTGTTCCGGCGGCCCCTCCGGGATAGGCTCCTCAAAGAGCTGTTGGTCGTCTTGCGGCTCGATACCGGCAAGCGAATGCGGGCGCCAGGAACGCAATGGAACCAGTCGGGCGATCGCGAAATTCGTCGAGTCGCTCCTGGAGGTGGTCGATCCCTGTCCCCGTCGCGTCGGACCGTACTGCCGTGACCAGGCCGCGCTTCTGGAGCTGTGCGCGATTCGGGGCGGGCTCCGCAGCGAAGGTCAAGTCGCCGGAAAACGCGTCCGGTGGGCCGGTTTCGCTCCAACGATCAAACGGCGGGGAATCGCGCTCGGTTCCTCTTGAACAGCTCGGACGCGCCGGAGCGGACCGGGTTGCCGTGGCCGGTGATCGCGACATCGAAGTCCAGCGCTGCGAGCTTGTGGAACGACCGGACGGCCTCGTCGAGGTCCTCGGTGAACATGCCGAACAGCGCGCCGATCGGGGGGCCCACGTTCTCGCCCCTGGCACCGGCGGCGTCGGCGGCGATCAGCACGCCGTCGCCGCGTTCGAGCAGGAACGAGGTGTGGCCAGCGGTGTGACCGGGCGAGGTCACCACGCGGATCCCACCGGCGATGTCGAGCCGGTCGCCGTCGTGCAGCTCCACGTCGACGCGGCACACCGGCTGGTGGGGGGCGATTCGCTCGGCCAGCGGTCCGATGGTCCGGCCGGAGAGCTTGGCCCGGTTGGGCCCGGGAGGCTTCGCATCGCCCCGGATCACCGGCGCGTCGACGGCCGGCGCGTGGATCGTCGCGCCGGAGCGGTCGGCGAGCGGCATCAAGGAACCAACGTGGTCGACGTGGTGGTGCGTGACGAGGATGTGCCGCACCTCGCCGACGGTTCGGCCCATGTCCCGGACCGATTCCGAGATGCGGTCCGCCCTCTTCGGCATCCCGGTGTCGACCAGCACCAGCCCGTCGTCCCCCTCGATGACGTAGGCGTTGACGTAGCCCTTGAGGACGCGCCAGACGCCGTCGGCGAAGCGTTCGGCCTTCATCGAGAGCGAACCCTAGCGAAGGCCTACAGCACCGGCAGATAGCGTTCCAGCTCGAACGGGGACACGTAGCCCTTGTAGGCCTCCCACTCCTCGCGCTTGTTCCGGATGAGCCATTCGTGCACGTGGTCGCCGAGCGCGTCGCGCAGGACCTTCGACTCCTCTGCGGCGTGTGTCGCCTCGTGCAGGTCCTGGGGCAGGGCGTCGATGCCGGCTGCACTGCGCTCGGACGCGGTCATCTCGTAGATGTTGTTGGACGCCTCGGGCGGCAACTCGTAGTCGCCCTCAATGCCGGCGAGCCCGGCCGCGAGCATCGCCGCGAACGCCAGGTACGGGTTGCACGCCGGATCGGGAGAGCGGAACTCGATCCGGGCGGCCTCCTCCTTGCGGGGCTTGTACATCGGAACCCGAACCAGCGCGCTGCGGTTGTGGCGCGCCCAGCACACGTACACCGGCGCCTCGTACCCCGGCACCAGCCGCTTGTACGAGTTCACCCACTGGTTGGTGACGAGCGTGATCTCGCGCGCGTGCGCCAGCAGCCCGGCGATGTACCCCTTGGCCGCCCGCGACAGGTGGTACTCGTCCTGCGCGTCGAAGAACGCGTTGCGGTCCCCGGAGAACAGCGACTGGTGGGTGTGCATCCCGCTGCCGTTCACGCCGGCGACGGGCTTCGGCATGAACGTGGCGTACACGCCGAACTCCTGCGCGACCTCCTTCACCGTCAGCCGGTACGACATCACGCTGTCCGCCATCGCGAGCGCGTCGGTGAACCGGAGGTCGATCTCGTGCTGGGACGGCGCGACCTCGTGGTGGACGTACTCGACGGGGATGCCGAGCTGCTCGAGGTACTGCACCGTCCGCTTGCGGTAGTCGGTGGCGACGTCCAGCGGCGTGAGGTCGAAGTATCCGCCCTGGTCGAGGAACTCGGTCCCGCCCGAGTCGCGGAAGTAGAAGTACTCGAGCTCCGGGCCCACGTAGAACGCGTACCCGAGCTCGGCGGCCCGCTGGAGCTGACGGCGAAGCACGAAGCGGGGGTCGCCCTCGAACGGCGTCCCGTCCGGGTTCAGCACGTCGCAGAACACCCGCGCCACGCCGGCCTCCGAGCGCCACGGCAGGATCTGGAACGTCGAGGGGTCCGGCATCGCGATCATGTCGGACTCCTGGACCCGGGAGAACCCGTCGATCGACGAGCCGTCGAACCCCTTGCCCTCGGCGAACGCGTCCTCGAGCTCCTGCGGCGTGATCGCGAACGACTTGAGCGTCCCCAGCACGTCCGTGAACCACAGGCGGATGAACTCGATCCCGCGCTCCTCGACGGTGCGCAGCACGAACTCGGCGTCCCTGGACAGTCCCACGGTCCCGAGGGTACCCGCGGGCCGTTACGCGCCGGTTAACTCTGTCGGCGGCCCGGCGTACGCTCGTGCGCTGAACGGGGACCGTATCGGGGAGGAGATGGCGATGGCGTTCCGCGGGTGGAGCGACGAAGCGCTCGAGTTCTTCGAGGGCCTGGAGGCGGACAACTCGAAGACGTACTGGCAGGCGCACAAGGACGTGTACGACGAGCAGGTTCGCCGGCCGATGGAGGAGCTGCTCGCCGAGCTCGAGCCGCAGTTCGGCGAGGGCCGGGTGTTCCGGCCGTACCGCGACGTGCGGTTCAGCAAGGACAAGTCGCCGTACAAGACCAACATCGCCGCGACCCTCGGGGAGGGCTACGTCTCGCTCAGCGCGGACGGGCTCGGCGCCGGGTGCGGCATGTACCAGATGGCGCCCGACCAGCTGGAGCGCTTCCGTGAGGCGGTGGCGGGGGAGAAGACCGGCGGCCGGATCGATGCGATCGTGGCGACGGCCCGCACGAAGGGCATGGAGGTCACGGCCCACGACTCGCTGAAGTCGGCCCCGAAGGGGTACCCCAAGGACCACCCGCGCATCGAGCTCCTGCGCATGAAGGGCCTGATCACGTGGAAGCAGTGGGAGCCGGCCGAGTGGCTCTCCACGAAGAAGGCCAAGGACCGGGTGGTGGGGTTCCTCGAGGACTCGAAGCCGCTGATGGCATGGCTTCAGAAGAACGTCGGCGGCTCGACCATGCCCGAACACCGCCGCTGACCCACCATTCGGTTACGCCGGCTCGCGGGCTGCGCGGCTTAGCATCGCGTTCGCCATGTCCCTGAGCCCGGAGACGCTCGGTCGCGCGCTGGCCGACGCGCCCGACCCGCACCTCGCCCGGCTCCAGCTGTCCAGGGTGGGGGAGCGGACGGTGGCGCGCGAGGTGCTCGAGCGGCCGGACGTCCTGCCGGTCGCGGCCCGGCTGCTCGGGTACTCGACCGCAGCCGCGGACCTCCTGGTCGCCCACCCGGAGGAGGCCGTGGCGCTGGAGGAGCTCCGCCGGCGCACCCGCGACGAGCTCGACGCCGAGCTCGCGGCCGACGTCGCCCGCCTCGGGGACCGTGGCGCCGCCCTCCGGCGGTTCCGGCGGCGGGCCATGCTGCGCGTGGCCGCCCGGGACCTCGGCGGGGCCGCACTCGAGGACATCGTGGGCGAGATCTCCGACGTGGCGGACGCGTGCCTCGCCGAGGCAGCCCGCGACACGGGGCTCGCGGTGATCGGCCTGGGCAAGCTGGGCGGAGCCGAGCTCAACTACTCGAGCGACGTCGACGTGCTGTTCATCCACGGGGGCGACGACCAGAGCGCGGCCGAGCGCGCCGCGGCCGGGATGGTCCGTCTGCTCTCCGAGCCCACCGGGGAGGGCATCGCACTGCGGGTCGACGCCGACCTCCGGCCGGGCGGCCGGTCGGGGGCGCTGGCCCGGTCCCTGGATGCCACCGTCGAGCACTACGAACGCCATGCGGCCGCGTGGGAACGCCAGGCCCAGATCAAGGCGAGGCCGGTGGCCGGGGATCAGGCGCTCGGCGTCGCGTACGTTGAGCGACTCACCCCCATCGTGTATCCCGACGAGCTGCCTCCGGCCGCCATCGAGGAGGTTCGTCGCACCAAGGTCCGGCTGGAGGAGTACGTCCGGGCCCGCGGCAAGGAGGCCACCGAGGTCAAGCGGGGCCGGGGCGGCATCCGCGACGTCGAGTTCGCGGTGCAGCTGCTGCAGATGGTGCACGGCCGTCGCGACGACCGCCTCCGGGAGCCGAACACCCTGCGCGCGCTGCACGCACTGGCCGAGGACGGGTACGTCGCCGAGCCCGACGCCCGCGACCTGGCCGAGGCGTACCGGTTCCTCCGCCGCCTCGAGCACCGGCTGCAGATCGTCCGCGACCTCCAGACCCACGAGCTGCCCGAGGACCCCGACCAACTGAATCGGCTGGCCCGGGCCATGGGCATGGCGAGCCCCACGCAGCTCCGCCGGGTCTACGACCGCGAGACGGAGCAGGTCCGCGGCCTCCACGAGCGGCTGTTCTACCGGCCGCTGCTGGAGGCGTTCGCCGGGCCGTCGCAGCGGGAGCTCCGGCCGGGCCTCGGCCGCCCGGCAACCGAGGAGCTGCTGGCGGGGCTGGGGTTCACGAACGCGCCGGCCGCCTACGACGTGTTCGAGCGGCTGGTCGACCCGGCCTCGAGGATCGGCAAGGTCCTGGCGAACGTGTTCCCGGTGATGACGCCGGCCCTCGCGCTGGCGGCGAACCCCGACCAGGCGCTGACCCGGCTGGAACGCATCGCGGAGGCGCTGCGCGACCGGCCGGTCGCCGCCGACGCGCTCGCCGCCGACCCCGCGGCCGCCCGGAGGCTGGCCCACGTCGCCGCGGCGAGCACC
This sequence comes from Actinomycetota bacterium, assembly GCA_036557505.1. Taxonomy (GTDB): domain Bacteria; phylum Actinomycetota; class UBA4738; order UBA4738; family JACQTL01; genus DATBHM01. Next base: position 8,103 of record DATBHM010000037.1, on the reverse strand, counting down.
TTCGCCACCGATCTCGTCGTGGCGCGCCCGGGGTTGGTGTTCGCGCTCGGCGCGGGCGGCGACCAGGGCGATCCGCAGGCCGGGCTGGTCGGGGCGGTCGCCTCGTACGCGTCGCGGGAGCGGGACGTCCGGGGCACCGGGCGGGCGCTGGCCGACGTGGCCTCGACCGTGGTGGCCCGCGCGGTGGGCGCCGCGCGGCCCCGGGTGCCGCTCGCCGTCATCGGCCTGGGCAAGCTCGGCGCGCGGGAGCTGAACTTCGCCTCGGACCTCGACCTCGTGTTCGCGTACGAAGGGGAGGGGAGCGCCGACTTCGCCGAGGCCGTCCGGGCGTCGGAGCGCGTGCTGTCCGGGGTTCGGGAGCAGGGGTTCGAACCCGATGCCGACCTCCGGCCGGAGGGCAGGAGCGGCCCGCTCGCCCGGAGCATGGCCGCGTTCCTCGAGTACTGGGAACGGTGGGCGGAACCGTGGGAGTTCCAGTCGCTGACCCGCGCGAGGTTCGTCGCGGGGGACGGGGACCTCGGGCGGCGGTTCGCGTCCGCGGCATCGGACTTCGCGTTCCCGGAGGAGTTGCCACCCGGCTGGATCGCGGCCATGCACCGGATGCGCCAGCGGATCGAGAGGGAACGCGTCCGCCCGCCCGAGGCGGCCCGGTTCGCGTTCAAGCTGGGGTTCGGCTCGCTCGCCGACGTCCAGTTCGCCGTCGAGCTCACCCTCATGCGCCATGGCGGGCGGCACCCGGACGTTCGCCGGCTGGGGACGCTGGACGCGATCGAGGCGCTCGCGGAGGCGCGGCTGCTCGAGGGAAGCGTCGCGCGGGCGCTGGGGGAGGCGTTCGTGTTCCTGTCGGACGTGAAGGACGCCCTCGAGGTCGACCGGCGGCTCCATGCCGACGTGCTGCCGGCGCCGCCGGAGGAACAGCACGCGCTCGCCCGCCGGCTCGGCTACGAGGAGTACGCGCGGCAGGCGTTCCTCGACGACTACCGGCGGATCACGCAGCGGGCCCGGTCGGCCATGGAGCGCGTGTTCGCCGACGCGGTCTCGTAGGTCACGGGCGAGCCGAGCGACCGGCCTCCGCCCCCCGCTCGGCATCGGTCACGATCTCGGCGGCGCGCCGCTGGGCGTCGGCGATCAGCCGCTCGGCCCACGCCACGGCGGCCCGTTCGATGGCGACGGCGCGCTGGTTCGCCGCCTCGACGATGTCCTGCGCCGCGTGGGTCGCGGTGGGGCCCGGGTCGAGGCTCCCGTGCCGGTGGTACCCGGACCGCCGGCCCCGAAACGGCGCACGGACCACCCTGCGGACGCGGCGACGCACCCGCTTCCACCGGATCCCCCGCGGGGGCGGCGTCCACGAGCGCCGCCGGGATCGGCTCATCCGCTTGCCACGCCGCCCGGAGCCGCGCGGGCGGCGGCGTCCGAGCTTCCTGTTCCGTCGACGCGGGCGGCGGCTGCGTCAACCGACATGTCCCTCCACCAGGGCGCTCCGGGGCGGCCCATGGTACGGGCGTCCGTGGAGCAACTCAACCACTCGGCCGACGTCCCGACGGAACGGGCCGGGGCCCCCGGCCCCGGCCCGCTCCGGTTTCCGCGCGGCGGATCAGATGTCGTAGTAGAGGGCGAACTCGTACGGGTGGGGTCGAAGGCGAACCGCGTCGAGCTCGTGTTCCCGCTTGTACTCGATCCAGGTGTCGATCACGTCCTGCGTGAACACCCCGCCCTCCAGCAGGAACTGGTGATCGTTCTCCAGCGCGACGAGGACCTCCTCCAGCGAGCCGGGCACCTGCTTCACCAGCGCGGACTCCTCGGGCGGGAGGTCGTACAGGTCCTTGTCGATCGGGTCCGGCGGCTCGATCTTGTTCTTCACGCCGTCCAGCCCGGCGAGCAGCATCGCGCTGAACGCGAGGTACGGATTTGCCGTCGGGTCCGGCGAGCGGAACTCCAGCCGCTTGGCCGCCGGCGACTTGAAGAACACCGGGATGCGGATGCAGGCGCTGCGATTCCGCTGCGAGTACACGAGGTTGATCGGCGCCTCGTAGCCGGGAACCAGCCGGCGGTAGGAGTTCGTCGTCGGCGCGCAGAACGCGAGGAGCGCCGGAGCGTGGGCCAGCAGGCCGCCGATGTAGTAGCGGCCGACGTCGGAGAACTGCGCGTAGCCGACCTCGTCCCAGAACAGGTTCTCGCCGCCCGACCACAGGCTCTGGTGGGTGTGCATGCCCGAGCCGTTGTCCTGGAAGATCGGCTTCGGCATGAACGTCACGGTCTTCCCGGCCGCGCGTGCGGTCTGCTTGACCGTGTATTTGAACTTCATGACGTTGTCGGCCGTCTTCAGCAGCGTGTCGTAGCGGATGTCGATCTCGGCCTGGCCGGCCGTGCCGACCTCGTGGTGCTGGACCTCGACCGTGATGCCGACCTTGGCGAGGTTCATCGCCATCTCCGATCGGAGGTCCTGGTAGTGGTCCATGGGGGGCAGGGGGAAGTAGCCCTCCTTGTAACGCGGCTTGTATCCGAGGTTGTGGCCGCCCTCCTCGGCGCCCGAGTTCCACACGCCCTCGACCGCGTCGATGTGGTAGTAGCCCTCATGCTGGTTCTGGTCGAACCGGATCGAGTCGAAGATGTAGAACTCGCATTCCGGTCCCCAGTACGACGTCTCCGCGATGCCGGTCTGGGCGAGGTACGCCTCCGCCTTCTTGGCGACGTACCGCGGGTCCCGCGAGTACCACTCGGTCGTGACCGGGTCCTTCACGAAGCAGTTGAGCACCAGCGTCGGATGCGTGAGGAACGGGTCGATGTACGCGCCCTCGGTGTCCGGCACCAGCAGCATGTCGGACTCCTGGATCTCCTGGAACCCCCGGATCGACGACCCGTCGAACCCGAACCCGTCCTCGAACGAGGACTCGTCGAGCTGGGCCATCGGTACCGAGAAGTGCTGCATGAGACCCGGGAGGTCGCAGAACCGCAGGTCGACGATCTGCGCGCCGCCCTCTGATGCAAGGGCCAGCACGTCCTTGGGCGTGGTCATGTTCGGTAACCCCCTTCGCGCGGATGGACGCGAGCGAGGCTACTGCCGGCGCGGTGTCCCGGCGGTTTCGCCGCCGTTAACTCTTGGTTACGACCCACGAGCGAGGGGCGGGGCCCGGAGGCCCCGCCCTTCGTGTGCCCGTTCCGGCCGATGTGCGACTAGGGCAGGAAGTAGTTCGGGTTGGGCATCTTGAACGTGCGGTCGGCGTGGCCGCCCACCAGGTCGCTGAACTGGTCGCCGAAGTTGGCGACGATGTCGTAGCCGAGCGACTCGATGTGGGCTCGGGTGGCCGACTTGTAATGGATGGTGGTGCAGGACTTGGGGGGACTCTGCGCGAGCTCCGCCGCGCAGGCCTCCAGGAGATAGTCCGGGTAGTCGGCGATCGCGGGCTTCGTGAACAGCCCGTCCTCACCGTCGTTGAGCGTGGTGGGCGTCGGGTAGCCGGCGTCGACGCCCGTTCCGTCGGACGTCAGGTTCCCGAGCGTCGCCGGCTCCTGGTCCGCGCCGCGGCCCGTGAGGAAGAAGATGGCGTAGCCCTCCTTGGCCGCCTTGTTGACCATCTTCACCATGCCGGGAACGGCGGGGAACGCCTGGTCCGTCACGAACTGCGCGTTCGTCGTGAAGTTGAACGCCCAGTTGCTGAAGATCTCGTAGTTCCAGGTCGCGAGCGTCGTGTCGTCGACGTCCAGGATGATCGCCTGGAGCCGGCTGGGGTCGCGGTCCCTGGCCAGCCAGTCGGCCCCGTCCTGGGCGACGCCCTTGGCTTCCTTGGCGTAGTAGCTGTTGTTGCTGAACGTCCCGGTGCCCAACGGGTCACCGTAGTAGTTCCTGATCTGCTGCCGCAGGACGTCGATGTTCGGGATGTCCCGCTCGTGGTGCGGGGTGAATGTGTCGATGGCGGGCTGTGGCTTCGCTGCGATGGCGGCGGTGACGCCCACCAGCGAGATGACCAGCGTGGCGATGGCCACCTTGGCCGGCTTGCCCCGCAGCCGTGAGAACGGACGGCGCAATGAAATCTCCCCCTTTCGCGCGCGGCACGACGGGCCGTCGTGCCTCCGGTGCGTCCCTTCCTATCAGGTTCGCCCGCCACCTGTCGATCGCAGCCCGGCCACGAGCCCTCGGCCAGATGCCGATGCCCGCGGACGAAACCGTTCGGCCCGCCTCCGGCGGGCCGCGGGACCGAGCGGATGCGTGATCTTCCGGCCTGGTTCCGGTAGCGTCCGCGCCCGTGTCTCGGCGCTCCTTCTGGCCCCTGCTGATGGCCGTCGTCGTCCTGACCGCCGGGGCCGCGCGCCCGATGGCTGCGGCCGGAGCACCGCCCCACCAGATCGACTGGCCGACCGACGGATTCGACCCCGCGCGGAGCGGGCTCAACCCGAACGAGACCGCCCTCACGCCGGCCACCGTCCCCAACCTGCACCTGCGGTGGAGCGCGCCGCTGGGCGGCGCGATGATCGCCCAGCCCATCGTGGCGGCGAACGTCCTCGTGCGCGGGGTCCGGCGGACGGTCGTCTACGAAGGAACCGAGAACGGCGTCCTGGACGCGGTCGACGCGACCACCGGGCACGTCCTGTGGCACCGCGACCTGGGCTCGGTCGTGACGGCCTGCAACGACCTCCCCGGCGCCAGATTCGGCATCGGGGGAGCGGTGACGATCGATCGGCCGCGGGGAACGCTGTACGCCGTCGGCGACGACGGCGACGTGCACGCGTTCGGGCTGGCGAGCGGCGTCGAGCGACCCCACTGGCCGGTCACGGGGGTGTTCGACCCTGCGCAGATCCACGACTACGGGGGGCTGACCTACGACCCGGGGACCGGCCGCCTCTACGTGACCTTCGCGGGGCACTGCGACATCCGCCCGTATCAGGGGAGGATCGTCGAGATCGACGTCGCGACCCGCACCACGCGCCAGTTCTTCCCGGCCGGCCCCTACGCGGGCGGCGGTGGCATCTGGGGGCCGGGCGGCGTCTCGGTCGACACGGCGACGCACCACGTGTTCGCCGCGACGGGGAACGCGAAGCACCACCCGGAGAACATCAGATACTCGGAGGCCGTGGTCGAGCTCACGTCGACCCTGAGGCCGCTGGGCGTCGACCACCCCCCGCTCACCGGCCTCGACGTGGACTTCGGTTCGACCCCGCTGCTGTTCCGGCCGACGGGGTGTCCGGGATTCACCTCGGCGATGAACAAGACGGGCTCGTTGTTCCTCTACGAGCGGGGGCGGCTCGACGACGGGCCGGTGCAGCGCCTGCAGATCTCGGCGGTCATCAGTGGACATTTCCAGGGGATGCCGGGGTGGTCGCCCCGCACCGGGATGGTGTACCTCACCGACAACGCCGAGTCACCGGACGGGGTGTACCACCGCGGCATCGTGGCCCTGCGCGTGGGAACAGGGTGCCGCCTGCGCCTCGCCTGGCAGCGGCGGTTCGGGGGCGGCACGTTCGCCGTCCCCCCACCGACGATCGCCGGCGACGTGGTATACGCGCCCGACGGCCTGGGGAACGAGGTCCACGCGTGGGTGGCGGCGTCCGGGCGCCCGCTGTGGTCGAGCGGCGACCTCATCGGTGGTCCCACCCTGGCGGGCGTCACCGTGGTCGACGGGATGCTGCTGGTCCCCGCGTGGGACGGGCGGCTGTACTGCTTCTCGCTGTAGCCGCCGAGCTCAGCCCCGGCGTCGCGTCGCGCTCGTGTCGACGACCTTGGGGAACGTGTCCGGTTCCCAGTCCCGGATGATCTCGGCCAGCTTGATCAGGACCGCGGCCCCGCCGGCGAACTCGATCAGTCGCCCGACCGGCGAGGCCTTCATCAGCCTCATCCGGAAGATGAGCGGCGAGGAGACGATCAGCACCCGCGCGAACAGCTGCCGGAACCGCCGCCCCTGCGGCGTGGCCAGCCAGGCGCGGAGCGCCTCCGCGCCCGACCCCAGCACCTCCCTCGCCTCAGCGAAGAGCCGCTGCCCCTCGCTGAGGGCCCGCTCGCCGATCTCCACGCGACCAATGTACCGTGCAGGGGGTTCGGTTTGAGGAGGTTGCCTTCGGGAACAACCCCTTCCGGACGGGAGCGTGGCGAGCCGCCGGCTCCGCAGCCGAACGAGCCGGCGTCCGGGAAGGAGCGCGTCGTGGCGTGGATGAAGGAACGCACCGGAGGGGGATCGGCCTGGTTCGGGTGGGCCGCGTCGGCCCGGCCGACCGACCTGGAGATGCGGGGGATCCTGGTCGACCAGCTCCGGGAGGACCCCTTCACCCGGCGGGAGGCGATCCATGTGATGGTCTCCGAAGGAGTGGTCACGATGACGGGCTCGGTGACCTCGTCGCAGGCCCGCCGGGCCGCCGACGACGACGCCTGGGCGACGCCCGGCGTGAAGGACGTGGAGAACCACCTGCGGGTGACGCTGCGCCCGACCCACGACGGGCCGCGCGCCGCCTGAGCTGCGTTCAGCGTTCGGAGGGAACGTCCGCCGCCCGGTACCCCACGCCGCGCACGGTCTCGATCAGGTGCTCGTGCTCCGGTCCGAGCTTCGCCCGCAACCGCCGGATGTGCACGTCGACGGTGCGCGTTCCCCCATAGAAGTCGTAGCCCCACACCTCGCGCAGCAGCGCGGCCCGGGTGAAGACACGGCCGGCCCGCGAGGCGAGGAACCGCAGCAGCTCGAACTCCTTGTAGGTCAGGTCGAGCGGCCGCCCGTCGACCGACACCTGGTAGGTCTCCGTGGACAGCTGGAGCCGACCCAGCCGGATGAGGTCCTCGGAACCCGCCCCGGCCCGCCGGCGGAGGATCGCGAGCCGGAGCTCGAGCTCGGCCGCCGGCGACTGGGGGTCGACGAAGTCGTCCACCACCTCGCCCCACGGCACCCGTTCGAGGTCGCGTCGCGTGACGACCGCGACGACCGGCAGACGCGCGCCGGCGGCGGCGAGCGAGCGGAGGATCGCGTACGCATGGGGGGCGTTCTCGGTCGCGTCCACCATGACCGCCCAGGGCGACAGATGGGGCAGGTGCACGAGCGAGTCGGGCGACAGGGGCTCGACCTTCACGTCGAGGCCGGTGGCGGCGAGCGCGGGGAGCACCTGGTCGGGTGCGCGATCGGAGAGCAGAACCAGTCTGGCCACGATGCCCCGCGAGGGTAGCAGACGGGCCGGACGGGGCGGCCGATACCCCCTGGATGCCGCGGTATCGTGACGCGCAGTGCCACCCCCGCCTTCCCCGCTCGCCCGAGCGATGTCGCACCGGTTCGCCGTTCCGGCGGAGCCCTTCGCCGTGTGTACCTCCGACGGCCTCGAGCTGATCGGAACCCGCCTCGGCGATGCCGAGCCGGCGGTGGTCCTCTGCCACGGGTTCAGCGGGTGGCACACCAAGACGAGGCCCGCGTTGCTGGCGGAGGCGCTCGCCGAGCGGTTCACGGTGTACGGGTTCGATTTCCGGGGGCACGGGGCGTCGCACGGCGAGACGACCTTCGGGAACCTCGAGGTCCGCGACGTCGGTGCGGTCCTGGCCCGGGCCAGGGACGACGGTCACGACCCGGTCGCGACGGTCGGTTGGTCCATGGGGGGCGTCGCCGCGATCCGCCACGCGGCGCTCGTCGGCGGTCCGGACGCCGTCGTGGCCATCTCGGCCCCCGCCCGGTGGGACGGCCACGAGTCGGCCGCGGTGCGACGGATGGCCTGGGTGGCCACGTCGTCGCGGGGCCGGCGTGTGGCGCGGGCCCTGGGGGTCCGCATCGCGCCCACCATCGACCGCCCGGAGTCGCCGGAGGACGTGATCGCCAAGATCGCCCCCGTGCCGATCCTCATCGTCCACGGCCGCGACGACCACTACTTCGAGGAGGAGGAGGCCTGGCGTCTGTACCGCCGCGCCGGCGAGCCGAAGGCGTTGTGGCTGGCCTCGCGGTTCGGGCACGGGGAGGACGGGTTCTCGGATCCGCTGGCCGAACGCATCGCCCGGCACCTGTACCGGACCTGGGGGCTGCCGTGGCCAGGGTGAGACTGTTCGCGTCCCTCCGCGAGCAGGCCGGTTCGGCCCGGTGCGAGGCGGACGGCGCCACCGTGGACGAAGTCGTCGCCGCGCTCACGGAGCGGTTCGGCCCGAAGTTC
>DATBHM010000036.1:0-1763 GCA_036557505.1 Actinomycetota bacterium | reverse complement strand
CGGACAGCTCGCCGATGCGGGGTCGGATGTTCTCGGGACCGACCTCGGTGATGATGTCCAGGCCCCCCTGTGCGATGAACGAGACCGGCGCGGGCGGCGTTCCCGACTCCAGCCGCCGGGCGGTGGGGTGCGGCTTCAGATGCTTCTGGTCGAACGCGAACGGCTCCTCCTGCGCCATCCACCCGGTGATGGCCGGCTGCAGCGAGGGGAGCAGATCCCGCCGCGCGTAGAGGAACGTCAGCCCCGGCCCGCCGAGCAGCCACTTCAACACGCCCGTCGTGTAGAAGTCGCACCCGAGGTCGTGGACGTCGACCGGCACGATCCCGGCGCCGTGGAAGTCGTCCACCACCGACCACGCGCCGGCCTCCCGGGCCATGGCGCAGATCGCCTTCGCGTCGACGAGGGTCGACGACCGGTACAGCACCCGGTTGACGCACACCGCGGCGGTCCGTTCGTCGATGGCCGCCGCGTAGGACTCCAACGGAACCGTCAGCCCGTCCGGCGAGGGCAGCCACACGACCTCCGCCCCCCGCCGTTCCTGCGCCAGCCACACGTGGCCGTCGGTGGGGAAGTCCAGCTCGGACAGCACCAGGCGGTTCCGCTCGCCGGAGAACTCGAGGCACGAGGCGATCGTCGACAGCGCGATCGACACGTTCGTCGTGATGGCGAGCTCGCCCGGGTCGGCGCCGACGAGCGCCCCGAACGTCTCCTTGACCGACCGCATCCTGGGGAAGATGTGGTCCATCCACACGGGGTCGGGCGCGCCGTCGGTCGCCCACGCGTCCATGTACTCCTGCAGGTACCGCTGAGCCCGGCGCGACACCGGCCCCAGCGAGGCGCTGATCAGGTAGGCCTTGTCCCGAAGGACCGGAAACTCGTCGCGGTAGGAAGCGAAGTCGGTCACGCCGTCGCCGCCGACGCCGGCATGAACTGCTCGAACCAGCCGACGATGCGCGTGCAGTAGTCGAACAGCGCCGGCATGTTCCGGACGCCGTGGCCCTCCTGCGGGTAGATGACGACCTCCGTCTCGACCCCCTGCTCCCGGAGCGCCCGGTAGAACTCGATCGCCTGGCCGGGCGGCGTGCACCTGTCCTGGAGGCCTGCCGTCAGCAGGACGGGCGTCGTCACCTTCGAGGCGAACATCACGGGGCTCCGCTCGTGGTACGTGCCGCCGGGAGCGGTGGGGTTCGACCTCAGGAACTCCGCGTCCCACGCCCCGATGTTGCTGTTCCAGTGCTGGCTGTACCAGTCGGTGACCGGCGAGATCGCCACGGCGGCGGCGAAGCGGTCCGAGAGCGCCGGCAGCCACGCCGACATGAAGCCGCCATAGCTCCCTCCGAACACCCCGATCCGTTCGGGATCGGCCACGCCACGCTCGATCAGGACCTCGACGGCCGCCAGGACGTCCCGGGCGTCGTCGCCGCCCATGTCGCCGACGACCAGGTCGGCGAACTCCTGGCCCCGGCCGGCGGAGCCCCGGGGGTTGGGCTGGAGCACCGCGTATCCGCGCGACACCAGCAGCGGCGTCACGGCGTAGCTGAGCGCCCACTTGTTCCGGTAGGCCCACACGGGACCGCCGTGGACGTGGACGAGGAGCGGGTGCGGCCCCGGCCCGTCTGGGACGAGCAGCAGCCCTTCGATCTCGCGCCCGTCGGCGGACGGCCAGGCGACCCGCTCGAGTCGCCCCCCGACCTCGATGACGTGCCGGTGGCCCTCGTGCGCCAGCGACCGCACCGTCTCGAACTTCCCGTCGCGGAACACCG
>DATBHM010000035.1:0-14084 GCA_036557505.1 Actinomycetota bacterium | reverse complement strand
ACTCGGAGGGGTCCGGCCGGTACGTCAGGATTTCCTGTTCGCTCATCGTGCCTCCACCCGTTCGAGGAACTCGTTCACCCTGGCCATGAACTCCCCCCGGCGCTCGTAGAAGCACAGGTGGGAGGCGTCCGGGAAGATCGTGAGCTCGCTGCCGCCGATCCGCTCGTGCATGTCGTGCATGTGGGCCGGCCGGGCCTCATCGTCCTCGCCGCCGAGGATCAGCGTGGGGTACCCGGACAGCTCGCCGAGCCGCTCGGTCACGTCGAAGTCGGCGAAGTTGCCGGTGACCGTGAACTCGGTGGGGCCGTTCATCGTCGTGTACACGTCCCAGCCCGCCTCGGCGAGCGACCGCTCCCACCCCGGCGGCCACGGGTCGAGCTTGCACACGTGCCGCCGGTAGAAGGTCAGCACGGCGGCCTGGTACTCGGGACACGAGTACCAGCCGTCGCGCTCGTGGCGTTCGATCTCCTCGCGGTCCCGCTCGGGCAACGCGTCCAGCAGGTCCCGGCACTCCCGGATCCACCGGGGCATCGACGCCGGCGAACCGCACAGGACGAGCGACACGAGCTCGGGCCGGCGGTCGAGCGCGTAGCGCATCGCCAGCATGCCGCCCCACGACGATCCGAACAGGTGCACCCGTTCCAGCCCCAGCGCCCCCCGGACGACGGCGAGCTCATCGACGAACCGGTCGACGGTCCAGAGCGTCTCGTCGCCGGACCGGTCCGACCGTCCGCACCCCAGCTGGTCGTAGAAGATCACGGTCCGGCGGTCCGCGAGGTCCTCGAGCGGCTCGAGGTAGTTGTGCGTCATCCCCGGGCCGCCGTGCAGGCACAGCAGCGGCACCCCCGGCCCGTCGCCGAGCGAGTACCACCAGACCCGCCCCGGGCCGACGTCGACGTACCCCTCGTCGCGCGTCACGACGGCGGTGCGATGGGATCCGTCGGCGCCGCGGGCGGCCGGTCCTCCTCCGGAGGCTCCTCCCCGGTGCCGGCGTGCATCGTGTCCGGGGGCCCGCCCCACCCCGGCGAGAGCGCGGGGCCCCGGTCGCCGGCCCGGAGCTCCTCGGGATCCTCCTCCAGGAACACCTGCTCGGTGGCCCGGAGGCGGTCTCGGTTCGTCATCGACAGGACGATCAGGTAGACGATCCCGATGATCATCCAGCTCCCCATGATCAGCCCCGCCAGGGAGATCGGGTAGGGGAGGCGCGGGATGAAGCTGAACACCGGCAGGCCGGCGCCCGCGAAGAACGCCGGGATGAACACCAGGACGCCCAGCACCGGGATCACGATGTGGAGCACCGCGTTGAACTCCTGCCGCTGGTGCCGCCGGTAGTACGCGATGCAGGAGATGTTGAGGATCATGTACATCGGCACGAAGAACACCGTCAGCGTGGTCGCGAGCAGCGCGAACGCCGTGATCGGGTCGTACTGGAACCCCAACCACAGCGAGACGCCGATCCCCACGACGAGCTGCCCGATCGTGGCGACCGACGGCGACCGGTGGCGCGGATGCACGGTCGCGAGCCTCGAGGGCAGCAGCCGGATCCGCCCGAGCGCGTACCACGTCCGCGTCGCGGCGTTCGACCCGGCGTTGGCGTTCGCGATGGTCGAGTTCACGATCGCCAGGAACACCAGCAGGAACCCGACCCCGCCCCACGCGGCCCGGCCGAGGTTCAGCCAGCCCGTCCCGAACGTGATCGCCTTCGACGCGTTGTTCGGCCCCACGAAGACCGTCGCCGCGTAGGTGGTGAGCACGTAGAACAGCCCGATGATCAGGGCCGACCCGATGACGGCGCGGGGGATCGTGCGTCTCGGATGTCGGGCCTCCTCCGCGAGCGGCGCCGCCGCCTCGAAGCCGATGAAGGCCAGGATGGTGAACACGGACGCGGCGATCACCCCCGTCATGCCCTTGAAGTCGGGGTTGGTCGCGTACTTCGTGCCGAACACCGCGAGCGTGTTGTCGCTCCCGGCCTTGCCGATCAGCCAGATCGCCACCAGGGCGAACACGCCGATCTCGATCGCGCCGAGCACGCTGCCCGTCCGGGTGGAGACCTTCACGCCCAGGTAGCCGATGGCGAACACGAGGAACGATCCGGCGATCGCCCACGGCCACCACAGCCCCGGATCCCACCCGAACTCGGTGTGGAAGAAGTCCGCGGCCGCGAACCCCAGGTTCAGCATCAGGATCGGGACGATCAGCGGCTCGACGAACGCGTAGCCCCACCCGATCAGGAACCCCAGGCCCGGGTGGAGGCTCTTCGACGTGTAGGTCGAGAACGAGCCGGCCGAGGGGAGGTGCCGCGCGAGCTGGCCGATCGAGATCGCGACGAACAGGCACCCGATCAGCGCGAAGATCACGGCGAGCGGCGTCGCGCCGTTGCCGAACGCGATGCCGCTCGGGATGGAGAACGCCACGGCCGCCGCCGGCGCCATGTGCGTGATGGACTGGAAGATGACCTCGCGGAGCCCCACCGCGCCGCGGGCGAGCGACGTGCCCTCTTGCGGGACGGCAGCCACCTGCTCCCCCTTCCCGGGGCGGTGAAGGCCGCCCCTCACCAAGGTGGCGCGAGTGTATGCCCGCTCCGCTCGGGCGGCGAAATCAGCCCGCGAGCCTTCGGCGTGCCCCCGCGGGCGGCTCGCCGTGCGTTCGCCGGTCCGGCGTCAGTCCGAGGCGTGCCGGCCCGGCGGGCGGTGCGTCCGGGGCCCGCGCGAACGGGCCGGCAGGCGAAGTCGCAACCGGCCGGATGGCGCCTCGGTGGCCGGGGCCGCCGCAACTCCCACCAGCTCGCCGTCCTGCGCGGGATCGGGCCCGGCGTCCGGGAGCACCATCACTCGCTCGCCCTCGAGCTCCTGTCCCTCGGGCCACGGTGGCAGCTCGGGGTCGATGTCCGGTTCGTCGACCAGCGCCGACCGGAGGTTCTCGAGACCCGCCCTGGCGTGGAAGGTCACCGCGCGCCGCGCGCGCCGCGCCGCCGACAGCATCCTCCGGGTGGCCGGCATCTCGCGGCGGAGCTTCGCCCCGAGCCGTGGCTCCCGCGGCGCCGACTGGGCCGCGGCGGGCTCGGATGCGTCGGGTCGTCCGGCCGGCCGCCCCGGATCGTCGCTCGCGGCGGCCGGAATCTCGACCGGGGCGTCCCGCCGGGGCTGGACGTCGGTCGACACCGGAAGGTCGTCCCACGACGGGATCGACGTCTCGGGCGGTTCCTCGAAGGTGAACGCCTCCAGCTCGGCCAGCCAGGTCGGGCGCTCCGCCGTGTCGGGGGGGAGCCATCCGGCGCCCGGCTCCGGCTCGAGCACGTCCCCGCTGGGCCGCACCACCTGCGGGTCGAACGGCGGGAGCCACACGGTGTCCGGCACCTTGATCGCCCCCGGGGCGACCGACCGGGGAGCGGACCGGAACTCGGGGGCGGGCTCCCAGCCGAGCGCCGCTCCGGCGGGCCGGGGACGACGCTCCATGCGGGCCGTGACGACGAACAGCGCGAGCAGGAGCGGGACGTACAGCGGCCCGAGGCGTCCGAACGCGGTCGCCATCACCGCGATGCCGAGCAGCACGTCGGCGGCACCGAGGGCCACGAGGTTCGCCGGGAACAGGGCCACGAGGCCGGCCGCGACCGTGGCGGCGGCGATCGCGATGAAGGCCGCCGTCGACTGGTTCCCGCCGAACGGGATCGAGGCGAGCACGCCGATCCCGACGCCGAGGGTCAGCAGGGCGACGGCGCGGGCCGAGGGGATCCAGCGGGCGGGCCCGGAACGGGACGACGGTTCGACATGGATGGGGAGCTCCATGAGCGACTCCTGGGGTCTGGGGGGCCGTGGCTGCTTGGGGGCGCACACCCTCCCACGCGGATTGGCCCGACTCAAGCATTTCCGCGCGCCGGATTCCCGGCGCGCGGACCCGACCCCTCAGTCGTCGCCCAGGGCCTTCCAGGTGGGGGACTCCCACACCGAGCCGTCGATCTCGATGGGGTCGTGGCGACGCCCGGGCGGACGTCGGGGCGGCGAGGGTGGAGGGGAGAGGTACCGGAGCTCGCCGTAGGCGCGGTGGGTGAGCGAGCTCCACGGCCGGCCGGAGGCCACCAGCTCCAGCTCGCGTTCCTCGAACTCGTGACGGAGCGCGTCGAGCTCCGCGCTCCGCTCGCGGCGGACGGACTCGTGGCGCGGCGGCGCGCCGGGGTCGGGAGCTTCGGGGGGATCCGACGCGGGGTCCGGTGGTTCGATCCCGGTGGGCTCCGTGGTGATCGCCGACCGGATGTTCCCGGCGCCGGTCCGGGCCTGGTCGCCCAGCCGCCGCCCGGCGCGGGCGGCCGCGGCTGCCACCCGACGGACCGGCGAGGGCGCGCGGTGCCGTCCGGTCGAGCGTGACGTCTCGGACGGGTCCCCGTCCTCCGGGTCGGGGTCCACGTCCTCCGGGCCGGGCTCGACCATCGGCCCGAGGTCCACGTCGTCCAGCTGGACGACGTCCGTCGCCGCATCGGGCGGGCCATCGGGTGGTCCGGCCACGTGGATCACGACCGAGCCCTCCGACGACGGCCCGTCATCGGCCGGCACGCCCGGTTCCTCGATGATCCCGGGTTCCCCCACGACCGCGGCTGCGGGGTCCTCGATCGTCGCCGGCGCGGCGATCGACGGGGGCATGGCTTCCTCGAACTCGGGGGCGGGCTCCCAGTGCAGCCCCGCGTCGGAGCGCTCGGGAGCGCGTTCCATCCGGGCGGTCACCGCCAGGAACGCGAGCAGCAGCGGCAGGTACAGCAGGCCGAGCCTGCCGAACACGGTCGCGATCACCGCGAGCCCCAGCAGGACGTCGGCGGCGACCACCGCGGCGGGGTTCCGGGGCCGGAGCAGGGCGAAGGCGGCGGCGGCCGTGGCGGCCACGATCGCGACGACGGCCGCGATCGCCGTGCTCCGGCCGAGCGGAAGCGTGGCAACAACGCCGATCCCGATGCCGAACGTCAGCACTGCCAGCGTCCGAACCGGCGGGATCAGGCGTGTGGTGTGGGGATGGGCATGGAACGGAGCGTCCATGTGCGCCTCCTGTGGCTCTCGGGGCATCCAGTCCGGTTGGCAGGAGGAACCCACCCTCCCACGCAAATCCGCAGGACTCAAGCATTTCGGGCAAACGCCAGGAAGCGGAGGCGTCGCGAACCGTCAGACGGCGGCGCGTTCGCGTTCGGCCTTCTCGCGCCTGGCGCGGGACCGGTCGAACGGCAGCAGCGCCTCCGCGGACAGCGTCGCGAAGAACACGGGACCCAGGTCGCTCGCCTGCCGGTACACGATGTGGCGCGGCACCCACCGGGGCCGGAACTTCGAGTTGAACTGGTGCAGCGACTTGATCTGGAAGAAGCGGTCCATGCGCCGGAGGAACCACGCCTGGGCTGACTGCGGGATGGAGAGCTCGGCGTCGTCCTCGATGATCTCCCGGAACGCGGCGAAGTTCAGTGAGATGACCCGGACGCCGTTGGCCCGGGCCCAGTCGACCATGTCGACGATCATGCGTTCGTTGACGCCGGGTGGCGCGTCCGGGTCTCGGCGCATCGCGTCGAGCGACAGCGCCTGCCCTGCCCGGCACCGCACGTACCGCTGGAACGCCACGGGCGTCCCGTCGGCGGTCCGGCACACCGCGACCATGGCGTCGACCTTGTGGGCCTCGATGAGCTGGTCGAGCGCCATGGAGAACCCCCGCTCGGGGTTCTTGCCCCGCCACCGCTCGGCGATCCCGACGAGCGCTCGCCGGAGATCGGGGTCGATGTCGGGCTGGCGGAGGATCTCTACCTGGAGCCCCAGCCGCTTCGACTGCGAGATGAACTGCCGCACCCGTCGCATCGGCCGGCCCTCGAGCGTGAACGCGTCCACGTCGATCAGCGCCTCGTCGCCGATGTAGAAGGGCTTGAGGCCGTGGTGTTCATAGATCGGCAGCCGGTCGCCCTTCGCACCCAGCACGGCCGGCCGCCACCCCTGTTCGTCGCACAGCCCCAGGAACGCCTCCACGGCCGCCTCGAACGACGACGGCTCGCCGACCGGGTCGCCGGAGGCGAGCCCGACGCCGCCGAAGTACCGGTACGCGACGACCGCCTGCCGGTCCGGCGAGAACACGTACCGCTTGTCCATGCGGAGCGCGAACGGGTCCAGCGTGTCGCCGTCGGGCCGGTCGATCATCCGCCGGACGATCTCGCGTTCGTCCTCGTGCTCTGACCGGCGGTCGGCCAGCGGCGCCAGTACCACCAGCACGGGCACGCACCACGCGGCGACGGCGACCCAGGTCACCGACGGCAGGAACCAGTCGCCGAACAGCCCGTGCACGTGGAGCGGGCCGGACATGCCGATCGCCCGGGCCCCCACGGTCTGGAGCGCCGCCACGAACCCGAGGTGCGGCACGACCAGCGAATGCCGCAGGTAGAGGCCGCCCAGGCCGTAGGCGAACACGATGGCCGCCGACGCCGCCACCGCGAACCCCAGCGCGCGCCACCGCGACGGCCTGGGCGGCACGACGAACAGCCGGCGGTTGAGGAACAGCATCAGGGCCAGGGCGCCGGTGCACAGCGCCTCCTCGACGTCGAGGCCCTTCAGCACGTGGGTGGCGGTCGACAGCACCAGCAGCACGACCGCCGCGCGATAGGCCACGCGCTTGCGCTGCGCGACCCCCCGTCCGAGCAGCAGCAGGAGCATGCCGAACAGCGCCGTGGTCCCCGCCGCGGTGGTGACGACGTCGCGCACGAGCACCGCGTCGATCACGGCGAGCCGCGAGTGGAGCTCCGGGGTCAGCGCCGAGACGATGTTGAGCACACCGGCGAGCGCCACCGCGCCGCCGAGCAACCGCGCCCGCCGTCGAGGGCGGATCGGGCGCCGACCCTGGCGCGCGGGCTCGCCGGAGGCGACGCGCTGAGTGGTCACGCACGCCAGCATGGCAGACGCGGCCCGTCCGGGCCACGAACCGGGCGCCGTTCGGGGCATCCCCGGATGCCCTGTGGCCTGCGGGTTCGTGCTCATGTGGGCGCTGGAGTCCGCTGCGCCGCCGGCACCCCGTCGACCGCCGGTTCCGGTCGCAGCGCCTTCGACCACAGGCCGACGACGCCGGGTCCGGCCACCGCGAGCGACATCGCCGCCGCGACCGCCCCGACGCCCGGGCCAGCCAGGACGGCGCCGGCCAGGGCGGCCCCGATCGGCGGGGTGGACTGGATGAGGGTCCGGATCATCCCGAACACCCGCCCCCGCAGCTCCCCGGGGATCAGGCGCATCCTGATGGTCTGCGCCCACACCGTGAGCGGGGAGCCGAACACGCCCGCCACGAGGAGCGTGGCCGCGGTCGCGGGGAGGCCGGGCCGGAGCGCGAGGAGGGCGAGCGCTCCGCCGGACAGCGCGGCCGCCGCGGCGATGGAACGCCCGAGCGGCCAGGGCCACCGGACGGCGCCGGCCACCACCGTTCCGCCGAGGGTCCCGATGGCGAACACGCTCACCAGCAGCCCGTACGTCCCGGGCCCGCCGCCGAGCACCGTCCGGGTGTACGCCGGAAGCAGCACGATGAGCATGGTCTCGCCGGCGTTGATCGCCATGTACATGAGGGTCGTGGCCCGCACGGGGGGCGTTCGGATCAGGAACGCGAACGCCGGCCGCAGCCGGGTTCGTCCGCCCGTGGACGTCCCGGGGGTGGCCGCCCGGTGTCGGGGGAGCGGCGTGAGGCAGGCGACGAACACCAGGTAGGTCGCGGCGTCGACGGCGAGGACGCGTTCGGCCCCGAACAGCGCGATCAGGGCGCCGGCCACGGCCGGGCCCGCGACGTCGGCGATCCCGAACGTGGCGGACTCCATGGCGTTGGCGGTGTCGAGGTCGGCGGAGCCGACCAGGTCGGGGATCAGCGAGGGAACGCCCGCCCAGTTCGCCATCTTCAGGAGGCCGTACAGCCCCCCCACCGCGAACAGCAGCCACGTCGGCGCAGTGCCGCCGACCGCCTCCCACAGGGGGACGGACGCCACGGCGCAGCCCAGGAACCCGTTCACCACGAGCAGCACCCGGCGGCGCTCGAACCGGTCGAGCGCGATCCCCATGGCCGGCCCGCCCACGACCACCGGCGCCGTCGACACCACCACCAGCTCCGCGACCAGTCCGGCGCCGCCGCGTCCGAACCCCAGCCAGGCGATCGCCACCCACGTCATCGCGTCGCCGATCGCGGAGACCGTCGATCCGGCCCACAGGGCGGCGAACGGGCGGTTCCGGAGCAGTCGCAGGTACCGGCGCATCGACGACGTGTCCCCCCCGCTCGGCGCCCGTCGGTCAGGAGGGCGGGCCGGACGCCGCACGCCACAGGTGCATCACCGCGTATCCGCGCCACGGGCGCCACGCCTCCGCCCGGGCCAGGATCGCCGCCGGGGTGGAGGGCAGGCCGAGCGCCTCGGCGCCCCGCCGGACGCCCAGGTCACTCTCCGGGAACGCGTCCGGGTCCCGGAGGACGCGCATGGCCACCAGCGACCGGGTCCACGGCCCCACCCCCGGCACCTCGCCCAGGGCCGCGAGCGTGTCGTCGAGGTCCGAGCCGCCCGAGAGGTCGATCTTCCCCACGGCGACCGCCTCGGCCAGCCGGCGTACGGTCCCGGCCCGGGACCGCGTCAGGCCGATCCCCTCCAGCGGGGCGTCGGCCAGGACGGCCGCGTCGGGGAACAGGTTGGTGACGGTCCCCGCGGGCGGGTCGAGCGCCTCGCCGAGCGCGGCGACCACACGGGCGGTGAGGGTCCGCGCGCCGGCCACCGACACCTGCTGCCCGATCACGATTCTGACGGCCAGCTCGAACGGGTCGGCGGCGCCGGGGAGCCGCAGTCCCGGCGCCGCCGCGACCGATGCCCGGAGGGCCGGATCGGCCGCGAGCGCGCCGTCGATCGCCGCCGGGTCGGCGTCGAGGTCGAACAGCCGCCGGGCCGCCTGGACGACCGGGCCCAGCTCGGTCGGCTCGTCCACCGCGACCTCGAGCGTGACGTGCGGCGCGGTGGGGTGCGGGGAGAGCGACAGCACGGCCGCCCCGCCCGATCGGGTCCGGAGCGAGCGCCGGAACACGCCGGGGGAGGCCTCCTCGAGGCCCGGGACGGCCCGGGCCTCGAGGAACCGCATCAGCCCGGCCGCCGCGAGCGGCGGCCGGTACGCCAGCCGCAACGCCAGGCCGCCGCCTCCGGCGTCGTCCCGCCGCCGCCGGGCCCGGATCTCCGAGGGTGTTCGTCCGTACGAACGCCGGACGGTGTCGTGGTACTGACGGACCGACCGGAACCCCGCCGTGAAGGCCACCTCGGTGCTCGGCAGGTCGGTCTGTTCCAGCAGCTGCTTGGCCAGCCGGGCCCGCCGGGTCCGGGCGACCGCGAGCGGGCCCGTTCCCAGCTCGGCGACGAAGGTCCGGTGCAGCTGGCGCGAGCCCACGGCCAGCCGCCGGGCCAGCCCGTCGACGCCGTCGGTGTCGACCACCCCGTCCGCGATCAGACGCAGACCCCGGCCGACCAGGTCGGCCCGGACGTCCCAGTCCGGCGAGTCCGGGCTGGTCTCGGGGCGGCACCGCCGGCACGCCCGGAACCCGGCCTCCTCGGCGGCTGCCGCCGTGGGGAAGAACCGGACGCGATCCCGCTGCGGCATCGGGACGGGGCAGATCGGCCGGCAGTACACGCCGGTCGACAGCACCCCGCAGAACACCCGCCCGTCGAACCGCCCGTCGCGGCTCTCGACCGCCCGGTACGCCGTCTCGAAGTCCACGCCGGAGGTATACGCCCGCCGCGTCGGGCCCGTCTGGCGGGTTTCGGACGTGTTCACGCCCTCTTGCCGAGCGGGGGCCGGAGGATGGAAGAATGTCCCGAACCGCAACCGATCCCGGCGAACGCCGCCCGCCGACCGAACCAGGAGGAACGAACGATGAAGCGCGCGCTCTCGATGGTGCTGGCCGGCCTGACGGTCCTGGCCATCGCCCTGCCCGCCCGTGCCGCGACCAGCACGGTGGACATGACCCAGCAGCTCACGTTCGATCCGACGCCGAGCGCGATCAACCTCGGCGACTCGGTGAAGTGGGTGAACACCTCGTCGGGGTTCGACCACACCGCGACGTCCAACACCGGGTTCTTCGACACGGGGAGCGTCGCGCCGGGGGGGAGCAAGACGAAGGTCTTCCAGTTTGCGGGGTCGTTCCCGTACTACTGCCAGTTCCACGGCAGCCCCACGTTCGGAATGCGGGGCAAGGTCAACGTCCCCGACCGGTGGCTGAACACCGGCACCCAGCACGTTGGCCACGTCCAGCGGATCCGGGTCTCCACGGTCGCCCCTCCGGCCGGACTCGCATTCGACGTGCAGATGAAGGGGCCGGGCGACGGCGCGTTCAGCGCGTTCAAGACCAAGTTCAAGCACGCGATCGTGAAGTTCACCCCGACCAAGGCCGGCGAGTACCTGTTCCGGTCGCGCGTGCACCGGTTGTCGAACAACAAGGCGAGCGGGTTCAGCCCGGCGGTCGCCGTCGAGATCTCCCCGTAGCCCGGCACCGGCGACCGCACCGGCCGGAGCACGGGCCGAACCGCCCGCCGCCGCCGTCGACCTGCCCGGCCACGACGTGCGCCGGGCTGGGGCGGGGTACGTTCCAGACTCGACGACGAGGAGGTGCGCCGGTGCGGGTCGCGGTGTTGGGAACGGGAACGGTGGGCCGGACGCTGGCGGGGCGGCTGGCGGGCCTCGGTCACGAGACGCGGGTCGGCACGCGCGACGTCGAGGCCAGCCTGGCGAGGACGACCGAGTCGTGGGACGGTTCGGGAACCTTCGCCCAGTGGCACGCGAACACCCCGGACGTCCCCATCGCCACCTTCGCCGACGCGGCGTCCGGCGCGGAGGTGGTGTTCAACGCGACGGCCGGCGACGGCTCGCTCGAGGCGCTCGGCTCGGCCGGCGACCTCGACGGCGTCGTGATCGCCGACGTGTCCAACCCCCTCGACCACTCGCAGGGGTTCCCGCCGCTGCTCTCGGTGTGCAACGACGACTCGCTGGCCGAACGCATCCAGCGGGCCCATCCGGGGGCGCGCGTCGTGAAGACGTTGAACACGGTGACCGCCGCGGTCATGGTTCGTCCGGCGGACGTCGCGGACGGTGACCACACCATGTTCGTGGCTGGCGACGACGGGGCGGCCAAGGCCACGGTCCGTTCGCTGCTGGAGGCGTTCGGGTGGCGCCACGTGATCGACCTCGGCGGCATCCGCGGCGCGCGGGCCATGGAGATGTACCTGCCCCTGTGGCTGCAGTTGATGGGAGCGCGGGAGTCGCCGATGTTCAACGTGAAGGTCGTCGCGTAGCCGACGAGGGCGGGGGACGACTCCAGCGTGAAGGTCAAGAAGCCGGTCAAGCGGCTGGTCATGCTCCTGTTGCTCCTGCTGGTCGTCGAGTACCTCGTGCTGCCCCAGATCCCCGGGATCCGGCACTCCCTCTCGCTCATCGCCGACGCGAACATCTGGCTGATCCTGGCCGGAGTGGGCCTGGAGGCGATCGCGCTCTCGGCATACGCCCAGCTCACCCGCACGGTGCTGCCGGTCGAGACGCGGCCCCGGTTCGGCCGGATCGTCCGCATCGACCTGTCCACGCTCTCGATCAGCCACATCGTGCCGGGCGGGGGGGCGGTGGGGGCAGGGCTGGGCTACCGCCTGCTCACCGAGGCCGGCGTGGGCGGGACCGACGCCGGGTTCGCACTGGGGACCCAGGGGATCGGCTCGGCGGTCGTGTTGAACCTCCTGCTGTGGCTGGCCCTCGTCGTCTCGATCCCGCTGCACGGGTTCAACCCCGTGTACGTCACCGCGGCCGCCGTGGGCGCGGTGCTGATCGGGGCGTTCGCCCTGCTGGTGCTGGCCCTGACGAGGGGCGAGGCCCGCGCCGCGAAGGTGTTCCGGGCCGTCGCCCGGAAGCTGCCGTTCCTCGACGAGGAGAAGGTCCACCGGATGGTCCACCGGCTGGCCGCCCGGATCCGGTCGCTGCTCCGCGACCGGCGGCTGCTGCTCCGGGCGATCGGGTGGGCCGCCGCGAACTGGATCTTCGACGCGGCATCCCTGTGGGTGTTCCTGGCGGCCTACGGCACGCCGCCCGGCCCCGTCGAGCTGATGGTGGCCTACGGCCTGGCGAACGTGCTCGCCGCGATCCCGGTCACTCCAGGCGGGCTCGGCGTGGTCGAGGCCGTGCTTACGGCGACCCTGGTGGGGTTCGGGATGACGCGGGGGCCGGCCATCCTGGGTGTCATCACCTACCGGCTGGTGAACTTCTGGCTGCCCATCCCGGTGGGCGGGCTGTGCTACGTGTCGCTCGCGGTCGAACGGGGCCGCCGCGGCAAGCTCCGCGAGGTCGCGCAGCAGACCATCGAGGAACGGCAGCGCCCCGGGGAGTGGGCCGCCGAGCACGGGCTCGCGCGGCCCGGCCCCCCGCAGGACGCCGCCGCATCGGACGCCGGGACCCGGGCTTCCTGATGCCGGGGAGGCCCGCCGCCCGGCCGTTCCGACGATCGGCTACGCTGGCTGTTGCACCGCCGGCACGATCGAGCCGAACAGCCCGTCAGCCTCGTCGTGCGGACCGGCCGAGAAGTACAGCGTTCCGGTCGGGCCGGAGCGGGTCCCGTTGCCGAACCCGAGCCCCCACAGCCCGTCGATCGTGAGCGGCTTGCCCTTCTCCGAGCGGAGGCGGCCGCGGTGCGACCAGGATCCGTTCGGCCGCTCGGCGAAGGCGTTGATCTGCCCGTTGCCGAAGTTCCCGATCAGGAGGTCGCCGCCGAACCGGCCGAAGCCCTCCGGCGCCATCACGACGCCCCACGGCGCATCCAGCAGCCCCCGCGTGGCCACGCGGCCCAGCAGCATGCCGTTCGTGTCGTAGGCGTCGACGAATCCCAGCCCGTGGCCGTCCACATCGTCCTCGGCGTCGGCGTCCTGCTTCGCGTACGTGACGAAGATCGTGCCGTCGATGTCCTGGATGCCGAACGGTGCGAAGTGGTCGGGGATCTTCGGGTCGGTGAACGCGCCCGGCAGGTTCAGCAGGGTGAAGGTGTCGTCGAACACGTCCACGCGGTTGTTGTGGAAGTCGGTCGCGTACAGCCGCTGGGCATCGGGGTCGATGGCGAGGCCCTTGTAGATCGCGCCGACGTCGGAACGGTCAGCCGCGGGCTGGGCCTGCGTCGAGGGCGGTGGAGGCGGGACCCCCGGGCTCCAGCCGAGGATGGTTCCCTCCTCCGTGGAGAAGATGAACAGCGCGGCGCCGGAGTTCGTGCCGTCGGTGACGGAGAAGCCGGTCCCGCCGTTGAACACCGCACCGGTCGGGGCGCTCGGGACGTTCACGACCAGGGACTGCTTCGCGCCGGTCCCGTCGTAGAGGGTCGAGAGGTCGGTGCCGTTGTCGGCGACCCACCACGGGGTCGACGGGCCGGCGACCAGGCCCCAGCCGTTCACGAGGTCGGTGTCCTGCTGCTGCGCCCCTCCCATCTGGTTCGACACGAGCTTGGTGCGGATGTAGGCGTTGGCGTTCTGGCCCTTGGCCTGTGCGGCGGACGCCGTCGCCGGGATGGCGAGCAGCAGGGCGAGCGCCGGAACGACGAACGCGGACCATCGTCTGGGCATGCGGAACCTCCTTCGTCTGCGCGGGGGACGCGCGGCGGCCTGTCCGCCACCCGGATGGACGGATGTCGGTGGTACTACGGCCGGCCCCGGTCGGGGGATTCCGGAAGTTCGCGCGGGTTCAGTCGTTCGACGCGAGGAACTTGTCGAGCCCCGCCCGCGCCTGCGCGCGGACCTTGTTCCGGACCATCGGCGTCCATCCGAGCAGCAGCCCGGTCGTCCCGAGCGCCTGCCGGGCCCATCTCGGGAAGTCAAACGTGTCGACGTGGTCGACGATCAGCCCGTCCCGGAACCGGAACGCCGCCCGGACGTCGTTGTGCACCTTCCGGCCGGTCTGGGTGAACGTGTAGTTGGCGATCCAGTGGGCGTGGCCGGTGTCGCCGTCGGCGTCGTGCTCGCGGAGCTCCACCGTCAGGTCCTCCGCCCGGCCGGTGAGCATGGTCCACATCGCGCCGGGCTCACGGCCGCGGAGGTCGACGAACACCGGGTCGGAGAAGTGCGCGTC
>DATBHM010000034.1:0-2407 GCA_036557505.1 Actinomycetota bacterium | reverse complement strand
GTCGCGGAGTTCACCGAGCCGCGAGAACCCGTCGGTCGTTTCGAGATCGCGGGGTTCACCGAGCTGCGAGAACCGAACGGTCGTGTGGAGACCGAGCGACTGCATCGCCCACAGGGTCTTGCCGAGCTGGATTCCGGGCGCACCCCGTTCGAGACGGATGACCCAGGCCCTGCTGACCCCGATCGTGTCCGCGAGATCGGCCTGGGTCAGGCGTTCCACCATCCGCGCCTCTCGGACCGCCCGGGCGATGTCAGCCGGCGTGCGGATCCTCACCGGCGTTCCTCCGACCCCGGCCCGTGCCGTGGGGGCGCGGCCCGTCGACCCCGGCCCCTTCCGCTCCCGATGTCGGAGCCGGGGACACCCAGAGAGCCGTGTCGCCGCAAGGTGACTCCGGAAGTCGATGAACGATGACATCGAATCGGCGAGATCGACGGCCAGGTGGCCCGAGTCGTGCTCACCATCGCGGAGTGTCCCGGCGTGTTCCCGGGTCGATGTCGCGGAATCGTGACTCCTGGAGTCGACGAACGGTGACGTGCCCCCCCACACCTTGCCCGAGGAGTCCGACGACTCGGGCTCCGACTCGGGCTCCAACTCGATGTCCCACGCATCGCGACCGGTATCGAATCACGAGGGTCCGACATCGAACCAACCTCAACCGGGCCCGTCAGACCGCTCCCGTCCGCGGCGATGACCCCAGTCGGAGCCGCCCGGCCACCGCGCCCGCCGCCTTGCCGCCGGTTCGGCGCCAGGTCCTGACCGTGGACGCCGTGGCCTTCGCCCGGACCGACGGGGTCGTCGCGAGCCCGTAGCCGAACGCCTCGAGCTGATCGCCGGCCACCGCCTCGACCACCTCGAGCCGGCGCGGCGTCATCTGGGTTCGCCAGTCGCGACGGCTCTCGCCCGGCCTCCGCAGGGCGCCGCTCGCCCGCATCTTGTCGGTCACCGGGATGTTCGACGTGTCCCGGTACGCGAGCATGGCCGGCGAGTACGCCAGCTCCACGAACCCGCACAGCCCCCGGAGCTCGCGCTCCGGATCGGCCACCAGATCCTCGTACCGAACCTCGCGGTACCTCGCCGGCCCGAGGCGCTCGCCCGCCTGCCTCGCACGACGAACCCTGCCGGCCCAGTACTCCGCCGCGCCGGTGAACGACGACGGCGCGAACGGCTGGTCCCGGAGCGACAGCACCACGTCGCGCCCGTCCCGCACCAGGTGGACGAACCGCGCCTCCGGGAACCGCTCCGCCAGCATCCGCATGTGCATGAGGAACGGCGGCGTCTTGTCGCCGTACCTGGCCTTCCCGTGCGACGACGCGTACAGCTCGTACACGCGGCGGATGGCCTCGGGGTAGTCGGACGCGACACCGGTCAGGCGTTCGCGCACCAGGGCCGGATCGACCCGCCATGCCAGGAACCGCTCGTGGCGCAGGAGGTCCCCGGCCATCACGGCGAGATCGATCCCCCCGTCCGGGGTCGCGTACCGCTCGCGCCGCCGCCAGAAGCTCACCGGGAAGTACGACTCCGGCGGGATCGCGATGTCCGGGTGCTGCTCGAACATCACCCGCAGCATCGTCGTCCCCGACCGCCCGCAGGCGACGATGAACGGGAACGGCGGCCGCTCGGAGGTCACGGCCGAACACGGTACCCGCGGGGGGCGCGGTAGATTCGCCCGCCGTGGGTGCGAGCGACCGGCCGAACGTCCTGTTCGTGGTGCTCGACACCGCCCGCGCCGACCACTTCGGGCCGTTCCACGGCAGGGCGTACACGCCGGCGTTCGACTCGCTCGCCGAACGCGGACAGGCCGCCGTCGCCATCAGCACCTCCCCGTGGGCGGTGCCCTCGCACGCCTCGATGTTCACCGGCCTGCTGCCGTTCGACCACGGCGTGACCGGCGCGGCGGCGATCACCGCCGACCGCAGGCTGGCGTCGCTCCGGCCGGCCATCGAACGCCTCCGCGACCGGTGGCTGCCCTCGGTCCTGTCGGCGGCCGGCTACCGCACGATCGGCATCTCCGCCAACCCGTGGATCTCGGGGGAGATGGGATTCGATCTCGGGTTCGAGGAGTTCCACCCGGTGGGGCCGGCGGGGGCGAAGCCCTCCGTGGCGGAGCCCGACCACCACTGGCGGATGCGCGACCTCGCGCCGGAGGGGCTGCGCCGGCGGGCCGGGCGCACGTCCGGACGTCTCCGCGATGCGAGCAGCGGCCGTGACCTCGGCTCGCGGGAGGCGCTGGAACACGTCCGCGCGCTGGCGGACGACACGGGCGACCGGCGGCCGTGGTTCCTGTTCCTCAACGTGATGGAGGCCCACGCCCCGTACCTCCCGCCGCGGGGGTTCGGCGAGCTCGCGCCGCGCGACCGGTTCAAGGGCCCGGCCCTGCACCGCAGGTACATGAACGAGGAGTTCCTCG
>DATBHM010000033.1:0-12409 GCA_036557505.1 Actinomycetota bacterium | reverse complement strand
CGGCGGCGCTCGCGGGCGAGGCCCTTCCCGGGTTCGACGGAAGGGTCGCCCCGAATCCGGTTCGCCCGGGCGGACCGCCGCTCGTGATCGGCGGGACGGCCGACGTGGCGTTCGAGCGCGTGGCTCAGCACGGCATCGGGTGGACCGCCGGCGGAGCGCCGCCCGAGGTCGTGGCGCCGCTCGTGAAACGGGTTCGCGACGCGTGGCGGCGGGCCGGCCGGGAGGGGGACGCGTACGTGTACGCCCTGTCGTACTTCGGGCTGGGTGAGGAACACGCCGAGACGTCCCGTCGGTCGATCCTGGCCTACTACTCGTTCCTCGGGGACCGCGTGGTCGGCTTCGCCGAATCGGTTCCTCGGACGCCCGAGGCGATCCTCTCCCGGCAGCGGGAATTCGCGGCAGGCGGGGTCGACGAGCTCATCTGGGATCCGACGGTGCCGGATCTCGATCAGGTCGACCGCCTGGCGGACGTCGTCCTCGACGCGGGAACCTAACGAGCTCTCCGCAGCCCCCTCGGGGAACCGAGCCTATGGCGAGGAGACGAACCCAGGGTCGGGGACGAGGGCTCGGGTTCCGGCGACGACGAACATGGCGACGACGAAAGGCGGCAGCGATCGCCGAGGGACACTAGACTGACTCAACAGCGACGCCCGCGGCACCCCCCTCGCCGCGGGCGTCGCTCCTCCCTCACCCGTGGTCGGGCGTTCCCTCATCCGGGGTACAGCAGGTGGGGGCCCCCGCTTCCCCGGCGCCCGGACCGCCCGGCCCTGGGCCGGTAGGCTCGGACGACGCATGGGCGAGATCCTGATCGGCATCTGCGGGTGGACCGAGCCGACCCTCATCAAGGCGGGAACGTTCTACCCGCCGGAGGCCAAGACGCCGGAGGAACGGCTCCGCTTCTACGCGGGTCGGTTCCCGATCGTCGAGGTGGACTCCACCTACTACTCCCCGCCCACCGAGCGGAACTCGGTCCTGTGGCTCGAGCGCACGCCCCAGCACTTCACGTTCAACATCAAGGCGTATTCCCTCCTCACGAACCACCCCACCAGGCCCGACCGCATGCCGAAGGATCTCCGCGAGGCGCTCCCCCCGGAACAGGCCGACAAGCGGAACGTCTACCGGGAACAGCTCCCCGACGACCTCGTCGACGAGGTCTGGAAGCGGTTCGCGGATGCGCTCATGCCCCTGCACTCGGCGGGCAAGCTGGGGGCGGTGCTGTTCCAGTTCCCACAGTGGTTCGTCATCAGCGGGTACCACAAGCAGTACCTCGTCGAGTGCGCGGAACGGCTGCCGGACTTCCGCGTCGCGATCGAGTTTCGCCACAAGTCGTGGATGGAGCCGAGGAACCAGGACGAGACGCTTGCCTGGCTGGAGGACCACGACCTGCCGTACGTCGCGGTCGACATGCCCCAGGGGCTGGACTCGAGCATCCCACCGGTCGCCGCCACGACCACCAGGGACCTGGCGCTCGTACGGTTCCATTCGCGCGACGCCGGGCAGTTCACGAAGAAGGGCGTCTCGGCGGCCGAACGGTTCGCCTACGACTACCGGCAGGAGGAGCTCGAGGAGTGGGTGCCGAAGATCGAGGACATGTCGAGCTCGGCGCGTGAGACCCACGTCCTGATGAACAACTGCTACCGGGACTATGCGGTGAACAACGCCCGCCAGCTCGCCGGCCTCCTCGACCTGGACGAGTAGCGCGCGTCACGGCGAGGCACGATCCTCGATCACCGAGCCGTCCGGCCGGCGGAACCACGGCCGCCCCTCGATCATCTGCACCCGGAACCCGGAATGGGTCATGCGGTGGTGCCGCCTGCACAGCAGGACCAGATTGGACAGCTCGGTCTGGCCACCGTCCACCCAGTGCCGGACGTGGTGCGCGTCGCACCACGACACCGGACGATCGCAGGTCGGGAAGGCACAGCCCTGGTCGCGTACCGAAAGCGCGCGGCGGAGCGACGGCGGCACGACCCGCACCGTCCGCCCGACGTCGAGCGGCTCCGAGCGGCCCGACGTGATGACCCGCGACACCTGCGCGTCGCACGCGAGGCGTCGCACGGTCTCCGCCGGCACCGGGGTCCCGACCGAGGTCTCCGAGCGCCCCGGCGAGCGGCCCTCCAGCGTCTCGAGATCGGCCACCACGGTGATGTGCGGCCGTTCCCCGCCCACGATCGGACGATCCGAGTGCGAGAGCCAACCGCGGCAGACCTCGCCCAGGGCGTCGGCCCGGCGCTGGGCCGGCGAGCGCGGGTCGTCGTGCCGGGACCGCACCCACGCCCCCGTCACGGCGTCCAGGGCGGTGCTGAGGGTGGCGCCGGTCTCCGGGTCGAGGTTGCCGTCGACCCGCACCATCCCGTCCCGGGACCGGGACACGTGCATGCAGCGGCGCTCGAACCGCTCGGCGTCCTCCCGTTCGGCGGCCCTGGGCTCGACCCGGACTCTCCACCGCTCCACCGCCAGCCTGAGCCCCCGGGCGGGCATCGTTCTGGCCACTTCGACGAGGTCCTCCTCCACCTCGGAGAACGCCTCGGGGTTGGCCTCGCGCGCCGCGGCCAGGGCCCCGATCGCCGAGGAGGACACCTCGCCGAGCCCGAGCGCCTCCCGCGCCGCCGGCATGTGTTCGAGCGCACGGGCCATCCGAACCTCCCGGGCGGCCTCCGACCACCCGACGCCGAGGCGGGACTCGACGAACGAGGTGACCGAGAGGTGCCCGTCCACCCCGAACGAACCGCGCCGTTCGATCTCCGCCACCGTCCGGGCGGACTCGGCCTCGACCACCCGGCGGGTTCGCGCGAGCTCGCTCAGGCGGTCCTCGAGCTCCTCGTCCGCCAGCCGGCGGAGCGGCTCCGAGCGGAGCTCCTCGAGCCAGGTCCGAAGCGCGTTCATGACCAGGGCATCATCGAACATGTGTTCGAAGGATGGAATGGCTCGATCGAGTCATCTTCATGTCCCCCGGCTGCGGGCCGACCCATCCCCCGGGGCGGACGGTCCTCAGGGAACGTTCAGCCCCGGGACCCAGGCAAGCGATCCCCGGGGGGTACGCTGATCGCGGAGGCAGGATGTTCGGCAGGAGCTTCAAGATCGGCTCGATCGGGGGCATCCCCATCTCCGTCGACGCGTCCTGGTTCCTGCTCGCGGCGTTCATCGTCTACTCGCAGGTCTCGCTGTACGGACCCGTCCTCGGAACCGGGACCGCGGTCTCGATCGGCCTGCTGACGGCGCTGCTGTTCCTCGGATCGATCCTGGGACACGAGCTCGCCCACGCGGGTGTGGCGCGGCTCCGCAAGCT
Organism: Actinomycetota bacterium; assembly: GCA_036557505.1. GTDB lineage: Bacteria > Actinomycetota > UBA4738 > UBA4738 > JACQTL01 > DATBHM01. Next base: position 9,120 of record DATBHM010000033.1, on the reverse strand, counting down.
CCCGGTCACCGGCATCCGGCTGTTCATGTTCGGCGGGGCGACCGGCATTCAGATGGAGGAGAAGCCCTCCGACGAGTTCCTCACCACCGTCGTGGGGCCGCTCACGAGCATCGCGATCGGGTTCGGGCTCCTCGGTGCGTCGTTCGTCCACATGGCGCCCGCCGTGCACGACACGGTGCGATGGGTGGGGGGGCTGAACGTCTTCCTGGGGCTGGCGAACCTCCTGCCGGGGTTCCCCCTCGACGGCGGGAGGATCCTGCACGCGGGCATCTGGAAGCTCACGGGCAACGAGCGCAAGGCGAACTCCATCGCCGCCCGGTCGGGGATGGTCGTGTGGGCGATCGGCGTCGCGGCGGGGCTGTACCTCATCGTCCGCAGCGACCTCGACAGCGGGATCTGGCTCCTGCTGATCAGCGCGATGATGTTCCAGAGTGCGAAGGCGACGCTCGACCGCGAGCGCATCTTCGACGACCTCGCGAAGGGAACCGTGCACGAGGCCATGGGGCCGCCGCCGGAGATCATCCCGGAGGACATCTCCCTGTCGGAGGCGCTCGACCGGTATCTCCGCGGCCACGAGCACGAGACATTCCCCGTGTCGAACCAGTTCCAGCCGATGGTCGGCGTGCTGACGTTCGAGTCGGCCAGGAAGATCGGGAGCGAGAATCCGCTGCGACCGGTACGCGACGCCATGCTCCCGCCGAACGGGGTGCTCCAGGTCGGCCTCGAAGAGAAGCTGGACGAGGTGGCGAACCGTCTGGTCGCAGCGCGGCTTCCGGCCATCGTGGTGCAGGACGGACGGATCGTCGGCCAGATCGCGCTGCCCGACATCGACCGCTGGCTGCGCGGTCGTAGGGTCCACTGACCGGACCCGGCGGCCACCACGGCGCCGCGCAGTGGTCCGGCGCTGCCGGAAGGCCCGACCGGCCGTTGCGGGAATGTCGGAGGCCAGCAGTAGCATCCGCCTCGGAATGACGTTCGAGCCCGACCCCTCGCAGTCCCGCGTCCTGGAACACGACTCCGGCCCGCTCCTCGTGACCGGCGGCCCCGGCACCGGGAAGACGGCCGTCCTGCGCGAGCGGTTCGCCCGGCTGATCGAGGGGGGTGCGGACCCGGAACGCGTGGCCCTGGTGGTCGGGTCCGGCCGGGGCCGGCGCGAGGCGCGCGACCATCTGCTGGGGCGGATGCGCCTGTCGCTCCCCGACCTGCGGGTCATGACGATCCATGGCCTCGCGTACCACGTCATGGGGATCCGGCACGGCTCGCTCGATTACGACCAGCCGCCCGAGATCCTGCCGGCCGCGGACCAGTTCGCCAGGGTCCGCGACCTGCTCGCCGGCGAGGACCCGGCCGACTGGCCGGCGTACGGGTCGATGCTCCGGCTCCGGGGGTTCGCCGACCAGATCCGGCAGTTCCTGGCCAGGGCGCAGGAGGCCCTGCTGAAGCCGGACGACATCCGTCGCAGGGCCGCGGAGGCCGGGCTCGGCGGGTGGGCCGAGCTGGCGGGGTTCCTCGAGCGCTACCAACGCGGGCTCGACGACCAGGGGCTGGTCGACTTCGCCGGCCTCGTGGAGCAGGCGGCGGCCGCCGCACCCAAGGGGGAACCGCCGTACGACCACCTGCTGGTCGACGACTACCAGGACACGACGTTCGCCGCGGAGGCGCTGCTCGCCGGGCTCCGGCCGAGGACGCTGGTCGTGGCCGGGGACCCCGGGGCCCACGTGTTCTCGTTCCAGGGGACGACCGACGAGCCGATCCGCCACTTCGCCGAACGGATGCCGGGGGCCGGTCACGTCGAGCTCGACGTCGACCACCGTTCGGACGGCACGGTGACCGTCGACGCGGTCACGGCGACCCACGAGTCCGAGGAGCTCGCGGCGGTGACGCGCGCGCTCCGCCGGTTCCACGTCGACCAGGGGATCCCGTGGAGCCGGATGGCCGTGGTGGTCCGGCGCCAGGGCACGCAGGCCGCCGGCCTCGTTCGGGCCCTCGACGACGCCGCGATCCCGCGGTGGACGGCCGAACGCGGGCTGTCCCTGGCGGCGGAGCCGGCCACGGCGCCCCTGGTGCTCGCGCTGCGCTGGCTGGCCGCGCCCGGGGAACGCGATGCCCTCGTCGAGTCGGTGCTCACGTCCGAGCTCGCCCGGGTGGCGCCTGCGATCGCCCGGGGCATGATCCGGGCCGCGGCCCAGGCCGGGCGGCCGCCGGCGGAAGCGCTGGAGCATACGGAGGAGCTCCCGGACCAGACGGCGGCCGACGTGCGGCGGCTTCGCGAGACGCTGGCCCGGGCGGGGGACGTCGCCAGCCGGTCGGTGGTCGACGCGTTCTCGATCCTGTGGCGCGACCTGCCGTCGTCCCGGCGGCTGGTCGATGAGGCCGAGCGGGACCAGCGGGCCCGCCGCGACCTCGACGCGGTCGTCGCGTTCGCGGGCGCCGTCGCCGTGGCGGCAGATGGTGGGGAACGGCCCGTGGCCGCGTTCCTCGAGGACATCGACGCCGGGTCGGGCGGCCCGGGGCTCGAGGGGCCAGGCGGGCCCGCGCCCGACGCGGTGCACGTGCTCACCGCACACGGCGCGGTGGGCACGGAGTTCGACGCGGTCGTCGTGGTCGGCGCGGTCGAGGGGAACTTCCCCAGCCTGTCACGGCCGGAACCCATGTTCGACCTCGCGGTGCTGGATCGACGCATCCCGCAGTCGGAACGCAACCGGCTCCGGCTGGCGGACGAGCGGCGCCTGTTCGCCATGGTGACGGCCCGGGCCCGGCGGGCGGTGGTCCTCACGGCGACCGACCGGCAGGACGACGACACGCTGTCGGCCCGGTCGCGGTTCGTGGAGGAGGCCGGGGCCACGTGGCGACGGCCGGACGGCGTCGCCCGCGCGCCGCTGTCGACGCCCGAGGCCGCCGCGGCGTGGCGACGAACCCTCGCGACCGGCCCCACGCGCGCCGCGCGGCTCGCCGCCCTGGACGGCCTGGCCGCGCTCGGCGTCGACCCCTCGCGATGGTGGTTCCAGCGGGGGTGGACCGACGACGGCCGCCCGCTGCACGAGACCGTCCGCGTGTCGTACTCACGACTGTCGACCCTCGAGAACTGCGACCTGCAGTACGTGTTGAACGAGGAGCTCGGGCTCGGCAGCCCGAGCGGGTACCAGGCCTGGGTCGGACACCTCGTCCACACGCTCATCGAGGAATACGAGAACGGCAAGCTGCCGCAGTCGCTCGACGGCCTGACGGAGGCCGCGGAGCACCGGTGGCGGCAGGCGGAGTTCCCCTCGTTCGCGGTGAGCGAGGCGTTCCGCCGCCTGGTCGGGGAGGTCATGCTGCCCAACTGGCACCGCACCTACGGCGAGTCGCCATCGCTCGGGCGCGAGGTACGGTTCGTGTTCGAGTTCGACGGGGCGACGGTGACCGGCTACATCGACCGGATCGAGGGGATCACGTCGGGCGGCAACCGGATCGTCGACTACAAGACCGGGAAGGCCGACCGCGCCGGCAAGGCCGAGGACAACCTCCAGCTCGGGATCTACACGATCGCTGTCGACGAGGCCGAGGCGCTCGAGGAGTTCCGGCCGATCCGCGCGGTCCAGCTGGCGTTCGTCCGCGGCCGCGAGGGGCGCGAGGGCGTCGCGCCGCTCACGTGGATGCCCTCCGGCGACGAACGGCAGCCATATGTCGACGGCATGAAGGAACGGCTGTCCGGGCTGATCGCGAGGATCCGGACCCTCGACGTCGAGGAGGTCTACCGCCCGAACCCGGCCGCCAACTGCAGGTTCTGCGACTTCCAGACGCTCTGCTCGCTGTGGCCCGAGGGCGCTCCCGTGTTCCCGGTGGCCACCGCGACGCCCGACGACGCCCGCGTGGAGGACCCCGAACCGGACGGTCCGGGCGGGGGCGAGGTCAGGCCGCCGACGCTTTCCCCGGCCGAGCCCTCGCCGCCGCTCACGGGCCACCCCGTCGAGCCGCCCGAGCCCGTGCCGGTGGCGAACGGGGGACAGACCTCGTTCTCGTGGGAGGACGGGTCGTGAGCGGGTTCCCGCCGGAGGATGGGTGATGAGCGCGTTCCCGCCGGAGATCGTCGCGGCGATGGGGTCCGAGCCCACGGACGAGCAGTGGACGGCCATCTCCATGCCGCTGCGGCCGTACGTGGTCGTGGCGGGGGCCGGTTCCGGCAAGACCTCCGTGATGGCGGCCCGGATCGTCTACCTCGCGCTCGTCGCGCTCGGCAGGGTCGAGGCCGGCCACGATGGTGTGTATCCGGGCAACGTGCTGTGCCTCACGTTCACCAACAAGGCCACCGAGAACCTGACGCTCCGCATCCGCCGGGCGCTGCGTACGCTCGACCTCGCCGAGGGCGAGGAACCCGAGATCCTCAACTACCACGGGTTCGCCGCGCAGGTCCTCGAGCGCTACGGCCTCCGCGCGGGAATCGAGCCCGGACAGCGGGTGCTGACCCCGGCGCAGCGGGCGGAGCTCTGCCGGATGGTGCTCGAGCGGATGTCGTTCCGGGAGGTCAAGGCCGAGTGGCAGCCCACGCTGATCGGCAACATCCTCGACCTCGCGGACCAGTGCGCGAACCATCGCGTCCCGCTCGACCGGGTCATCGACTACAACCGGGAACAGCTCGAGGTCCTCAGGGACTACCGCAGCGAGGACCCGTACCGGGCCGCGTTGCAGCGCATCGAGCTCGCCGAGGCGGCCAAGGTGTTCGAGGCGCTGAAGCGCGAACGCGGGGTGATCGACTTCGGCGACCAGATCACGCTGGCGCTCGACGTGGTCGAGCGCAACGGGGACGTGTGCGACGAGTACCAGGACACCAACGTCGCCCAGGCGCTGCTGATCGCGGAGGTGTTCGGCCACGGATTCCCGGTCACGGCCGTCGGCGACCCCGACCAGAACATCTACGCGTGGCGCGGGGCCTCGCTCTACAACCTGCTCAACTTCCCGAAGCAGTTCCCGCTGGCGGACGGGCAGCCGTCGCCCAAGCTTCCCCTGTACACGAACTTCCGGTCTGGCGCGCGGGTCCTTGCGGCGGCCGACACGATCATCGCCCCGGTGCCTGAGGAACAGCGGCCCGACCCCGACAAGGAGCTCCGCCCGTGGCCGGCCAACGGCGAGGGCGATGTCGTCCTCCAGCGGTGCTCGGACGAATGGGCCGAGGCGGCCTGGATCGCCGACCGCATCCTGGAACGCCGCGCGGCGGGGGACGCGTGGTCGTCGGTCGCCGTGCTGTGCCGCGCCAGCCGGCTGTTCCCGTCGCTGCAGGAGGCCTTCGCGGAGCGTTCGATCCCGGCGGAGTTCGTCGGGCTGTCCGGCCTGCTCCAGCTGCCCGAGGTGGTCGAGGTGCTGGCGTACGCGCGGGCGGTGGCCGACTCGGGGGCGAGCGTCGCTTTGGCCCGGATCCTGCTCGGGCCCCGGTACCGCGTGGGGTTCAAGGACCTCGCCCGGGTGGCCGGGTGGGCCAAGGACCGGAACATCTCGATGCGCGAGATCGAGGAGGGCGAGGCGACGCCCTATCTGTTCGCCGAGGCCCTCGAGCACCTCGACGAGGTCGAGGGCCTGTCCGACGAGGCTCGGACGCGGCTGGGGGAGTTCCGCTCCGAGCTGGCGGTTCTCCGAGAGGAGGCCCGGCGGCCGGTCGGCGAGTTCCTGGCGGATGTGGTCCGGCGGACCGGACTGCTCGCTGAGCTCGACGCGGACCCCGACCAGGAGACCGCTTCGGCCCGGCGCCGGAACATCGCCGCCTTCCTCGACGAGGTGCACGCGTTCACGCCGGTGGAGGGGGAGCTGACGCTCCGCGCGTTCCTCGACTACGTGGCGGTGGTCGCGGACGGCGAACGGCAGGAGTGGTCGCCGGTGCAGCCGAGCGACGCCGACTCGGTGAAGGTCATGACGATCCACCAGGCGAAGGGGCTCGAGTTCGACACGGTGTTCGTGCCGGGCATGGCCCGCGACGTGCTCCCGAACAACCGCCTCCAGCACAACCCGGCCGAGAAGGGGAAGTCACTCGACTTCGAGCTCCGGGGCGACCGCGACGTGCTGCCGCGGTACACGGGCGGGAGCCTCAAGGAGTTCTGGCACCGGCTGAAGGACCAGGAGCTCATCGAGGAGCGTCGGACCTGCTACGTGGCCCTCACCCGGGCCCGGCGTCGCCTCTGCTGCAGCGGCGCGCACTGGTACGGCGAGGGAGAGACGGTGAAGAGGCCGAGCGTGTTCTTCGACGAGCTGGCCGACTGGGCGGAGACCACCGGCGACGCGGCGGTCGACCGGGGGCCGGAGCCGTCCGAGGAGCACCCCGCGAAGGGCCATCGCGAACGCCTCGTGCGCGACTGGCCCGGCCCGGCACGGCCGGACGACGCGGACGACCTGTTCCCCGACGGGTGGCGGACGGCGGCGCTGGCTGGCGCGGCGCCGGCCTCCGCCGTGGCGGCACTTTCGGACGTGGAAGGGGCGGAGTACGAGGCCGAGTCGGGCGAGCTGCGGCTGCTGGCCGCACACCTGCTGGAGGCCGAGCGCCCGGCCGACCCCGCACCCTGGATGCCGGCCACCATCGCGGTGAGCGGCGTGGTCGACTACGCGCGCTGTCCCAAGCGGTTCTACTGGTCGTACGTCCGGCCGCTCCCCAGGTTCAGCGGCCCCGCCGCCCGGATCGGAACGGAGATCCACCGGTGGATCGAACGCCGGTCCTCCGGACAGACCACGCTGATCGACCTCGACGAACCGCCGGACCTCACGCCGGAGGAGCTCGCCGGCGAACCCGGCCGGATGGAACGACTCCGGCAGGCGTTCCTCGACAGCCGGTTCGCCGGTCGGGTGCCGCTGTTCGCCGAGCGCGCGTTCCTGCTCAACGTGGACGGCCACGTGCTGCGCGGTCGGATCGACGCGATCTACGGCGAGCCGGATGGTGCGTGGGAGGTCGTCGACTACAAGACCGGCAGGCGGCCCCATCCCGGGGACCCCCTCACCCGGCTGCAGCTCGACGTGTACGCGCTCGCGTGCACGACGGTGTGGGGCAAGCGACCCGAGGACCTCCGCCTCGTCTACCTGTACCTCGGCGAGGGCGCGGAGGACTCGTGGCCGGCCGACGACCCGGAGGCGATCCGGACCCGGCTGGCGGAGTCGCTCACGGGCATGGCCGCCGGGGCGTTCGACCCGGTGCCGGGAGACCACTGCCGGTGGTGCGACTTCCTGTCGTTCTGCTCAGCCGGCCGTGAGTTCGTCGACCGGGGCTAGGACGGCCACTCCGGCTTCTTCGGGCGCTCGGCGAAGAGGTCGTCCAGGGTCTGCTTCGGCCGGGTCTCCTTCTCGAACAGCGCGTCGAGCTCCGAGCCCTTCTGCTTGACCGCCTCGTCCGACTCCAGGTCGCCGGCCGCCTCGAGCATCTCCTCGAGCGACTTGCCGGCACTCCCCTTCAGCCGGATCCGCAGGGCCGCCAGCACCGACGCGTGCCGGTCGGACAGCCCCTGACTGACCTTGATCTCGGTCAGCGCCTCCTCGGCCCGCCGGAGAAGCGCCACGTCATCCGTCTCGTCGGTCATGGCCCCAGTTTCGACGATGGTCCGCCGTGTCCACAAGCCCACGTCGGCGAGGGGCCCGTACCATCGCGGACGTGCGTCTCGTCGTCGTCGGCGCGGGGATCACCGGGCTCGCCGGAGCCCGGGCCGCCGCGCTCGAGGCCCGGTCCGCGGGGCTGGAGCTCGAGGTGGTCGTCCTCGAGGCGGCCGGACGCCCCGGCGGAAAGCTGCTGACCGAGGACGTCGGAGCCGGCCTCACGGTCGAATGGGGACCCGACGCGTTCCTCGGCGCCAAGCCCCGGGGCCGGGCGCTCGTCGAGGAGGTGGGGCTGGGCGATCAGCTGGTGGCGGTCGCCCCGGGCGGGCGGCGTGCGTTCCTGCTGCGCGGCGGAACCCTCCACACCTTCCCGCCGGGCCTGGTCATGGGGATCCCGACCTCTGCGGGGGCCGCCCGCCGCGCGGTCCGTGCGGGGCTGCTGTCCCGGGGCGGCGGGCTCCGGGCGGCCGTCGAACCCCTCCTGCCCGGCCGGCCGATCGGCGTCTCGGACGAACCGGCCGCGACGGTCGTGCGGCGCCGCCTTGGTGACGAGGCGGCGACGCGGCTGGTCGAACCGCTCCTACGCGGCGTGTTCGGCACGCCGGGGTCGGATGTCGGCGTGCGGTCGGCGCTCCCCCGCGCCGTCGGCCACCGGAGCCTCGCCCGGGCCATGCGCGCGTCGGGCACGCCCAGCGACCACTCGCCGTTCCTGGCCCTGCGGGGCGGGTTCGGGACGCTCGTGAATGCCCTGGTGGCCGCGCTGCCGGAGGGCGCCGTCCGAACCGGAACGCCCGCGGAGGCCGTCACGCCCGTCGGCGACGGGTTCGGCGTGGGAGGGCTCAGGACGGATGCCGTGCTCGTGACCGCCCCCGCGCCGGCCGCCGCCGAGGCGATCGCCCCGGTCGCTCCCCGCGCGGCCGAGGCCCTGCGCGGGATCCGGTACAGCGCGTCCGCGGTGGTCGTCCTGCGCTATCCGGCCGATTCGATGACCCGAACCCTCGACGGATCGGGGTTCCTCGTGGACCCGGACGAAGGGCTCTCGATCGCCGCGTGCTCGTGGTTCTCGTCGAAGTGGCCGCACCTCACCGGCGACCGGGTGGTCCTGCGTGCGGTGGTGACCGATCCGGAGGGCCTGAGCGCGGACGACGACGCGCTGGCCGCGCGCGTCGCGGCCGAGGTGGGCCGGGTCATGGGCGGGCCCGGGGAACCCGACTTCCTTCGCCTCCACCGGTGGAGTCGCGCCCTGCCGATCTTCGCCCCCGGCCACCGGGACCGGATGCGCGAGGCGACGGCGGCGCTCCCCGAGCGGATCGCGGTGGCCGGAGCGTTCCTGGGCGGTGTCGGGATCCCCGACTGCATCGAGTCGGGCGAGAACGGCGCACGCCGTCTCGTCGCGGCGCTCGCCCGCCGAGGGGACACGTAGGCCGGGGTCGCGTCGTGCGCGAGCCGTCGGTAGGCTGCGCGCCACGATGGCGGGGGGACGTTCGGTGCCCGGGCGGGTCGTGGAGCTCCGCATCCTCGACGGCCCGAACCTGTACTTCACCCGCCCCGCGATCAAGCTGACACTGGCGCTCCCCC
>DATBHM010000032.1:0-10785 GCA_036557505.1 Actinomycetota bacterium | reverse complement strand
CGGTCAGCTTTGTCGCCGACATCGTGTCCCCGTCGGGGTCGGTGTCGTTGGCCAGGACGCCGTGGGCGGCGCCCACGTGGAGGGTCGTTCCCTGTCCCATCGAGTAGCCGTCGTCGACCCCGGTCGGAGGCGCGTTCCCCTTCGCGTTCACGGAGATGGTGACGGTCGCGGGGTCCGAGGTTCCACCGTGGCCGTCGGACGCCTGGTACGTGAAGTGGTCGGTCCCGAAGAACTGGGCGTTCGGCGTGTAGGTGAACGACCCGTCCGAGTCGAGATCCAGGGTTCCGTGGGAGGGACCCGTCAGCTTTGTCGCCGACAGCGTGTCGCCGTCGGGGTCGGTGTCGTTCGCCAGCACGCCGTTGGCGACGTTCACGTCGATCTCGGTGCCCTGGCCGGTGGAGTACGAATCGTCGTCGGCCGTCGGCGGAGAGTTGTCGGGGGGGTTCACCGTGATGGTGACCGTCGCCGGGTCGGAGGTCCCACCGTGGCCGTCGGACGCCTGGTACGTGAAGTGGTCCGTGCCCTGGAACTGGGCGTTCGGCGTGTACGTGAACGACCCGTCCGAGTTGAGATCCAGGGTTCCGTGCGATGGTCCGTTCCCGACCTTGGCCGCGGTGAGCGTGTCGCCGTCCGGGTCCGTGTCGTTGGCGAGCACCCCGTGGGCCGCGTCCTTGGTGAGCGTTTGGCCCTGCGTGACCGCATAGGAGTCGTCCGTGGCCGTGGGCGGGGAGTTCGACGCCGCGTTCACGGTGATGGTGACCGTCGCCGGGTCGGAGGTCCCGCCGTGTCCGTCGGACGCCTGATACGTGAAGTGGTCGGTCCCCTGGAACGGGGCGTTCGGCGTATACGTGAACGACCCGTCCGAGTTGAACGTCAGGGTTCCGTGCGACGGTCCCGGGCCGACCTTGGCGGCGGAGAGCGTGTCCCCGTCCGGGTCGGTGTCGTTGGACAACACCCCTGGGGCGTCCACGTCGAGCTCGGTTCCCTGCGAGGTGGAGTAGGAATCGTCGTCAGCCGTCGGCGGGGAGTTGTCGGGGGGGTTCACCGTGATGGTGACCATCGCCGGGTCGGAGGTCCCGCCGAAGGCGTCGTCCGCCTCGTACGTGAAGTGGTCGGTGCCGAAGAACGGCGCGTTCGGCGTGTACGTGAACGACCCGTCCGAGTTGAACGTCAGGGTTCCGTGGGACACGTCGGTCAACCGCTGCGCGGTGATAGCGTCGCCGTCGGCATCGCTGTCGTTGGACAGGACCCCGTCGTTCGCGTCCTCCATGAGCGTCTGGCCCTGCGTCATCGAGTAGGAGTCGTCGCCGGCGCTCGGATCGGCGTTCGTGACCGAGATCGTCACGGTTGCGACGTTGCTCGAGACCGGATCGCTGTTCTGGTCGACGTCGGTCAGGTGGTAGGTGAAGGAATCGGGGCCGACGTACGCGGCGTCGGGCGAGTAGCTCACGGCCCCGTCGGTGCCGAGCGTGAGCGAGCCGTGGGCGACGTCCTGGTCCAGGGCCACCTGCGGGTTCCCGAATGTATCGGTGTCGTTGAACAGCACGCCGTCATTCGCATTCTTCGTGAGCGTCACGTCGTGGACCGTCGAGTAGGCGTCGTCCGAAGCGGTGATGGAATCGTCCGCGCTGGCCGCCGTCGCAACACCCAGGGTCATGAGGGCGACGAGGAACGCGAAGATCGCCGAGGGAAGGGGCCGAGGGCGCATGGGCCTATCCGGTGCGAGCCAGCGCTGCGAGCACGTGGCGAACCAGGCCGAGCACCCCGATCGAGATCGACGGCGAGGGTGCGGGGACGGAGATGCTGATGCTGGGCTTCGGCGGCGGGGTCGTCAGCTTGATCGAGGGCGACGGGGCCGGCGCGTGGGTGGTCACGCTGGGGTGCGGCGCCGGCGGCGAGGGGTGCGACGAGGGCGTGGGGTGCGAGGTGGGCTGCGGCGGGGGAGCGGGCGGCGGCGGCCCGACGGTCGGCACGTGGGTGGTACCGCCGGTCGGCCCTCCCGACGTGTGTGACGTGTGTGTGGGCTTCGGATGCGGGTGCTTCGTGCGCGGGTGGTGCGTGGGCTGCGGGGACGCGTGGTGTGACGGCGAGGGTCGCGTGCCCGGCCCGGCCGCCTGCGGGTGCGGCGACGTCGACGGCTGGGGCCCGCCGCCGGCGTGCGGCGAGGGCAGGGGCGCATGGGTCGCCACGGGGTGGACCGTACCCGTGTGCCGCGTCGATTCGAAGACGACGAAGAGCAGCAACGCCACCGCCGCGGCGGTGAGGAACTTGAGGATCGTGTTCTCCGAGGTCAGGAGTTTGCTCCTGAGCGGCTCGCGGTACCTCGGGACCCGGGCGGCGAAGAGCTCCGGTGCCATGACGGCTCCGGACTCGGCCGGAATCGGGGGAACGGTGGGGCCCGGGATCTTCCGCTCCACGAGCGCCCGGATCAGCGCTGCCGCATCGGCCGCGGCCTCGCTCGCGAGGGGAACGACGATCTCGGGGTTGTCCACGAGATCGACCACCAGCTCGGTCTGCTTCCAATAGCGGCCGATGTACCGGGTCCTGACGGAGACCGTCTCGATCTGTTCGATGGTGAACGAATGTCCATCGACCACGATGTGGTCGTCGAACACGTCCACGGTGCCTTCGCTCATGTCGCTCGGCTCCCGGAGGCGGTCAAAGGAGCCGATCATCTTGCTCAATGCTTGGTTTCCTCCCCTGGCGTGGCCTCGAAAGGCCCGATTGGCGCTCCCCGAGACCTTACCGTGGCGGCTCCGAGTTGGGTAGACCGTCTTCCCCGGATGGCCTAGGCAGAGGCGGCCCGGGCGCCCCCTGAGCCCGCGCGGGTGGCCCGAACCGGCCCGTAGCCCGCGTGACCCCCCACCGGTACAACGGGGGGGTCAGCACGCGAACGGCCTGGAACGGGGCCACCCAGCGCGGGATCGACAGCTCGGGGGCGATGCCCCGCTCGATGACGTCGGCGATCCCCGAGGCGACGCGCTCCGGCCGCATGACGAACGGACCGGGCACCTCGTGGTTCGGGAAGCCCTCGGTCGAGACGAACCCCGGGTTCACGGCGGTGACCAGCACCCCGGCCGGCCGGAGCTCGTAGAACAGTGATTCGCTGAACGCCACGACGGCGTGCTTCGTGGCCGAGTACACGGCGATCCCGGGGCTCGCGTAGCGCCCCGCGAGCGAGGCCACATTCACGATGTGCCCGTGGTGGCGCTCGACGAACGCCGGAAGAAACGTCTTCGTGGCATGGACGACCGCGCGGAAGTTCACGTCGATGGTTCGGTCGATGCGATCGAGATCGACCTCCTCGAGCCGTCCGCCCCCGGGGACGCCGGCGTTGTTCACCAGCGCGTCGACCCGTCCATGGGCGGTGAGGGCGTCGTCCAGCAGCCGGTGCAGGTCGTCGTCGTCCGTGACGTCGGCCACGACCGGGAGCACGCGCCCGCCCTGCTCGCGGATGCGCGCGGCCAGCGAGACCAGCCGGTCCTCGCGACGGGCGGCGATCACGACCGCCGCGCCCCGCGATGCGAGCCCGAACGCGGTGGCCCTCCCGATGCCGGAGGAGGCGCCCGTGACGACGACGACGGAGTCATTCAGGTCCATGGCTGATCTCCTCGAACGGGGCCCGCGCGGGACGTCCATACAATGGCGGGACGGATGGCTATCGAATCACAGGAACGCGCACGCGGGTTCGACCGCAGGTGGACGCCGGGTCTGTTCCCCGAGGAGGAGCTCGTGGCCGGCTGCCTGCGGGGCGGCATGGCCGGGGTCGTCAGCCACCCCATGGACAACGTGCTGTGGAAGGTCGGGCTGCTGTGTGACGGGGACCCCGAGTCCCAGTTCGGGCTCTCTGGTGTGGACGTCATGTCGGAGGAACAGGTCCTCGCGCTGATCGGTGGGGCCAGCGGGTTCCAGCCGGATCCCTCCGTGCGCTGGGGGCCGGTGCGGGTCCGGCCCGAGCCGATCCTCGCCGAATGCCGGCGGATGGGGGACCGGCTGGCGCTCGCCGTCTCACGGGGGGAGCGTGTCCTGCTCGCGACGGGTCACCCGACCGGGCTGATCCAGCTCTACGCGGAGATCGGGCGGGTGCTGGCGGGCTTCGGGTGCGAGATCCTCCGGCCGGCCGACGGCGTGGAGTGGGAGGAACCCGACCGTCGACAGCGCCACCACCAGATCCGCTACCTGAACGGGGTCGGGGTGCTGACCGACCGCGCCTCCGCCCGTCACACGCACAGCCCCCGCCCCATGCAGGCCATGTTGGACGAGGTCACCCCCGATCTGGTGGTGGCGGACCACGGGTTCGCGGGTGCGTCGATCGAGGCGGGGGTCGACACGGTGAGCGTGGCCGACGTGAACGACCCCGCGCTCATCGTGGCCAAGGCCCGGGGACGCACCGACGTCGTGGTCGTCATGGACGACAACGTCCGCCCGGAAGCGTACTGGCCATGCTTCCAGGCCGTCTGCGAACGCCTGCCCTTCGAGCGCTCCGAGGTGTGACGGGCGGCCTTCACCGGCGGCGGCAAGCGCGACGCGCGCACGCGAGTTGATCGGAGTAGGGTCCGCTCGGCCCGCAGCCGGACGAGGGGAGGTCGTGATGGGCGAGGGGAAGTGGGCTTCCGGCAGATGGCAGGTGGCCGACGGCAAGGCGGACGAGTTCATCGAACGCTGGGAGGCCTGGATCAAGGCCACGACGGCGGGCGCGCCCGGGTTCCGTTCGGCCCGATTGCTGCGGTCCGAGGACGACACCAACCGGTTCACGTCCATCTCGGAGTGGGATGACGAGGCCACGTTGAGGGCATGGAAGCAGACGGATGGATTCGCGGAGGGCATGGGCGCCACTCGGGGCATGTGTGACGACTTCCTCGGCGGGGACTTCGACGTGGCGGCCGCCGTCGAGCCCTGAGTCCGGTCGAAGGCCGGGGGAGCTCGGGTTCAGGTGAGCGAGCCGAGCGTCTGGCCGCCGTCCACCACCAGCACTGACCCGGTGACGAACGACGCCGCGTCGGAGCACAGGAACAGGGCCGCCGCCGCGACCTCCTCCGGCCGCCCGAACCGCCCGAGCGGCGTCTGACGCGAGATGTCCTCCTCGAACCCGGGGACGAGCTTCCGGGGCGCCATGCTCATCGGCGTGTCGATCCACCCCGGCGCGACGGCGTTCACCCGAACGCCCGAGGAACCCCACTCCCGGGCCGTGGTCTTGGTGAGCTGGATCATGGCCGCCTTCGCCGAGCCGTAGTACGACACCCCCGGCGTCGCCGACAGCGCGGCGATGCTCGCCACGTTCAGCACGCACCGCCCGGGCCGCCTGGACGCCATGAAGACCGGCGCCGCGGCGTGCATCGCGTAGACGGCCGAGAGGTAGTTCACCCGGAAGTACTTCTCGAATCCCTCCAGCTTCGTACTCTCGAACGACGACATGAACGGCGCCGCCCCCGCGTTGTTCACCAGCACGTCGAGCGCCCCCAGTCCGGAGACGGTCGACGCCACCAGCGACTCGACCGCCTCCCGGTCGGCGACGTCCGTGGGCACGACGAGCGCCTTCCGCCCGAACGCGGCGACCTCCGAGGCCACCGCCCGAAGCTCCTCCTCCCCCCGGGCCGCCAGCGCCACGTCCGCACCCGCCTCGGCGAACAGCAGCGCGATCGAACGCCCGATCCCCTTGCTCGCCCCCGTGATCAGGGCGATCCGGCCTTCCAGCGAGAACGGCAGGGTCATGGCGTTCACTCCTCCTCGAGGTTCGGAGGCGCCATGGAACCACACGTCGGGCGCCACCCGCCCCTCCGCCCGTGGGTAAGATTCCGCCTGACAGCAGCCCCGTGAGGGCGTGTCGCGACCACGAAGCCAGCCGCCCCGGCGACGGGGCGACCGACACGAGACCGTTGTTCGTGGACCGAGACCAGCGAGGAGTGAGCAGCAACCGGCAGGCGGAGGCGGGCGACCGTCGGGGCGCGGGAGCGCTCCGGCGACGTGCGAGCGTCCGGCCGTACGCACCGGCGGACGACAGCGGCTGAACGGCGAAGGCACCGGTTTCGCGGAAGCGACGCGCGCTCCGAGTAGCCATCGGAGGCGTGGTGGACGACTATCAGGCGCTCGTCGAGCGCGCCGTGTCCGGCGCGCGCACGGTCGTCCTGTTCGGCGGGATCGACTCGGGCAAGACGACGACGGCCACCGCCATGGTCCGTGCCGCCCTCGCGGCGAACCGGATCCCCGCCTACCTCGACGCCGACCCCGGACAGAAGTCGATCGGGCCGCCCACCACCATCGGGCTCAAGATGATCGGGTCCGACGAGGACCTGCGGCCCGACCGGCTGTGCGTCTCCGATGCCCTGGCGTTCGTCGGGGCGACCACGCCCCAGGGCAACCTCCTCCCGCTCGTGACCGGGGTCACCCGCCTGCACCAGTTGGCGTTCGACCGGGGGGCGGACTTCGTCGTCGTCGACACGAGCGGCCTGGTCTCGGGCGTGTACGGCCAGATGCTCAACTACCACACGGTCGAGATGCTCCGGCCGGAGCTCGTCGCCGGCCTGCAGCGGGGGGAGGAGCTGGAGCCGCTCCTCGGCATCGTCCGGCGGTTCTTCGACACCCCGGTCGTCTCGCTCCCCGTCCACCCGGACGTCCAGCCGCTCTCGGTGGAGCAGCGCGCCTCCAACCGCGAGGCGGCCATGGCCCGGTACTTCGTCGAACCGCTCCAGCGGTGGCGCGTCAAGCCGACGGTGTTCATGCCCGCGCTGCCGGCGTTCTTCGACCTCGTCGAGCTGGAACGGCTGGTGGTCGGCCTCGCCGACGGCCACGGCGGCTATCTGGGGATCGGCTATCTCGAGCACAACGGCGAGGAGGGCATCCTCCGGCTGATCTCGCCGGTCGCCGACGCGCCGAAGGCCCTCCGCCTCGGCTCCGTGCGGGTGGACGAGCAGTACCGGGCGAAGCGCGTCGACCTCCGGAACCTGTTCGGGACCGACTAGGCCCACCGGCGATGGGCATCCGGATTCGCGCGGCGACGATGGAGGAGATCGGGCGGGCGGCGGACGTCCTCGAGGACGCCATCGCCTGGGCCGCCGAGCGCCGGTTCGAATCGTGGCCCGCCCGGACCTTCCGGGACCCGGCCGGGTGGGGCCGGCGGGTGCTCGGGGAGGCGCTCGACGCCGGTGGGCTGTTCCTGGTCGAGCGCACGGGAACGGTGGTGGGGACGCTGTCCCTCCTGCCGTCCGACGAGCGGTTCTGGCCCGGTGCGCCGCCCGACGGCCTGTACCTGCACCGGTTCGCGGTCCGCCGATCGGCGTCCGGGGCCGGCGTGGGCGCCGCCGCCCTGGCCTGGTGCGAGGGGGAGGTCCGACGACGGGGCAGACGGTTCCTCCGGCTCGACTGCCTCTGCGGGAATCCGGGGATCCGCCGCTACTACGAGCGAGCGGGATTCCGCCATCGCGGCGACGTCGCAGCGGGGGTCGTGCGGCTCAGCCTGTACGAGAAGGACGTGAGCGGGTCGCCGGGGCCGTGAGCCGCTAGACTCCCTCGGCCCGCGCGCACTGTCGATAGCAAGGAGCTGGCCGAACCCGTGCCCTCGCTGGTCAAGAAGCGCCGCAAGAAGATGCGGAAGAAGAAGCACAAGAAGCTGCTGAAGCGCACACGCCACCAGCGGCGGCAGCAGGGCCGCTAGCCCCACCGGGCCGAAGCGCCTTGACCCGGCCGATCGTCTTCCTCACCGACTACGGGCTCGACGACGAGTTCGTCGGTGTGTGCCACGGGGTCATCGCGCGAACCGCCCCGGAGGCCCGGATCATCGATCTCGCCCACGGCATCCCCCCGCAGGACGTGCTGCGCGGGGCACTGGTGCTGGCCGGGGCCGTCCCCTACATGCCCTCCGATGCCGTGTACCTGGCGGTCGTGGACCCGGGGGTCGGCGGGCCGCGCGGCGCGATCGCGGTGGCCACGGCGGACGGGCCGCTCATGGTCGGCCCCGATAACGGGCTGCTGTCGCTCGCGTGGGCCGAGCTCGGCGGGCCCGTCCATGCCGTCGAGATCATGGCGCCCGAGGTCATCCTCGAACCCGTCTCGGCCACCTTTCACGGGCGCGACGTGTTCGCGCCCGCCGCGGCGCGCCTGGCCGAGGTGGCGGACCTCGGTGAGCTCGGCCCCGAGCTGGCCGTGGCCTCGCTCCAGCACGTCCACGTGCCCCCGTCGGTCGTCGCGAACGGAGAGCTGGCCGTGGTCGTGCTGGGCGTCGACCGGTTCGGGAACCTCGAGACGAACGCCTCGCCCGACGACCTGGCCGAGGCCGGTCTCGCTGGAAGCGCAAGGCTTCGACTCCGGCACCCGGGCGGCGAGGCCGAGATCACGCCGGCGCGAACGTTCACGGACGTGCACCCGGGGGAGGCGGCGGTGATCGAGGACTCGTCCGGCTCGCTCGCCATCGTGGTCAACCAGGGGAACGCCGCGCGAACGTTGGGGCTCGGGGCGGGGTCGTCGCTGACCCTGTCGCCGCCGGATTCGCACCGCCGGCGGACGAGCCGCCAGCACGGCCGGCCCCCGAAAGAGTGACAAAAGGGGATTCGCCCTTGACCGCACCGCGAGTCGGGGCGCATGATGGTGGTGAACACCGCTGGAGCCTTCGGGTCCCGGCGGTGTTCGCTTTTCGGGACGAATCCCCGCGCTCCGAGCCGGCCCGGAATTCGCCGTCCGGCCTTCCGGTAGGGTGCAGGGAATGGGACAGCGCGTCCTCATCACCGGGATCTCCCGATACCTCGGCGGCAAGCTCGCCCGCGACCTCGAGAAGGACCCGGACGTCGACTACATCGTCGGAGTGGACCTCGACGAACCGGAGGTCGACCTCGACCGCACCGAGTTCGTCCGGGCGGACATCCGCAATCCCCTGATCGTCAAGGTCCTCCAGACGACCGAGGTGGACACCGTGGTTCATCTGTCGATCGTCACCACGCCCACGCGCGTCGGCGGCCGGACGAACATGAAGGAGTTCAACGTCATCGGGGCGATGCAGCTGTTCGCCGCATGCCAGAAGGCCGAATCGGTCAAGCGGCTGATCATGAAGTCGACCACGGCGGTGTACGGATCGGACCCCCGCGACCCGGCGGTGTTCACCGAGTCCGACCAGTCGCGGACCGTCCCGCGGAGCGGCCTGATGAAGGACGCCGTGGAGCTCGAACGGTACGCGCGCGACTTCGGCCGGCGCCGCCCGGACGTGGACGTCACGATCCTGCGCTTCGCGAACTTCATCGGCCCCGACATCGAGACGACGCTGACGCGCTACTTCTCGCTTCCGGTCATCCCCACGGCGATGGGCTACGACCCACGTATCCAGCTCATTCACGAGGCCGATGCGCTCGAGGTGCTCCGCCGCGCCGTGCGCGACGCGCATCCCGGCATCTTCAACGTGGCGGCCGACGGGGTGGTGTACCTGTCGCAGGCCGTGCGGATCCTGGGGCGGCCGTCGGTGCCGATCATCCTGCCGCTCGTGACGCCGGTGGCCAACCTGCTCAAGCGCACGGGGCGGGTCGACTTCGCCACCGACCAGCTGCAGTTCCTGCTGTACGGGCGGGTGGTCGACACCGCCCGGCTGAAGAACGGATTCGGCGCCACGCCCCGGTTCACGACGAAGGAATCGCTGCGGGACTTCGTGGCCGGCAGGCGCCTCCGACAGGTGGTCAGCCCCGAGCAGGTCGGGCAGTGGGAGCGCGAGGTCTACGCGTTCCTGCGGCGCAAGGGGCAGGAACGGTTCGAGGAGGCCAAAGCATGAACGGGTGCGTCCGATGGCGCAGGTGATCTCGCTCGAGGACGCCCGGCAGCGGTCGGCGCCGGCGCAGTGCCAGGCCATGACCGCATCCGGCCGTCGGTGCCGGCGCCGCGCCGTCGGCGGAACCGGGTTCTGCAGCGTGCACCTCCCGGCGGAGCCGGATCGGATCGGTCCGTTCCCGGCGGAGGCGGTGGAGGAGGCGCTCGATTTCCTCCGGCGGCGGCTGACCGGCGACTACGAGATCGACGAGTTCGGGTTCGACCGGGAGCTCACAGAGCGCGTGGCGCCGCTGTTCAGGCCGATGGCGGAGTACTACTGGCGGATCGACTGGCGCGGGCTCGAGCACATCCCGTCGGAGGGCGCCGCGCTGCTGGTGGCGAACCACGCGGGCAGCATCCCGGTCGACGCCCTCGTGATGAAGTTCGGGATCCTGAACGAACACCCGGCGAAGCGACACGTCCGCCTGCTCGCGGCCGACCTGGCGTTCCGGACGCCGTTCTCCGGGCCCATCGCCAGGAAGATGGGGAACACGCTCGCGACGCACGACGACGCGCTTCGGCTCCTGCGCAAGGGCGAGCTGGTCGGGGTGTTCCCCGAGGGGTTCAAGGGCGTCGGGAAGGGGTGGAAGGAGCGATACCGGCTGCAGCGGTTCGGGAGGGGCGGGTTCATCGAGCTCGCGCTGCGGGCGAAGGTGCCCATGATCCCGGTCGCGATCGTCGGGTCGGAGGAGATCTACCCGATGATCGGGAACGCCCGGCTGCTGGCGCGCCTGGGCGGGTTCCCCTACTTCCCGATCACGCCGTTCTTCCCGTGGCTGGGGCCCCTGGGGGCCATCCCGCTGCCCTCGAAGTGGATCGTGGAGTTCGGCGAGCCCATCCCGACCGACCACTTCGACGAGGACGCGTGGCAGGACGCGATGCTGGTGTTCAACGAGACGGACCACATCCGCGACCAGATCCAGCAGATGCTCTACCGCAACCTGATGTCCCGCCGCTCCGCGTTCTTCTGATCGGCTCGCGATGACCGGGTTGCTGGAATCCCTC
>DATBHM010000031.1:0-9077 GCA_036557505.1 Actinomycetota bacterium | reverse complement strand
CCCCGCGGCCGGGAAGCCTTTGGCCACGGTGTGGCCCCATCTGGCCCCGTTCGCCGATCTGGTCCTGCAGCCGAACGAGGCGGTCGCCGACGCCGAGGTGGGGGCCGCGTTCCTCGCCATGCCGGCCGGGGAGAGCTCGCGGATCGCCCCGGACCTGGTCGACCGGGGCGTCCGGGTGGTGGACGTCGGCTCGGACTTCCGGTTGGGGGCGCATGAATATCCGGTCTGGTACGGGTTCGACCACCCGGCGCCGGCCTGGATCGACAAGGCCGCCTACGGGCTGACCGAGGTGTTCCGGGAGGAGATCGCGGGCGCCACGCTCGTCGCGAACCCGGGCTGCTACCCGACGCCGGTGGTGCTGGGGCTGCATCCGCTGTTCGCCGCGGGGCTGGTGGAGGGCGACGTGATCGTCGACGGAAAGTCCGGGGTCAGCGGCGCCGGCAAGAAGCTCACCGAGCAGTCGCAGTTCGCCTCGCTCGACGGGAGCGTCCGCGCGTACCGCGTCGGTCGCCACCAGCACACGCCCGAGATGGAACGCGCGCTCGCCCGGTCGGGGGCCGCGCCGGCCGTGACCTTCGTCCCCCATCTCGTGCCTGCGGTTCGGGGGATCGTGACGACCAGCTACGTGGCGACGCACGCCGACTCGGACCGGCTCCGCGACGCGTTGCTCCGGGCCTACGCCGGGGAGCCCTTCGTCCGGGTGCTGCCCGCCGGGCACACGCCGGATCCCAAGCGGGTCGCCGGGTCGAACGCCTGCGAGCTGGCAGTGGAGGTCGACGCGCACGGCGACGGCGCCTCCGGGACCGCGATCGTGATCGGCGCGATTGACAACCTCGGGAAGGGGGCCGCCGGGCAGGCCCTCCAGAACCTCAACGTCCTGCTCGGGCTGGACGAGACGCTCGGCCTTTCCTCGGTGGGGGTGTACCCGTGAGCGTCACGGCGCCGCGTGGATTCCGGGCATCGGGAGTCGCCGCCGGCCTCAAGGCGAGCGGCCGGCGCGACCTCGGCCTGCTGGTGAGCGACGGGCCGGCCACGGCCGCGGGCCTGTTCACCCGCAACGCCTTCGCCGCCGCGCCCGTCGAGATCTGCCGCCGGCGCCTGCTCGACGGCTCCGCACAGGCGATCGTGGCGAACAGCGGCCAGGCCAACGCCGGCACCGGCGCCGCGGGCCTCGACGACGCCGAGGCGGTGACCGCCGGGACGGCCCGGACGCTCGGCGTCCGGCCGACCGACGTCCTTCCGACGTCGACCGGCGTGATCGGGCCGCGGCTCCGGGTCGACACCGTGCTGGCCGGCGTCGGCGAGGCGGCGGCCGCGCTCGGCCGGGACGGCGGGCCGGACTTCGCCGACGCCATCCGGACCACCGACACCGTCGCGAAGCAGACCCTGGTCCAGGCCAACGGATTCACCGTGGGAGGATGCGCGAAGGGCGCCGGGATGATCGCGCCCGACCTGGCCACCCTGCTCGTGTTCCTCACGACGGACGCGGGCTGCTCGCCGGCGGTGGCCACCCATGCGCTCCGGCACGGCGCCGCGCCGGTGTGGAACGCCCTCACCGTCGACAACTGCTCGAGCACCAACGACACCGTCCTGCTGCTGGCGAGCGGCGCTTCGGGCCGGGAGCCTCGGCCGGACCAGCTGGCCGAGGCCGTCCGGGAGGCCACCCGGGACCTCGCCGCGCAGGTTGTGGCCGACGCGGAGGGCGCGAGCACCTCGCTGGTCGTGCAGGTGGAGGGCGCGGTGAGCGACGCCGACGCCCGGCGGGTGGGGACGTCCGTGGCGGGCTCGCTCCTCGTGAAGACGGCCGTGTTCGGCAAGGACCCCAACCCCGGCCGGATCCTCCAGGCGATCGGCTCGAGCGGGGCGCGGTTCCGTCCGGAGGCGGTCGCGGCGACGCTCGGGCGCATCCCCGTGATCGAGGCGGGCGCCATCCCGCCGTCGTTCGATCCGGCTGCGTGCACGGCGGCGATGAAGGAACGCGAGGTCGTCATCCACGTCATCCTCGGCGGCGGCGACGGCCGGGCGACGGCGTTCGGCTGTGACCTCGGGTACGAGTACGTGCGCATCAACGGGGAGTACACGACGTGACCGCGCAGGCCACGGAGACCCCGCTCGTGGTGGAGCGCACGTTGCCGAAGGCCCGGGTGCTGGTCGAGGCGCTGCCGTTCATCGAGGAGCACGCGGGGTCGGTCGTCGTGATCAAGGTGGGCGGCGCGGCCATGGAGGAACGCCCGCTTGCCGAGACCTTCGCCCAGGACATCGCCCTCCTCCGCCACGTCGGCGTACGGCCCGTCGTCGTCCACGGCGGCGGGCCCCAGGTGACCGCGATGTCGAAGCGTCTGGGCATCGAGACGTCATTCGTCGCCGGCCACCGCGTCACCGACGCCCCCACGCTGGAGGTGGCGCGGATGGTGCTGGTGGGCCTGGTGAACCAGGACCTGGCCTCGCTCCTCACCCGCCACGGGACGAAGGCCATCGGCCTGTCGGGGATGGACGGCGGGCTCCTCCGCGTCACGCCGCGTCACGCCGACCTGGGGTTCGTCGGCGAGGTCGAACGGGTCGACGTCGCCCTGCTCGACCACCTCATGGAGGCGGCCGTGCCGGTCGTGGCCTCGGTCGGCGTGGACGAGGACGGACAGGCCTACAACGTGAATGCCGACCTCGTGGCGGGGGCCGTGGCCGGCGCCACGGGCGCGTCGAAGCTGGTGTACCTGTCCGACGTACAGGGCCTATTCGGCCACGACGGTGGGCTGGTCGCCGAGGCGACGGTCTCCGAGTGCCGGTCCCTGATCGCCGACGGGGTCGCCGACGGCGGCATGATCCCCAAGCTCGAGAGCGCGGTCGCCGCCCTGCTGCAGGGCGTGCGGCGGGCCCATCTCATCGACGGCCGGATCGAGCACTCCCTGATCCTCGAGCTGTTCACCCCGGAGGGGATCGGGACCATGCTCGTGCCGGACCCCGACCCGACGGCGGCGGCGCCGTGAGCGTGTCGGTCGGTTCGGCCGTCATGCCGACGTACGCGCGGTACCCACTCACGCTCGCCCGCGGGCAGGGGTCGACCGTGTGGGACGACGCCGGCAACGCCTACCTGGACTTCGCCGGCGGGATCGCCGTCACCGCGATCGGGCACGCGCATCCGCGATGGGTCGAGTCGGTGGCCGATCAGGCGGCGACCCTCGGGCACGTCTCGAACCTGTGGACGACCGAGCCGCAGGAACGGCTGGCCCGGCGCCTGACCGGGCTGGCCGGGTTCTCCGGCAGCGTCTTCTTCGCGAACTCGGGCGCCGAGGCCAACGAGGCCGCGCTGAAGATCGCCCGGAAGCACGCCCGGGCGCACGGCCGCCACGCCGTGGTGGCCCTCGAGGGATCGTTCCACGGGCGGACGTTCGCCACGCTGGCGGCCAC
Organism: Actinomycetota bacterium; assembly: GCA_036557505.1. GTDB lineage: Bacteria > Actinomycetota > UBA4738 > UBA4738 > JACQTL01 > DATBHM01. The sequence continues at coordinate 5,672 of DATBHM010000031.1, read as the reverse complement.
CGGGCAGCCGGCCAAGCGGGCGCCGTTCGAGCCGCTGGTCGAGGGGTTCGTCCACGTGCCGCCGGGCGACCTCGACGCGCTCGTTGGGGCCGTCGACGACCGCACGGCGGCGGTGCTGATGGAGCCCGTGCTCGGCGAGGGCGGCGTGGTGCCGCTCGACCCCGCCTACCTCCGCGCCGCCCGCGAGCTGTGCACGAAGCGCGGCGCGCTGCTGATGTTCGACGAGGTGCAGACCGGGGTGGGGCGGACCGGTACGTGGTTCGCGTTCCAGCGCGTCGACGGGCTGGAGCCCGACGTGGTCACGCTGGCCAAGGGCCTCGGTGGCGGGCTGCCGATCGGCGCGACCATCGCGCGGCCGGAGCTCTCGTTCTCGGCGGGCGAACACGCGTCGACGTTCGGCGGCGGACCCATTCCGTGTCGCGCCGCCCTCACGGTGCTCGACGTCATCGAGGACGAGGGGCTGCTGGCCAACTGCGCCGAGCGCGGCCGACAGCTGACGGACGGGCTCGCGACGGCCGGGCTCCCCGCGGGGGTTCGCGGCGCCGGCCTGCTGATCGGCGTGGCGTTCGGCCGGCCGGTGGCGGGCGCGATCGTCCGGTCGCTGATGCGGCGGGGGTTCCTGGTCACGGAGGCCGGGCCCGGCGTGGTGCGGATCTCGCCGGCGTTGAACGTCGGCGAGCACGAGGTGGCGGCGTTCCTGGCGGCGTTCCCCGAGGCCGCGTTCGAGGCGTTGAAGGAGGACCAGGCGTGAAGCGCGCACGGCAGCAGGCCCTGATGGAGCTCGTCCGGACGCAGCCGCTGGCGAGCCAGCACGAGATGGCCGAACGCCTGGCGACGCTCGGCTACGAGGCGACGCAGTCGACGATCTCGCGCGACCTCGAGGAGCTCGGCCTGGTGCGGATCCGCGACGCCGACGGGCGGCTGCGATACGGACAGCCCCGGGAGACCGCCGCCCTCGGCGCCTCGGCCCGGCTGCGCACGCTGCTGTCGGAGTTCTTCGTCTCGGTTGCCGCGTCCGCCAACCTCGTCGTGCTCAAGACGACGCCCGGAGCGGCGAACGCGGTCGCCGACGTCCTCGACCGGGCCGGCATGGAGGGCGTCCTGGGCACGATCGCAGGCGACGACACCGTGTTGGTCGTGGCGGCCGACGGAACCCCGGGCAGGACACTGGCCGATCGGTTCCAGGAGCTGGGGGGCGCGCCGTGAGCCGCCGGGTGGCGCTCGCGTATTCAGGCGGACTCGACACCAGCGTCGCGGCGCGGTGGCTGGCCGAGGAACGCGGCCTCGAGGTGGTCGCAGTCGTCGTCGACGTCGGGCAGGAGCTGGACCGCGAGGTGCTCCAGGCCCGGGCGGCGGCCGCCGGCGCCCGGCTGGTGATCGTCGACGCCCGCCGGGAGTTCGCCGTCGATTCGTGCTGGCCGGCGCTGCAGGCCAACGCGCTCTACGAGGGGAAGTATCCGCTCGTGTCCTCGCTGGCCCGGCCGCTGATCGCGGCGAAGGTCATCGAGGTCGCCCGGTCGACCGGCGCGTCGGTCGTCGCCCACGGCTGCACCGGCAAGGGGAACGACCAGGTGCGGTTCGAGACGACGTTCGCGGCGCTCGCGCCCGACCTCGAGGTGATGGCGCCGGTCCGTGAGTCGGCGATGTCCCGCGACGAGGCCCGAGAGCGTGCCGAGGGGTGGGGCATCCCGCTGGCCTCGGTGGCGAAGGTGTACTCCGTCGACGAGAACCTGTGGGGCCGCACCGTCGAGTGCGGGCCGATCGAGGACCCGTGGGCCTCCCCTCCCGAGGACGCGTACCTGCTCACCGCCGACCCGACGTCCGCGCCCGACCGGCCCGAGGAGGTCGTGGTCGGGTTCGTCGGCGGCGTGCCGGTGAAGCTGAACGGCGCGGCCCTCGATCCGATTCGGCTGATCGCGGAGATCACGCGGATCGGCGGGCGGCACGGGTTCGGACGGGTCGACATGATCGAGAACCGCCTGGTGGGCATCAAGTCGCGCGAGGTGTACGAGGTGCCGGGCGCGCTGGCGTTGATCGCCGCCCACCGCGATCTCGAGGACCTCACGATGGAACGCGACCTCGCCCACGAGAAGGCCGCCGTCGAACGGCGGTGGGCGGAGCTCGCCTATTACGGGATGTGGCACTCGCCGCTGCACGCGTCGCTGCGGACGTTCATCGCGTCGACACAGACAAACGTGACCGGGGAGGTCCGGCTGCGGTTCTTCAAGGGGTCCTGCACCGTGGTCGGTCGGCGTTCGCCGGCCGCGCTGTACGACCTGTCGCTCGCGACCTACGAGGCCGCGGGGGACCGGTTCGACCACCGGCAGGCCGAGGGGTTCATCAGGCTGTGGTCGCTGCCGGTCCGGACGTGGGCGGCGAAGCAGGGCGCCCCGCGGTCGTCGGAGTCCGCGGCTCCGGCCGCGGAGTCGTTCGAGCCACCGGTCGACGCGGTTCCCGCGCAGCCCGTCGATGCGGGCGTCACGGTCCCCGCGCAGCGCCCGGTGTGGGCCGCTCGGATGCCGGGTGGTCTGTCCGGGGAGGCGTTCGCGTTCACCGCATCGCTCGGCTTCGACCGGCGGCTCGCTCCGTACGACGTCCGGGCCACGGCGGCGCACGCGGACGCGCTCCACGAGGCGGGCCTGCTCGACGACGCCGCCCGCGACGCGATCGTCCGAGAGCTGATCGCGATGGGCGGGCAGATCGAGGCGGGGACGTTCCCATGGGATGACGCGGACGAGGACGTCCATTCGGCCGTCGAGCGCGTGCTCACCGAGCGTCTGGGCGACGCCGGGGCGCGCATCCACGCCGGGCGCAGCCGCAACGACCTCGTCGTCACTGATCTCCGGATGTGGACGAAGGACGCCTGCGACGAGGTCGTCGCCGGTGTCGCCGGCCTGGCCTCCGCGCTGGCCGACCAGGCCGAGGCGCACATCGGGGCTCCCATGGCCGGGTACACCCACCTCCAGCGCGCGCAGCCGGTCTCCCTGGCCCACCACCTCCTGGCGCACGCGCTTCCCCTCGTTCGCGACGCCGCCCGGTTCGGCCGTGCGCGGTCGACGGCGGACGTCAGCGCGCTGGGCGCGGGGGCGCTCGCCGGTTCGACCATCGAGCTCGACGTCGACGGGGTCGCGTCGCGGCTCGGGTTCGCCGGGACGTTCGACAACTCGATCGACGCGGTGTCCGACCGCGACTTCGCGCTGGAGTTCCTCGCTGCCTGCGCCATCCTCGGCGTGCACCTGTCCCGCCTCGCGGAGGACGTCGTGCTGTGGGCCAGCCGGGAGTTCGGCTTCGCGAAGCTGCCCGACCGGCACAGCACCGGGTCGAGCATGATGCCCCAGAAGCGGAACCCCGACGTCGCGGAGCTGGCGCGGGGAAAGGCGGGGCGGCTGCTCGGGCATTTCGTCGCGCTGACGACGGCGATGAAGGGCCTGCCGCTCGCGTACGACCGCGATCTCCAGGAGGACAAGGAGCCGCTGTTCGACGCGTTCGACACCCTGACCGCGGCGCTGCCGGCGATGGCCGCACTGGTCGCGGAGCTCGAGTTCGACCTCGACCGCATGGCGTCGTCGATCGAGCCGAACTCCATGGCAACGGACGTCGCGGAGGCGCTCGTGGTTGCGGGGCGCCCGTTCCGGGCGGCGCACGCGACCGTCGCCGGGTGGGTGGGGGCGCTGGAACGCGACGGCCGCACCCTCGCAGACGCCGCCGCCGGCGAATGGAAGGCCGCGGCGCCGGGGACCTCGCCTGAGCTGCTGCGCGCCGACGAGGCGGTCGAACGCCGCCGCACGCCGGGCGGTCCGTCGGCGCCCTCGGTCAAGGAGCAGCTCGAGGAGCTCCGGAGCCGTCTGGCACGGCTCCGCCCCGCGAGTTAGGGACCGGGCGGCTCTCGATCCGAACGAACGACGGTCCGCTCCGATCCATGTGCCGAGCGACCTCGCGCGTGCGAGCGAAGGGCCATCATTCCATGTGTCGCAGTCGAGCGGGGCCTTTGTCCATGCACGACACCGCAGGACGCCGTCGAAGGCGCCGGGCCCCTGTTGATCGTCGGGCTGTCGGTGCTCGCTTCGGCCTGCACCGCACACCCGCCGCAGACGCTGGGGAACGCGTTCGCCCAACCTCCAAGCCGGTGCCTCCTCATGCCCGCTCGCGTGGCCCGCATCGCGCATGGATCGATCGATCGGCAGATGGCGGATCACGTTCCCCGGTGGCTCCCGACGGGGATGCGGCTGTTGGGGGCGTATGGACCGTACGGGAGCGTCACCGGGGTGGTCACCTGGATCGGCCGGCGGTGCGCGCGCGTGGACGACTACCTCATCGGACGGGGGCAACGGGTCGGAGCGCCCGGGCCGGGGGACGCTCCCGGCACGACCACCCGAAGCGGTCCTCGGGTCGGGGCGTGGGTGCTCGTCCGCGACACCGGGTGCCGGCTGGCGACCGCGCGGAACCCCGCCACCCGATGCCTCGAATACCAGGCACGGGCCGACGGGGGTGCACTCGTGGTTGCGACGGCCGGAGTGGGACGGGCCGCGGGCGACGAGATCGTCCGCTCGATCCCGCTGTGAGGCGGGGTTCAGCGATCGGCCGTCGAGATGCCGGCCACCATGCGCCGCCGGCTCGGCCGGTGTGTCAGCGTCTCCAGAAGGTCGGACGCCAGTAGTACAGCTGCTCCGCGTCCGCCGGGTACGTCGTCCCGGAGTCGACGCCGGGCTCGGGCTCTTCGACGTCTGCAGGCTGCAGCGCGCGCCACGACGGGTCGCGGGTGAAGCCCTGCGCCGATTGGACCTGGAGCTTGCCGTCCACGACCAGCTCCGGGTCGCTGAACCCGTGCTCGGCGAAGTTCCGCTGTGCATCGCGCAGGGAAAGCCGGTTCGCCCCTCCGGGCGAGTTCGCGAATCGCAGCTGCGACAGGTCGTCCTCCCAGCCGCAGACGGGGCAGATGTCGTAGCTCCCCGGGCTGGACGAGGTCAGGTATCCACAGCACGGGCAGGGAAACGTCGCCATGCCACCAGTATCCCGCCCCGCCCGGGTGGCTACCGGCGGCGCTGGCGGACCAGGAGGATCGCGCCGGCCACGGCGATGGTCACGCCCGCCACCGCCAGGGCGACGAACCCGACCAGAATCCAGGCCTCCCTGGTGATCGCCAGGAGCGAGGCGATCACGCGTCGCCGCCCAGGCGCCGTTCCTCGGATCGACGTTCCGCCGCGAGCCGTCCCAGCTCCACCGGGGAGTGGTCCGCGAACGTCATCGTTCCCGCGATCGCGGGATGGACGCCGCCGATGAGCTCGTGCATCCGTTGGGCCACCAGCCGGTACGTCGGGTGCCCCTGGGGCGCCGACCGCAGCTCCACCATGTGCATGGCCTCGCGGGCGTTCGTCTCCATGAAGAACCGCACCCGGTACGCCATGGCGACCGCGTACTGGGCCGCCTCGGCCAGGCCGGCGCCGGCGAGCCCCGAGTGCAGGTCGGCCGACTCCTGCATCACCCGATGCCAGTCCTCCTCGGCCCCCAGCTCGCGGAGCTCCTCCGGCACGGCGTACCCGTGGGCCGGCGAGAGCCGCTGCCATTCGATCGTGAGCAGCCGGTGTCGCTGGAGGTCCCGGAACGCCCCGTAGTCGCACAGCACGTCGAACCGGTACGCCGTCCGTTCGAACGCGCGCCCCGGCTTGTGCCGG
>DATBHM010000030.1:0-36590 GCA_036557505.1 Actinomycetota bacterium | reverse complement strand
AACGCGCCCAGGCGGCGCGCGATCAACAGGTAGATCCCGACGATGAGCACCGGGACCAGCGCGTAGGCCGCCGCGAACGGCGTGTTCCCGGCCACGCCGGTCTCCTGGTACACGATGTTGCCGATGAACTGCGTATTGCTGACGAGCGTCGGCGCGATGTAGTCACCGAGCGTCAGGGAGAACGAGAAGATCGACCCCGCCACGATCCCCGGGATGGCGAGCGGCCAGATCACCCGCCGGAACGTCGTCCACGCCTCGGCCCCGAGGTCGCCGGAGGCCTCGATCAGCGACGGTGAGACGCGCTCCAAGGACGCGTAGATCGGCAGGATGACGAACGGCAGCCACAGGTACGTGAACGTCAGCCACAGCGCCCACATCGAGAACCCGACGTGGAGCCTTCCGAAGAACAGCCAGCTGAGCAGGCCGTGGCTCGACAGGATCACCCGCCAGGCGAAGACCCGCACCAGGTAGCTGCTCCACAGGGGCAGGACGACCGCCAGCAGGATCAGCGAACGCCGCCTGGGCGAGGCCATCCGGGCCGCGTAGTACGCGATCGGCAGCGCGAGCGCGATGTCGGTGACGGTCACCGCGGCCGCCATGCCGAGCGTCCGCGCGGCGGTGATCAGGTAGACGTTCTGCGTGACGATCTTGGTGAAGTTCTGGAACCCCCACTTGTGCACGACCAACCCGGTGAACGGGTCCAGCTGCCAGAACGCCGCCAGGAACAGCACGAACAGCGACCCGAGGTAGATGACGACCATCCACCCGAGGGACGGGAGCAGCAGCCCGAAGAGCCGGAGCCGGGAGTGCCGTCGTTCGACGTTCGCTGGGGCCGGGGCCGGCTGCTCGGGTCGCTGCTGGACGCTCGTGGCCATGGCCGGGCGCGGCCCCGGAGGTCGCCGGCCGGGCCGCCGCGGAGCGAGCCCGGCCGGCGCTCCCCTGCTATCCCGCGCGGACCTCCGTCCACTTGTCCTGCCAGGCGGAGTAGTCCATGCAGTCGTCCTTGCCGTTCCCGCAGTCGGCCTGGGGCGTCTTCCACAGGTACAGGGACTTCAGGAAACCCACGTTGCCGCACTCGCCGTATCGGACCGTGTCGGCCAGGTCGGCGTCCTTGCCCAGTGCCTGCTTCAGCATCGGGCAGGCCTTGGGGTTGGAGGCCGCGGCGCCGTACCACAGCGCCACCTCGCTCTGGACCTGCGGCTCGAGCGTGTACTTCATCCACTCGAGCATGCAGTTCGGGTGCTGCGCGTGCGACGACATCATCCAGGTGTCGGCCCAGCCGGTGACACCCTCCGAGGGAACGACCTCACCCACGGGAACCTTCCCGTCGAGCTCGATCGTCGAGAGGTTGATCGGCCAGGCGGTGCCGGCCACGATGTCGCCGTTCTCGAAGCCGTCGATCTCGTCGGTGTACAGCGACCAGTACTTCGACACGAGGGGCTTCTGCTGCGCGAGCAGGGCCACCGCGGCGTTCAGCTGGCTCTGGGTGAGCTCGTACGGGTCGGTGATGCCGAGGTCGGGCTTGTGCGCCTTCAGGTAGATCGCCGCGTCCGCGATGAAGATCGGGACGTCGTACCCGGTGATCTTCCCGGCGTACGGGTTGGGCTGGCCGTTCAGCGTGGGCTCCCATGTGACGTCCCAGCTGGTGGGGGCCGGCTTCACGACGTCGGAGTTGTACATGAGGAAGTTCGGCCCGTACATGTACGGCACCCCGTAGTGCACGCCGTCGACGGTGTTGTGCCTCGGCGCCTGCAGCGGCTGCAGGACGTCGCTGTAGTCGGGGAACAGGTTGATGTTCACCGGCGCCACGTCGCCGCCCGCGATCAGGCGGTTGGAGGCGTCCCCCGACGCCGACACGCCGTCGTAGACGCTGCCGCCGCCCTGTCGCATCAGGGACACCATCTCGTCCGAGCTGTCCGCGTACTTCACCGTGATCTGGCACCCCGTCTGCTGCTCGAAGGGGTGCACCCAGTCGAAGTCCTTCCCGCCCGGCGAGGAGCCGTCCTCGACGTAGCCTGCCCACGCCACGAGGTTGAGCTTGCCCTCGCCCTTGCCGATCGAGTCCACCAGACCGGCCTTCGAGCCGCTGCCGCCACCGCCGCCGCCGCAGGCGGCGCCGATCACCGCCACCACCGCCCCCAGGGCGAGCAGCGCCCGTCCACGCCTCATCCGCCACCCCCTTCGTGGTCGTCCGCCGGGCCGACGCCCGACGCCGACGTCTCGACGGGCCGGTTCAGCCGCGCGTCCCACAACAGGCGGACGGCTTTCCCCTGAACGTGCAGGGCCTCCATCGACGACGTCGCCAGGTTCTGCTGAGTAACCACCAGTTCCCCGCCCGGGTCGAGCGCCACGATGTAGCGAGTCGACGCCCCCAGATAGACAACCTCGCGGACGTGCCCGGTCACCGTGGACCGACCATCGGGGACCGCATCGTCGGGGTCGACCATGGCGATCTTCTCCGGCCGGACGGTGAACGGCTGGGGCGACCCCGTGATGGCCCGGGCCGGCTGCCCCTCCAGGACGTTGCTCACCCCGACGAACCCCGCCACGAACCCGGTCGCCGGTTGCTCGTAGACCTCGGCCGGCGTGCCGATGTGCTCGATCCGGCCGACGTTCATCACCCCGATGCGGTCGCTCATCGTGAGCGCCTCGTCCTGGTCGTGGGTCACGTACAGGAACGTCAGCCCGACGTCGTCCTGGATCCCCTTCAGCTCGATCTGCATCTGCTGACGGAGCTTGAGGTCGAGCGCGCCGAGCGGCTCGTCGAGCAGGAGCACCTTGGGTCGGTTGATGAGCGCCCGGGCGAGGGCGACCCGCTGCCGCTGCCCGCCCGAGAGCTGCCCCGGCTTGCGGTCGTCGAACCCCTGCAGGCGCACCATCTCGAGCGCTTCGGCCGCCCGGGCGCGGCGTTCCTCCCTGGGGACCCTCCGGACGCGGAGGCCGTACTCGACGTTCTCGCCGACCGTCATGTGCGGGAACAGCGCGTAGTCCTGGAACACGGTGTTGACGTCCCGGCGGTTGGGCGGGAGGTCGGTGACGTCCTCGCCGTCGAGGTGGACCCGACCCTCGGTCGGGTACTCGAACCCGGCGATCATCCGCAGACACGACGTCTTACCGGAGCCGCTCGGCCCGAGGAGCGAGAAGAACTCCCCCGCCCGGATCTCGAGGTCGACCCCCGCGACGGCGGTGATCTCCCCGAACCGCTTCACGACGCCCTCGAGCCGGACCGCGGGGGCCGCGCCTTCGGGGCGCGCGGCGTCGGAACGAGCGCTCCCGTCCGAGCCGACGGGCCGGTCGGCGTGCGGCGGTTCGGCGTGGGACGTGGGTCGGGTCAATGGACGTCCTCCCTGGCTGGCCGCAGGGCGGCCCTGGGGCGCCATTCTTGCCCGCGTCGCGCAGGGGGCGCAACGACCGGGCGGCGGTCGCGCCGCCCCCGGGTTGTCCGCCTCGTCACAGGGCTGCGCGGGCGAAGCGGAGCCCGCTCGTCCGGGCGCGGATCGGCGTGTCAGGCGGCCGAGTGGGCGGGCGCCCGCCGGTTCGTCGCGAGCGCCTCCGCCAGACCGGCGGTGAGCTCGCGGAGGATGCGCGGGCCCCGGTAGATCAGCGCGGTGTAGATCTGCACGGTGGTGGCGCCGGCCTCGATGCAGGCCTGCGCGTCGGCCGCCGAGGAGATCCCGCCGCAGGCGTTCACCGGGAGGCCGGTCTCGGTCACGGCCGCCGAGACCGCCTCGAGCGTTCCGTCGAGCAACGGTCGGCCGGACAGTCCCCCGCGCCCGACCGCCTGCCGGCGGTCGGCCACGGGCCGCGTGTTCGAACAGGTCAGGGCCGACGCGCCCGCTGCCGCGGCCGCGCCGGCCAGCGCCACGATCGCGTCGCGCTCGGCCCGGCGTCCGGGGGTGAAGGGCGGCAACTTGACCACCAGGGGCTTCGCGGTCCGTGCGGCGAGCGCGCTGGTGAGCTGGTGGAGGTGCTGCTCGGTGTCGCGGTCGCGGCCCCACGAGACGTTCGGACAGCTGGCGTTGAGCTCGACCGCGTCGGCCAGCGGCTCGAGCAGGGCGAAGCTCCCGAGCACGTCGTCCAGGTCCTCGTCGGCGACGCTGACGAACCGCGGCGCCGTCCGGGTCTCCATGCGGAGCGCCTCGGCGGCCGCGTGGGGGCCGGGGTTCGGGAGGCCCATGGAGTTCACCATCGCGTCCCGGGCGGGGAACCGTGCGATGCGCGGCTTCGGGTTGCCTGTCCGCGGCTTCGAGGTGATCGTGCCGCCGACGACGTAGCCGAAGCCCAGCCGGCCGAGCGGCCCGAGCACCGCGCAGCGCTTGTCGAACCCCGCGGCCAGGCCGATCGGGTTGCGGAGCTCGATGCCGGCGAGCGATGTGCGGAGCGCGGGATGGTCGACGGCGCCGCCGATGGGCTCCCATGGGAGCGGGAGCTCGAGGAGGGAGCCGGCGATGCGATGGGCCGTCTCCGGAGACGCTGCGAAGACGAGCGGCCGGAGCGCGCGGTACAGGCCCATGTCGGGGGCCTATGCTAACGCGCCGTGACCGACGGATCTCCCACCCGGCCCGCATCGCCCCCGACCGGCGTGGCCCCGGGCTCCCCGCCCGGCGACCTCGGCCGGAGGCTGCTCGACGTGTCCGAGCTCCACGGCGACTTCGTGCTGTCGAGCGGACGGCGTTCGAACGTGTACTTCGACAAGTTCCGGTTCCTGGCCGACCCGTCGTTGCTCCGGGAGGTCGCCGGGCGGGTCCGGGCGCTGCTGCCCGAGGGCGTGACCCACCTCGCGGCGCCGGAGGGGGCGGCGACGCTGCTGTTGTCGGCCGTCGCGCTGGACGCCGGGCTGCCGATGATCGTCGTGCGCAAGGAGCCCAAGGCCTACGGCACCCGATCCCAGGTGGAGGGGTATCCGGACCCCGGGGCGGTGGTCGCGTTGATCGAGGACGTCAGCACGACCGGTCACCAGGTCGAGGCCGCCGCCAGGGCGGTCGAACGCCAGGGCTGCACGGTGGCGTGCATCGTCCTGGCGCTCGACCGTGGCGGTGCGAAGACGCTCCGTTCGAGCGGCTACCGGGTGGAGACGGTGGTCTCGGTCTCGGTTCCGCCGGCCGACGCGCCTGCGGAGCCCTCGCCGACGGATGCGCCGTCGACAGCCGCGCCCGCCGGCGAGCCCTCGACATCCTCGTCCATGGATGCCTCGCCACGCGGGACGGCTTCGTCCGGCGAGTCCACCGGATAGCCCGCCCCCGACGCGTCGCCCAGCACGAGGGATGCCGCGTCGCCGGTTCGACGGCCGCGCTCCTCTGCCCGATCCGGCTCCTTACGCGCCTCGAGCATCGGTACCGCGGCGACCACGGCCAGGAGGCTGATCGCGCCGCCGAACACGTACGTGCCCCGCGGACCCAGCCACGCCACCACGGGTCCGGCGACCACGTACGACATCGCCATGGCGATGTTGACCACGGCCTCGAATGCGCCGGCGACCCTGCTCCGGACCGCATCGGGGGTTCGCCGCTGCATGATGCCCTGCTGCGACACCACCGCGCTCCCGTCGCCGATGCCCATGAAGAACAGCGTGACGAGGACCCCGACGAACCAGGGCGAGAGCCCCGCGAGGATGCCGGTGACGGCGATCACGCCGGATCCGGTGATGAATGCGAGCGGCTCCGTTCGGCGGTTCATGAACCGGCCGAGCAGCGAGCCGACGATCGACCCGCCCCCCCAGGCCGCGATCAACACGCCATAGCCGACGCCGCCCGCGCCGAAGTAGTTCACCAGGGGGACATCGGCGACCATGGACATCCCGAGCCCGCCGGCGATCGCGCACCACGCCAGCGCGATCGACCGCAACACCCGATCGCGCGCGATGAACCGCACTCCGGCGGAGATGCCAGCGTGCTCCTCGTGCCCGTGCCGCACCCCCGAGAAGTTCGCGTGGACCGACCACGCCAAGCCGGCCGAGATGACGAATGACACGGCGTTGAGTCCGAAGACAGCCCCCGCCCCGATCGTCCCGACCAGCGAACCCCCGATGAGTGGTCCGATCAGGATGCCGACGTTGCGCCCCACCCCGAGCAGGCCGTTCGCCCACGCGATCCGGTCCTCCTCGACGAGGTTCGGGATCGCGGCGGCCGAGGCGGCGAGGAACGGCGACTCCGCCAGGGCCGACAGGAACGCGACGAACAGCAGCCACACCGGGTCGTGCACGAAGGCCATGACCCCGAAGCACACCGCGCCGGCGAGGTCCGACACGACCATCACGCGTTTGCGGTCGAACCGGTCGCCGATCGCCCCCGCGAACAAGCTGACGAACCCCACCGTCCCGAAGGTCAGGAAAAGGGCGGCCGCCACCCAGACCGCCGAGTGCGTGCGCTGGTAGATGGCGAAGTTCAGCGCGGCGAACGACGCCGCGCCTCCGGTCAGCGAGATGGCGCGCGCGATCGCCAGGCGACGAACTGCGGTGGTGGGAGGGGTGATCATGAGGTGCTCCGAACGTCGACGGTGGACAGGGTCAGCAGCCGAACCGCCGGGCGCGTTCGGTGCTCAGTCGTCGTCAGTCAGAGCGTTCTCATGGGCGCAGCGAGTGTAACAGCGGATCGCGCCATCCTTGCCGTGCGGGGTCGGGTTCCGGGCGGGTCACGGGAGGAGGCGGCCCCACTCCCGAGCGCGTCGGCTCGATCGCACGACGGAGTCCAGGAGGGGCAGGCCCGGACACGAACCGTGTTCCGTCGGGACGGAACCACCGGACCTGGCCGTCCCCGGCCCGGCGGATCCGCCACCCGTGCTCGTGCACCAGCTTGTGGTGGAAGAAACACACGAGGGCGAGATTCTCGAGGTCCGTTCGGCCCCCGTGCTCCCACCAGACGATGTGTTGGGCCTCGGTGAACCGCCGGCTCCCACACCCGGGGAAGGTGCAGCCCCGGTCACGATGACGGACCTGGCGCGCCATCCAGGCGGACGGCTCGCGCGACATCCTGCCGAGCCCGATCACCGCGCCCGCCCGGTTCTCCAGGACCGTCTGCGATCGGGAGTTGCACCGCATGCGATCGGCGCTCGCTGCCGGGATGGGCGGGCCGCCCTCGACCTCGAAGCCCGTGTCGGGAGGCCCCAACGGATCGACCGAGGCGTGCACGACGACGGTCGCGCGATCCGGGTCCGGGTCGTTGGCGATCCGCGTCGACGCCAGCGCCACCAGCGCGTCCGCTCGCCGGGCATCCGCGAACAGGGGTTCCTCCTCACCCGGCAGCACGGGCGCGGCGTTCGCGATCCGGGTCAACGCCCGCGCTACGACCGCACCCTGGGCGGCCGGCAGCTCCGCGTCGAGCCCGAACCGCTTCCCGTCGTCGAACCACCACCACGTCAGCCGGCGGTCCTGCTCGATCGCGCGAACCTCATCGGCGGACTGCCGCAGCGCGCGGTCCGCCCGCGCCCGGATCGCGCCGCTCGACACGCTCCGGGCCCACGGGAGCAGTCGCGCCTCGGTCTCCGGCGTCGCGAGCCGGGTCAGCTCGACGAGCTGATCGACGCCGATCTCCCCTCGGGCGAACGACGCGGCGATCAGCGGCATCCCCTCGAGGGCATGCGCGGCCGCGACCCATCTCCGAGCCTTCCAGTCGGACAACCCGAACCGCATCCACAGCCAGTGGGCCATGTCCCTGGCGCCATACGACCGCCACGCCTCTGCCCGGTCCGCCTCGACGACGAACCCGAACAGTCTCCGCATCGCAGAACACGCGAGCGCGTGCATGCCGTCCATGCCTTCGACGATTCGCTCGTCGGAGCGGGCTTCGTCCATTTCGGGGTCCCAACCTCAAGATCCGGTCGGGGGAGGGAGTTACATCATACCCGAACGCCTGTTCGATTGTCAAGCCGTCATGGTCGCACTGGAACCCGCGGCCCCTTCCTGTCGATGGCGCGGCGTTCCCCCTCGACCTGAACCCCCCAGCCGGTTGCTGCGGCTGAGCCCCGGCGTCCTCCGTAGCTACCTGCGGAGGTGCGGGTCCTTGAACAGGTGGCCGCAGGTGACGCACTTCATGTTCACGCGGGCGGCCGGTCCGGCATGGAGGAAGGGCTGGGTCCGATTGGAACCGCACACCGGACATTCGAGACGCGCGGGCCGGTCCGAACGTCCAGGGGGGTCGGGCGACTCCCCGGAACGCCGATCGTCCTCGCCCCGTTCTCCGGTCACCGCGCTGCGAGACTCCGACTCCGCCGTATGGCGACCCGCGAGCTCACCCGGCGTACCCGCCCATCGTCAGTCCGCAGAGCGCCTTTCCGGTGTGCATGCGGTTCTCGGCCTCGTCGAACACCACGCTCCAGCGCCCGTCGATGACCTCGTCGGTCACCTCGGTGCCACGATCGGCCGGCAGGCAGTGCATGTACAGCGCGTCGTCCTTCGCCAGCCCCATCTTCTCGACGTCGCAGATCCAGTTCGAGTACTCGGTCGCCCCACGCGCGGCCTCGTCCGAGAACGCGTCGAGCCGCCCCCAGGACTTGGGATACACGACGTCGGCCCCCTCGAACGCCTCCTCCATCGAGTTGGTGAACGAGAGCGTCGCCCCGCCGTCCGCCGCCGCCTTCTTGGCCTTCTCGATCGTCTCCGGCATGAGCTCCCAGCCCGGCGGGTGCGCGACCACGACGTCGATCCCGTAGCGGGGCATCAGCATCGCGAGGCCCTGCGGCACGGAGAGCGGCTTCGCGTATGACGGCGCGTAGGCCCAGGAGACCGCCATTCGAAGGCCCCGCAGGTCCTGCCCCCGGTGCTCCCGGAGCGTCATGAGGTCGGCCAGCGTCTGCGTCGGGTGGTCGACGTCGCACTGCAGGTTGATGATCGGGATGTCGGCCCACCGCGCGACCTCGCGCATCCACTTGTTCCCCTCGTAGGGGACGAGGTCGTGGCGGATGGCCAGCCCGTGCCCGTACCGGGACAGGATGATCCCCATGTCCTTGGGGCTCTCGCCGTGCGCGACCTGCGTCTTGTCCGCGTCGAGGAAGATCGCGTGGCCCCCCAGCTGCGTCATGCCGGCCTCGAAGGCGTTGCGCGTCCGCGTGGACTTGTCGAGGAACAGCATGAACAGCGTCTTGTCGTCGAGCAGGTGGTGCTTCTCCCCGGCCTTGAACTTCGCCTTCAGCTCCGACGCGACGGCCACCGCCTCGTCGATCTCGTCGGTCGTCCAGTCGGACGTCTCGATGTAGTCCTTGCCGGTGAACGAAGAACGGTCCATCGCTTCATCTCCTCCCGCCCCGAAGAAGGGCCCCCACGACACCCAGCTACTTCATCAGCTCCTGCTGGCCCATCCCGAACCCGTGGAGCTCGGGGATGGACACCTGCCACGGCACGTCCGGCGGCGCCGGCCACGGGCCGCCGTCGGCGGTCGGCCGCAGCCCCACGATGTCGTCCGTCGACACCGGCGCGCGGTTCAGCTCGAGGCCCGTCGCGTCGCGGATCGCCGCCACCACGGCGGCGGTGGCCACGATGGTGGCCGGCTCCCCCACGCCCTTGGCGCCGAACGGCACGTCGGGCTCGGGCTCCTCGACCAGGACCGCCTCCACGGGCGGCACGTCGAGGATCGTCGGGATCAGGTAGTCGGTGAACGACGCATTGCGGATCACGCCCGCCTGGAGCTGGACCTGCTCCATCAGCGCGAGCCCCAGCCCCTGCGCAGTCCCCCCCTCGATCTGGCCGTGCACGGCCTGGGGGTTGAGCGCGCGGCCGACGTCCTGCGCCGCGGCGATCTGCAGCACCCGGACGAGTCCCAGGTCGGTGTCCACCTCGACCACCGCGCGCTCGCAGGCGAACGCGAACATCACGTGGATGTCGCCCTGCCCGTTCGCGTCGAACGGGTCGGTCCGACGGTGGTGGAACACCGCGTTCCTCGAGATGGGATCGCGCACCAGGTCCCCGACCAGCGCCACCAGCCGGCCGTCCCCCGACACCACCCGGCCGTCGCCGACCGAGAGCTCGGCCCCGTCCTCGGCGATCGCCGAGGCCCGCTGGAGCAGCTCGTCGCGGACCAGCCGGCAGGCCGCCTGCACCGCGCCGCCCGTGATGAACGTCTGCCGCGACGCGCTCGAGGACCCCGCCGACCCGATCCCGACCGTGTCGTGGGGTTCGAACACCACCTCGTCCACCCCGAGCTCCTCCCGCGCGATCTGCGAGAGCACGGTGAGCAGCCCCTGCCCGCACTCGACCGCGGCCGTGTCGATCGAGGCCACCGGCCCGTCGGGCCCCGCCGACAGCGCCACCCGGGCGTCCGACGAGTCGTCGAACCCCTCGCTGTACGCGATGTTCTTGTAGCCGAGCGCCCAGCCCACGCCGCGGCGGAGCGACTCCCCGCGGCTGACGTTCCCCGCGCCGCCCGGGTACTCGATGGCGTCGCGGCCTGCCGCAGACTCGGACGCCGGCTCGGGGATGGAGGCCACGGCGTCCAGGCACTCGAGCGCGGGGGCGCTCCCCCGGATGACCTGTCCCGTCGGCAGCACCGACCCCGTGTGCAGGACGTTCCGCCGGCGGAGCTCGACCCGGTCCACGCCCAGCTCGTCGGCCAGCTCGTCCATCAGACGTTCGCCGGCGAAGCACGTCTGCGGCGCCCCGAACCCCCGCATGGCACCGCACGGCGGGTTGTTCGTGTACACGGCCGTCCCGTCGAGCAGCGCGTTCGGCACGTCGTAGGGGCCGGTGAGGAACGTCGTCGCGTTCGCGATCACGGCCGGCGAGGACGAGGCGTACGCGCCGCCGTCGATCAGCATCCGCGCGTGGACGTTGACCAGCCGGCCGTCGCGCGACGCGCCGATCCGCATCCAGATCCGCGAGGGGTGACGCTTCTTGTGCGCGACGAAGGACTCCTCCCGGCCGAACGACATCTTCACCGGGCGCCCAGTCCGCAAAGCAAGCATGCAGGCGTGGATCTGGAGGTGGACGTCCTCCCGCGAGCCGAACGCCCCGCCCATGCCGGCCAGCGTGATTCGGACCTTCGACTCCGGCAGGCCGAGGCACGGCGCGATCTGCTGCAGGTCCACGTGCAGCCACTGCGTGTTGACGTACAGGTCGACGCCGCCGTCCTCGGCCGGGATGGCCAGGCCCCCCTCCGGCCCCAGGGGCGCGTTGTCCTGCATGGCCGTCTCGCTGTAGCCCTCGACCCAGACGTCGGCATCCGCGTCGGGGTCCCCGTGCACCACGTGGAGGTGGCGCAGGACGTTGCCGAAGTCGTGCACCTTCGGCGCACCCGGGTCGAGCGCCTCCACCATGTCGATCACGGCCGGCAGCTCCTCGTACTCGACGCGCACGAGGTCACCCGCGCGGCGCGCCTGCTCGGGCGTCTCGGCGGCGAGCACGGCGACCGGCTCGCCGGCATACCGGGCCACGCCGTCGGCCATCACCGGCTGGTCGGCGAACTCCAGGCCGAACGTCCGCTTGCCGGGGACGTCCTCCATCGTCAGCACGGCCTTCACCCCGGGCGCGCGCAGGGCCTCGGACGCGTCGATCGACAGGACCCGGGCGTGGGCGAACGGCGACCGTACCGTATGCCCCCACAGCATGTGCTCGGCCCACAGGTCGCTCGCGAACGCGAACTTCCCCTGGACCTTGGGAACGCCGTCCACGCGCGGCGCGGACACGCCGACGCCGTGCCCGACCCGCTCGACGACCCCGGTGTCCGTCGTCCTGGCCCTCATGCCGTCGCTCCTTCGGCGATCCGCCGGGCCACCCGGTGGCCGTCGGCCGCCAGCCGATCCTCGTCCACCCCGGTGAGCCGGCCGTCCGAAACCACCCGCCGCCCCTCCACGAACAGGTCCCGAACGCGCTGCGGCGCGCAGAACGCCAGCGCCGCCACCAGATCGACGGAGCCCGCGTACCCCAGCCGGGTGACGTCGAACAGCGCCACGTCGGCCCGCTTGCCGGGTTCCAGGGAACCGATCTCGGCCTCGCGACCCAGGCAGGCCGCACCGCCCCTCGTCGCCAGCCGGAGCGCGTCCCGCGCCGACATCGCCGTCGGGTCCATCCCCGCCCGCGCCACGAACATCGCCTGGCGCACCTCCGCCAGGAGGTCGTTCGAGTCGTTCGACGCGCTGCCGTCCACGCCGAGGCCCACGGGCGCCCCGGCGTCGAGCAGGGCGCGGACGCGCGCGATCCCCGAGGCCAGGCGGAGGTTCGAGGACGGGCAGTGGGCGATGCCGGTTCCCGACTCGCCCAGACGCGAGATGTCCGCGTCCGACAGATGCACGCCGTGCGCCAGCCACACGTCCGGCCCCAGGAACTCCAGGTCCTCGAGCAGCTGGATCGGACGAACCCCGAACTTCTCCAGGCAGAAGTCGTCCTCGTCCAGCGCCTCCGCGATGTGCGTGTGGAGCCGCAGCCCCAGCCGCCGGGCCAGGGTGGCCGACTCCTTCATCAGCTCGGACGTGACGCTGAACGGCGAGCACGGCGCGACCGCGATGCGGAGCATCGACGACGGCGCCGGGTCGTGGAATCGAGCCACCGCGTCCTCGGTCTGCGCCAGGATCGTGTCGCGGTCCTGGACGAGCGAGTCCGGGGGCAGCCCGCCGTCGCGCTGCCCGAGATCCATCGACCCCCGGCAGGGATGGAACCGGATCCCCACCTGCCGGGCGGCGTCGATCTCCGCGGCCAGCAGGTCGCCGACCCCCGACGGGAACACGTAGTGGTGGTCGGTCGAGGTGGCGCAGCCCGATAGCGCGAGCTCGGCCAGGCCCACGCCGGCCGCGACCCGCGTCCACTCCTCGTCGACGGCCTTCCACGTCGGATACAGCTCGGTCAGCCACCGGAACAGCCCGCCGTCCTGGACCCGGGCCCGCGTGAGCACCTGATACAGGTGGTGGTGGGTGTTCACCAGGCCCGGTACGGCGACGCACCCGGACGCGTCGACGACCTCGTCCGCGCCGACGTCGGGCGCGTCCGCCGAAGGGCCGACCCATTCGATCGCGCCGTCCCGGATGAGGATCGAGCCGCCCGGCACCTCGGCGCCCGCGTCGTCCATCGTGGCGACGACCTCGGCGCCCCGGATCAGCAGCCTGCTCACCGCCCCCCTCCCCTGGCCGCGGCCAGGTGCACCGCGTCGAGGATCTTCTGGTAGCCGGTGCACCGGCAGAGGTTGCCGGAGAGCGCCTCCCGGATCGTCGCGTCGTCCGGGTCGGGTTGGTGATCCAGCAGGTCGGTCACCGCCACGATCAGCCCCGGCGTGCAGAACCCGCACTGCACGGCCCCGGCGTCGACGAACGCCTGCTGGACGGGGTGGAGGTCACCGTCGTCGGCCAGCGCCTCGACCGTCCGGACCTCGAGGCCCTCGGCCTGTGCGGCGAGCACCAGGCAGGAGCACACCAGCTCGCCGTCCATCCACACCGAGCACGACCCGCACTCGCCCTGCTCGCAGGCGTTCTTCGACCCCGGGAGGCCGAGGTGCTCGCGGAGCATGAACAGCAGGCTGGCCCCCGCCCAGACGTCCGCCTCCCGCTCCTCGCCGTTCACCGTGAGCCGAACCAGCATCTACGCATCACCCCCCGACCGCCGCCGGCGGTCGTCGACGCACCACGCCAGGGAACGCCGCGCCAGGACCTCCACCGCATGCTTCCGGTACGCCGCCGTGCCGCGCACGTCGTCGATGGGCCGCGCAGCGTCAGCCGTCAGGCGGCCGAACTCGTCGGCCGCGCCATCCCGGAGCGGCGCCGACGGGTCGTCCCAGTCGAGCGCCGTCGCCGCCTGCTCCTCCGCCTCGGGCGCCCGGAGGATGACCGGCCCCACCGATCCCAGCGCCACCCGCACCGCGTGCCGCTCCTCGTCGAGCACCATCGCCAGCGAGGCGACCGAGATGACCATCGCGTTGCGGGTTCCGATCTTGGAGAACGTCCCGACGCCGTGCATGGCCGGCCACCGGGCGCCGAGGATCAGCTCGTCCGGCTCGCCGGCGTGACGTTTGGGCCCGGTCAGGAACTCCGCGAAGGGCACCGTCCGGGTCGAGCCTCCCGCCCTGCCCAGCACCACCTCGGCCTCGTGCACGGCGAGCGGCGGCAGGGCGTCGCCGGCCGGGGAGGCGGTGCCGAGGTTCCCGCCGACCGTACCCCGGTTGCGGATCTGGGGTGATCCGACCGACCGTGACGCCTGCACCAGCGACGTCGCCCAGGGCAGCTCCCGGACGATCCGGGCGTACGACACGCCCGAGCCCAGGAAGATCGAGCCGTTCTCCCTCCGCCACTCGCGCAGCTCGGGGATGCGGGAGACGTCGATCAGCCCGGCCGGCCGGCCCTTGTCGAAGTTCAGCTCGACCATGAGGTCGGTGCCGCCGCAGATCGCGCGGGCCTCCGGCATCTCCGCCTTGGCCTGCAGCGCCTCATCGAGCGTGGCCGGGAGGACGACCTCCATCAGGACCTCCCCCCTCAGAACTTCCCGTCGGCGAAGGCGTCGAGCATCGCCGACACGTCGGGCCCGAGTGGATACAGGATCGGGCAGGTGCAGCCGTTCTCGACGTACTCGCGGACCTTGGCCCGGCACTCGTCGGGCGTTCCGCTGGCGGTGATCAGCTGCACGACCTCGTCGGGCACCAGCTTCATCGCCGTGTGGATCTCCTCCTCCGATGCCGGCCACGTCAGCACCTTGCCGATCTCGTCGAGCAGCGACTGGTCGACCCCGCTCGCCTTCATGATGTGCGGCTGCTGTCCCAGGTATTGCGTGACCAGCTCCCGGGCGCGATCCAACGCGACCTCGCGGTCGTCGTCGAGCGAGCACACCACCAGCTGCGGCCGGTCGATGTCCTCCACCTTCCGGCCGGACTTGGCCGCCCCGGCCGCCAGGTGGTCGAGCGCCGTCCGGTTGTACGCGGGGCCGACGAGGTAGTTGAGCACGACGCCGTCGGCGATCTCCCCGGCCAGCTCCATCATCTGCATCCCGGTGGCGCCGATGTAGATCGGCACGTCCTTCGGCGACCGGTCGCCGTGCACGATGTCGATCTCGATGTCGTCCACGTCGACGAACTCGCCGTGGACGGTCACGCGCTCCATGGCCATCAGCTGCCGCACCGTCTCCACGGTCTCGCGCATGGCCCGGAGCGGCTTCGACCGCGTGATCCCGACCTTGCGCGCCAGCGGGTCCCACCACGCGCCGATCCCCAGGATCACCCGCCCCGGCGCGAGGTCGTCGAGCGTGGAGAACGTCGCCGCCAGCAGGCCGACGTTCCTGGTCCAGTTGTTGACGACGCCGCTGCCGACCTTGATCCGCTCGGTGACCGCGGCGAACGCCGCCATGGGCACCGTGGCCTCACGCACCAGGCGGCTCTCCGCCTGCCACACGGCCTCGAAGCCGCGTTCCTCGGCGAGCTGCGCGTAGCGCATCCCGTCGCGGATCGGGTGCGCGTCCTGCAGGTACAGCGCCACCCGCCCCTCGCTCGTCACCGCCATGGTCTCGCCTCCCCGTCACCCGGCCGGCTGGAACGGATGCACGTCGATCTCGGCCAGCCGCTGCCACAGCCGGGTGGCCTCCTCCGCGCCGCGCGCGGCGATCTCCGCCCCGTCGGCGTTGACCAGCGCGCGGTCCCGGACCGCCCATTCCCCCGCCACCATCACGTCGCGGACCATCCGCGACGACAGGCCGTACAGCCAGTGCCCCGCAACGTTGTCGGCGGTGAGCGGCGTCGGCGGGTCGTACGCCAGGACGACCAGGTCCGCCGGCGCGCCCGGCTCGATCCGTCCGAAGGACGGCTCCCAGAACATCCGTCCGGCGAACCGCGCCGACTCGGCCAGGCGATCCAGGGCCCACTGCGGCCCGGCCGTCCCACCGGCCTCCTGGGCCCGCCAGAACCCCGCCTGCGACTCCGCGAACATGTCCCCCCCGATCCCGTCGGTCCCCAGCGCGAGCCGGGGGAACGACCCCACGGGCGCGTGCCCGACGGCGTTGTTCATGTTCGAACGGGGGTTGTGCACGGCCGTGGCCGACAGCGATCGAACGGCCTCCAGCTCCTCTTCCTCGAGGTGGATGCAGTGCGCCAGCAGGGACCGCTCGTTGATGGCGCCGAGCGCGGCCAGCCGGGGAACGACCCGGCGGCCGAAGCGGGCCAGGCTGTCGGCCTCGTCGGCGGCGTCCTCGGCCACGTGGACGTGGATGCCGGTCTCGGCCTCGCGGGCAAGGTCCGCACAGGCCGCGACGGTGTCGTCGGACAGCGTGAAGGAAGCGTGCGCCCCCACGAGACCCCTGGCCAGCAGGCGGTCCTGCTTGAGGAACCGCCGGTTCTCCTCGATGCCGGCAGCGGCGCGATCCGGCCCGTCGCGGTCGGTCACCTCGTAGGCGAGCACCGAACGCACCCCCAGCGACTCGAGCGCGTCGGCGTAGACGTCGAGCGAGCCGTCGATGGCCATCGGCGAGGCGTGGTGGTCGATGATCGTCGTGGTGCCGGCGAGCAGCGCGTCGGCGCCCCCGGCCAGCGCGGAGGCCCGGTTCGAGTCGTTGTCGAGGGCGCGGTCCAGGCGCCACCAGATCCGCTGGAGGATCTCGACGAAGTTCGACGGCGGCTCCAGCGAGTACGGCATCCCCCGGGCGAGCGCCGAGTACAGGTGGTGATGGGCGCAGACGTTCCCGGGGACGACCAGACAGCCCGAACAGTCGACCGACGCGGCCCCCTCGGTGTCGAACGCCCCGACGACCGCCACACGGCCGTCACGTACGAGGATCGACCCCGTCTGCACCTCCGGCGGATCGAGGGACGTGACGACGGTGCCGCCGGAGAGGACGTGGGCCCCCCCGGCCGGGCGACGGTCCCCGACGCCGGCCGGCGTCAAGCCTCGCGCCTCCCGGCCGCGGTCAGCTTCGGCACCGCGAACCGCGCCGCGGCGGAGTCCTTCATCGGCAGGCGGGTCCGGCGCACGCCGTCGAACTTGTGGAGCGCGGCGGCGACGGCCGACGCCGTGGGGACGAGCGGCCCCTCCCCGACGCCCTTGGCGCCGTACGGGCCCTCCGGCTGGGGAACCTCGACCAGGATCACCTCGACCTCGGGCATCCCGATGGGCGGGATGATGTTCAGCGACTTCAGCGACTCGGTCACCGGCCGGCCGCCTTCGACCACGTACTCCTCGGACAATGCGTGGCCGAGGCCCATGTGGATGCCCCCCTCGACCTGGCCCTCGGCGAGCGTGGGGTTGATGGCGCGACCGACGTCGTGCGCAGCGACCATCTTCACGAGGCGGCCCTCGTCGTCGAGGATGGCGACCTGCGATGCCCACCCGTACGCGATGTGGGTGATGGGCTCGGGGTCGCTGTTCTTCGTGGTCCAGTTCACGAGGAACTCACCGTAGAACTCCTGGTCGGCCAGCTCCTCGAGCTTCCCGCCGTTGAGGGACTCCTTGAGCTTGGCGGCGGCTCGTATGACCGCCTGCCCGCCGAGCGTCGTCGACCGGGACGCCGTGGTTTGGCCGGTGTCGAGCTCCTTCTCCGTGTCCACGAGCACGGTGACCTTCTCGGGCGGGAGGTCGAGCTCCTCGCAGGCCATCTGCTGGAGGATCGTGTGAACGCCCTGGCCCATCTCGGTCCAGGAATGGAACAGCGTCACGGTGCCGTCGTGCTCCGGGCGGAGGATCACACGGCCCCCCTCCGGCAGGCCGTTGCCGATGCCGGTGTTCTTCACGCCGCACGCGATGCCCGTGTACGGCGAGGAGTAGTAGGCGTCCTTCACCGCGAGCAGCGTCTGCTTGAGACCGACGCCCTCGCCGAGGAGCTGGCCGGTGCCGAACCGGTCGCCCGGCTGGAGGGCGTTGCGCCACCGGATCTCCCATCCGTCGACGCCCACCTTCTCGGCCAGCATGTCGAGGATGCCCTCCATGGCGAAGTTCGTCTGGTTGACCCCGAACCCCCGCATCGCGCCGCACGGGACGTTGTTCGTGTAGACCGCGCGGGCCTCCACGTCGACGTTCGGGATCTTGTAGGCGCTGCACGCGTGGCCGGCCGCTCGCTCCAGGACGGCCATCCCGACGCTGGCGTACGCGCCGGAATCGCCCACGATGCGGGCCTTCAGAGCCACCAGGTGGCCCTCGTCGTCGCAGCCGGCCGTGTACTCCATCGTCAGCGGGTGACGCTTCGAGTGGACGAACAGCGACTCCTTGCGCGACAGCGTCAGCAGGACCGGCCGGCTGGTCTTCATCGCCAGGAGGGCCGCGTGGCCCTGGACGTTGAGGTCCTCCTTGGCGCCGAACGCCCCGCCGCACGCGACCTGGGTCACGCGGACGTGGTCGTTCGGGAGGCCGAGGAACGACGCCACCTGGTGGCGGTCCTCCCAGACGCCCTGGCCCTGCGAGAACACGTGGAACCGGGGGCCCCCGTTCGGTTCCTCCGGAACCGCCAGCGCGGACTCGGGCTCGAGGAACGCGTGCTCGATCCACTGGGTGCGGAACGTCTCGGTGACGACGTGCGCCGCGGTGGCGAGCGCCGCGTCCGCGTCGCCCCGCTTCACGTCGGACTGCGACAGCAGATTGCCCTCGGGCCCGACCTTCGGCGCATCCGGCTTCAGGGCCTCGAACGGGTCGGTGACGGGCTCGAGGACCTCGTACTCCACCTCGACGAGCGCGGCCGCTTCGCGCGCCGCCTGCCGGGTGTCCGCCGCCACGGCCGCCAGGAAGTCGCCCACGTAGGACGTGATCTCACCCTCGGCGACGAACTGCCGCCAGTCCTTCTGGATCGACCCCTGCATCCGTTCGCCGGGGACGTCCCTCCACGTCGTCACGGTGACCACGCCCGGGTACGCCTCGGCCTTCGAGGTGTCGATGCGCAGGACCTTCGCGCGGGGATGGTCGCTGAAACGGAGCGCCCCGTGGAGCATCCCCGGCACGACCATGTCGTTCACGTAGGGCTTGTCGCCGAGCGCGAGCTCGTCGCCCATGTACCGGGCGGTCCGCGAGCCGACCCGGCCGCTGCGATCGATCTCGGGGAGCTGCTCGCCCCGTTTGGCCGCGGCGGCGTACTCGATGGCGTCGATGATCTTGATGTAGCCGGTGCACCGGCAGAGGTTCCCGGCCAGGCCCCGGGCGATCTCGTCCCGGGACGGGGAGGCGTTCTTCGCCAGCATCGCCTCGGCCTTCATCAGGATGCCCGGCGAGCAGAACCCGCATTGCGACGCGCCCGAGAGCACGAACGCGTCCGCCCACGTGCGGCGTTGTTCCGGGGTGAGCCCCTCCTGCGTCGTGATGGACTTGCCCTGGGCCCGGGCGGCCGGCTGGGCGCACGACACCACCGCCTTGCCCTCGACCATCACCGTGCAGGCGCCGCACGACCCCTCCGGCGCGCACCCGTCCTTCATCGAACGCAGCCCGCAGTCCTCACGGAGCAACTCCAGAAGGCTCGCGTCCGTGCGTGGTTCCGCGGTGACCGGTCGGCCGTTGAGCGTGAACTCCATGGCTGCCTCCCTCGACCTCCGCCGCAGCGTCGCGTCCGGCGGCCAGACCATTTCATATTCGGCGGCCTTCAACAAACCGTCAACCCTCGAAGGGCTTCTCGGGATGAACTGCCCCCGAGAACCAACCGGTCGTCCCGGCTCCTGGGCGAACGCGGAGCCTCGGCGCTTCGATGCGCGGAGCAGGCGGCGGACGACACGGCGTCGGCCGCTTCACGGTCTCGATCTGCATCGACACCGCCTCCAGGGGCTGGCCCGCCCGATCCTGCTATCGGAGCACTCCGGGCACGACGGAGCCGTCTTCCCAGAGGTCGGCGCGGGCGAAACCCGTCACCGCCGTGCCTTCGGATGGCGACGGGAACTCGATGAGGGGTCGCTTTGCACGATTTGCATGTTGCATGCAATATGCAGAGGGAGCGCCCCCCGGAGATGGAAAAGGGAGGTTCATGGAGACGAGAACCGGTCTCGGCGCCGTCGACCCCGGCGAACTCCTTGCCTCGCGTGCATACAACGTCCTGCGCGAGGCGATCCTGTCGAACCGGCTCGCCTCGGGGGAGCGACTGAGCGTGCCCCAGCTGGCCCGGCAGCTCGAGCTCAGCCGGAGCCCCGTCCGCGAAGCCGTTCAGCGACTCATCTTCGACGGGCTCGCGGTCCATATCCCCCACCGGGGCGCGGCCGTCGCTCGCGCCGACGTCGAGGACCTCCGCCAGCTCTACGTCGTCCGGGAGGTGCTCGAGGGGCTGGCCGCCCGGCTGGCCTTCGAACGTCTGGACGACGCGGCCGTCGAACGCCTCGGGGAGATTCTCCACCAGCACCAGGCCGCGATCGCCCGGGGAGCAGACGAAAGCACCCATATCGACTTCGACATCCGCTTCCACACGGGGATCCGGGAGCTCACCGGCAACCGGCACCTGAACGACATGCTCGCCCGGGCGCAGGGCCGATCCCATCTCGCCCTGCACTCCCTGTGGCGAGGGGAACGAGCCCGGGAGATGGCGATCGAGGAGCACCGACGGATCCTGGAGGCGCTCGCCACCCGGCAGTGCGCCGCGGCCGAGTCGGCGGCCCGCGCACACGTGGTGGGGATCGCGGGACGGGTCGAGGAGGCGACGCGGACCTCACCGGCCTCGCCTCGATCCCCCGCGCTCGAAGAGGGGGGCGGAGGCGACTCGTGAGCGCGGACGTACGGACCGACACCGTTCGAATCCGTCGGTCCACGGGCGCGCAGGACGGTGTCGGCTCCAACGCCAGCAGACCGGACGGCGTTCCGAAGGTCACCGGCGCGTTCGAGTTCGCCTCGGACATGCACCGGGAGAACATGGCCTGGGGCGCGACCCTGCGCAGTCCCCACCCTCACGCGAGCATCCGCACGATCGAAACGTCCCGCGCCGCAGCCTGTGCGGGCGTCCTTGCCGTGCTCACCCATCGGGATGTTCCAGGGCGGAAGACCTACGGCATGAAGATCCCCGACCAGCCCGTCCTGGCGATGGACCGCGTTCGATACCAGGGGGAGCCCGTTGCGGTCGTCGCGGCCACCAGCCCCGAGCTCGCCCGGAGAGCCCTCGCCGAGATCGTCGTGGACTACGAGGTGCTCGACCCGGTGACGGACCCGGAGGCCGCCCTCGACCCGCGCACGCCACTCGTGCACTCCAGGGGCAACCTCGTCCGCCACGTGAGGATCCGCCACGGGGACGCGCAGGTCGCCCGCCGGCAGGCCGAGGTGGTCGTCGCGGGCACCTACGAGATCGGGATGCAGGATCAGGCGTTCCTGGGACCCGAGGCCGGGCTCGCGATCCCCGCCTCCGACGGGGTCGAGCTTCACGTCGCGACACAGTGGCTCCACGAGGACCTTGAACAGGTGGCCGCGAGCCTGGGGGTCCCGGCCGAACGCGTCCGGATCGTGCTGGCCGGCGTCGGGGGGGCGTTCGGCGGGAGGGAGGACCTGTCGATCCACATCCACGCGTGTCTGCTCGCGATGCGGACCGGTCGTCCCGTGAAGATGGTCTACGGCAGAGAGGAGTCCTTCTTCGGCCACGTGCACCGTCATCCCGCCCGGATGGGGTTCGAGCACGGGGCCACGCGCGACGGGCGGCTCGTGTTCGTGACGGCCCGGCTCCTGCTGGACGGCGGCGCCTACACGTCGACATCGCCCGTCGTGATCGCGAACGCGAGCTACTTCGCGGCCGGCTCGTACCGGGTTCCGAACGTCCGCATCGACGGGTTGGCCGTGTACACCAACAACCCCCCCTGCGGCGCGATGCGTGGATTCGGAGCCGTCCAGGCCTGCTACGGGGTCGAGTCGAACATGGACAAGCTCGCTCGGACGCTCGGGATGGACCCGGTCGAGCTGCGGCGCCGCAACGCGCTCACCACCGGAACGGTCCTTCCGACGGGGCAGGCCGTCGACGGACCCGCACCCGCACGGGAGCTCCTCGACGCCGTGGCCGCCCTGCCGCTCCCGGAGCACGAACCGGCCTCGTCCGCGTGGGCCCTTCCCGGCGGCATGGGCAACGCCTCCCGCGGCGAGTCGCTCCGTCGCGGGATCGGCTACGCGATCGGCATGAAGGCCGTGGGCTACTCCGGCGGCGTGGACGACTCCTCCACCGCGACCGTCCGTCTTCGCGTGGTAGGGGGCGCCCCGCGGGCGGACGTGTTCTCCGCGGCCGCCGAGTGCGGCCAGGGCATCGTCACGGTGATGGCCCAGATCGCCTGCACGGAGCTCGGCATCCACGACGTCGTCATCCACCCCGCGGACACGAGCCTCCCGAACGCCGGATCGTCCTCCGCCTCCCGGCAGACGTGGATGACCGGCGGAGCCGTCAAGGGCGCGTGCGAAGCGGTACGGTCCCGCGTCCTCCTCCTGGCGACGCGAACCACGGGTCGCCCGGCCGACGAGCTCCTCCTCCGCGGGGGATGTGTCGTCGACCGTTCCACCGGCGATGTCGTCATGCCGCTCGCCGAGCTCGTCGAGACCCCCGGGATCGAGGAGCGCTTCGAGTTCCATCACCGGCCGACGGGGTCCATCGACCCCGAGACCGGGCAGGGGGATGCGCACGTCGCCTTCGCCTTCGCAGCGCAGCGCGCGATCGTCGACGTCGACACGGAGCTCGGATTGGTCCGGGTGGTGGAGATCGCCGTGGCCGAAGACGTCGGGATGGCGATCAATCCACGCGCGGTCGAAGGCCAGATCGAGGGCGGGGTGGCCCAGGGACTCGGGCTCGCCCTGCTCGAGGAGATCCGTCTCGTGAACGGACGCGTCGCGAATCCGTCCTTCACGGACTATCTCCTGCCGACCGTCGTCGACACACCGCCGATCCGAATCCGGCTGTTCGAGACACCCCACCCCGACTCGCCCTACGGCGTGAACGGCGTGGGAGAGCTCTCCGCCCTCTCGAGCACCCCCGCCATCGCGAACGCGGTGCGAGACGCGACCGGTCGTGACCTCCCGAGGGTACCGATCCACCCCGACGACATCGCCCTCACCGCCGTGGGAGCTGGCGCGGCGGGCCCGGCGGGCGAAAGGAGGTGACCGCTCGAACCTCGACCCGGATCCGGCTCTGCATCGACGGAGGAGATAGGGAGTGATCATCGACACCCACATGCACCCCACGAACGTGGTGGACAAGGCCTGGCGGCACGGTGGCGAACCATTCACCGGCGAGCGGATGCTCGCCATGATGGATGGCCCGTACTGGGTGAACGGCAAGCCCCGTCGCATCGACTACGGCTGCATCCAGCCTCCGCCGGGCAACACCGTCTGGCAGGACGGGATGCGGACCGGGCGCGAGGGGATCCGCGACTACATGGCGTACGTCGCCGAGCTCGTCCAGCGGTATCCCGATCGATTCATCGGCAACTTCACGTACAACCCGCGCTTCGGCCCGGAGAACGGAGCGAAGGAGCTCGAGCTCCACGTGAAGGAATACGGCTTCAAGATGATGAAGCTCCACGCCAACATGCACGCGTACCGGCCCGACCGGGCGCTCGACTGGCTCAGGCCGGCACTGCGCGTCTGCGACGAGCTCGGCGTCGTCGTGCTGCTGCACACGGGCGACGGCCCGTACAGCATCCCCACGCAGTACTACAAGATCATCCGCGAGTTCCCGAGCGTGAACTTCATCATCGGGCACTTCGGTGTGCAGACGGGCGGCGTGTACTGCTTCGAGGCCCTGTACATGATCCTCGACAGCCCCAACGTCTACGGCGAATCCGGCTGGCTGTTGCAGTCGCGCATCGTCGAGTTCGCGGAGGAGATGCCCAAGGAGAAGCTCGTCTACGGGACCGACTCGCCGCCGAACGAGCCGGGCATGTGGATGCGCGAGCTCGAGGTGCTCTGCATGGACTACCCGCAGGGCTTCAACCTCTCGGAGGAGGACCTCGAGGGATACCTGGGGAACAACACCGCCCGGCTCCTCGGGCTCGAGCCGACAGCGCCCCCGAAGAACTTCGAGGAGGCGGCCGAGTACCTGCAGCGCACCTCGGGCCTGACCGTCTCCCCGCGGCCGGAGTTCGTCCGGCAGTAGCCGTGGAAAGCCGAACGAACCGCCAGCCTGCTCCGGCCATCGAGGCCAGGGGCATCACGCGGGCCTTCCCGGGCGTGCTCGCCAACGACCGGGTCACGTTCGAGGTGCGTCGGGGGGAGGTCCACGGGCTGCTCGGCGAGAACGGGTCGGGGAAGACCACGCTCTGCCGCATCCTCACGGGCCTCTCCCGGCCGGATGGGGGGGAGATCCGGATCGACGGCCGTCGAGTGCACTTCGGCTCGCCCCGCGACGGGTACGCCGCGGGCGTGTTCATGGTGCAGCAGCACTTCAGTCTCGTGGACCGGCTCACCGTGGCCGAGAACGTGGTCATCGGCTGGTCGCGGACGCGGAGGGTGAGGCTCGACCACCGCCGCGTCCGGGACGAGGTGCTCGCCACGGCGAACGAGTACCGGATTCCCGTCGACGTCGACGCGTTCGTGTGGCAGCTCTCGGTCGGCGAGCGTCAGCGCGTGGAGATCCTCAAGGCCATGTACCGCGGGGCCCGGATCCTGATCCTCGACGAGCCGACCACGGTCCTCACGCCGAACGAGTGCGAGGACCTCTTCGTCACCCTGCGCAGGATGGCCGAGGCGGGGGCATCCATCGTGTTCATCTCCCACAAGCTGAGGGAGGTCCTCGACGTCTGTGACCGGGTGACCGTGCTCCGGCTGGGGCGAACCGTCGACACGGTCGACCTCCGGCGGGAACGGGTCGACCCCGGGACCCTGGCGCACCTGATGGTCGGGCGGGACGTGCCCCCCGGCGGACGGCGCCGGACCCCCGTGCACACGGAGGGGCGCCCGGTCGTCCTCGACGTCGAGGACCTCACAGTCCGGAACGATTTCGGCCGGCGCCGGGTCCGGGCGCTCGCGCTCACCGTCCACCGTGGCGAGATCCTGGGGATCGCGGGAGTCGCCGGGAACGGACAGCGCGAGCTGGCCGAGGCGGTCACCGGCCTCCGGCCGCGGGAGAGCGGATCGGTTCGCGTGAACGGTCGGGCGGTCCCAGGCGCCGACCCCAGGGCCGCGATCCAGGCGGGGATGGCGCACGTGCCCGAGGACCGCATCGGCACGGGACTCATCCCCTCCCTTCGGGTCAGCGACAACGTCATCCTGAAGGACTTCCGGGATTCCCGGTTCTCCCGGGGACCGTTTCTGCTGTCCGCTCGGGTCCTCGCCCGGACGCGCGAGCTGCTCGAACGCTTCGCGGTCCGGGGGCGTCCCGACAGCCTGGTCCGCCAGCTGTCGGGAGGCAACGCGCAGAAGGTCCTGCTCGCACGGGAGATGTCCTCGGAGCCCGCCGTGCTCCTCGTCGCCTCGCCGACGCGGGGGCTCGACGTGGCCGCCACGGATGCGGTCCGTGCCCTGATCGTGGAGGCGGCCGAGCGAGGGGTGGCCGTGGTGCTCATCAGCGAGGATCTCGACGAGGTCCTCGACCTCTCCGACCGTGTCGCCGTGATGTACGACGGGCGGATCACCAGCGTCATCGACCCGGTCACCACCGACCGCCGGCGAATCGGGATGCTCATGGCCGGGATGGAGACGGTGGCGTGAGCGGCACCCTCCGGCAGCCATCCGGGGTCCGCCGGTGATCCGGCTCGAGCGCCGGCTGGAAACCCCCCGGTGGCTGGGCGTGGTCATCCCACTCGCATCCGTCCTGGTCGCGCTCCTCGTGGCCGGCGTCGTGCTGCTCGCGAGTGGCCACTCCCCTGTCGAGGTCTACCGCTCCATGATCGAGGCCGCGTTCACCGCCCCGGGGGCCTTCTCGGCGACGCTGGTGAGCGCGACGCCGCTCGTCCTCACCGGGCTGTGCGCCGCACTGGCGTTCCGGATGCGCGTCTACAACATCGGCGGTGAGGGCCAGCTGTACATGGGCGCGCTCGGCGCCTCGGCCGTCGGCCTGGCGCTCGGTGGGCTCCCGGGCCCCGTGGTGATCCTCGCGATGATCCTGGCGGGGATGGCTGCGGGGAGCGTCTGGGCCGCCATCCCCGGGCTGCTGCGGACCTATGCCAACACCAACGAGATCCTCACCACCCTCATGCTCAACTACGTCGCCGGCCTGCTCGGCTACTACCTCATCTTCGACAGCAACTCCTTCTGGCGGGACACCACGTCGCCGAGCGCGAAGGTGTTCCCACAGGGGAAGACGCTCGCGGACTCGACCTCCTGGCCCGCGTTCCACCTCGGTGCCGTGACGGTGCCGCTTGGATTCGTCCTGGGGGTGGTGCTCGCCGCCGTGATGTTCGTCGTCCTTCGTTCGACGAAGTCGGGATTCCAGCTCCGCGTGATCGCGGGCTCAGACCGGGCCGGACGGTACGCGGGCATGCGCACCAAACGTGCGATCGTCCTCGTGATGCTCGGGTCCGGCGCGCTGGCCGGGCTTGCCGGCGCGAGTCAGGTGGGGGACTTCAGCCATCTGTTCGACCCCAGCGGGCTGCAACAGGTCTCGTACGGGTACACGGGCATCGTCGTGGCCGCGCTCGTCGCGTTCGAACCACTTCCCCTCGTGCTCGCGGCGATCCTCCTCGGCGGGCTCATCAACGCCGGGTTCACCCTGCAGGGAGCGACGTTCCCCCAGGGGCTGGTCGGGATGATCGAAGGCATCCTCCTGCTCTGCGTGCTGTGCGGGAGCCTGTTCGGTCGATTCAGGATCCGGATGCGCCCGGCGGCGGCGGGCGCCGCGCGAACGCCGGGTGACCGGGGCTCGGCGGGCGAGGACCGCCCGCTCGTCGAGGAGCAGGAGATCCCCATTCTCGCCTCGGGGTCCGAGCCGTGAACCACGCTCTCGTCGTCACGTTGCTGGCGTCCGCAGTGGCCTACGGCACACCGCTGCTGCTCGGCGGCCTGGGTGAGCTCCTCGCGGAACGTTCGGGCATCCTCAACCTCGGCCTCGAGGGCATGATGCTGGTCGGGGCGGTCGTGGGGTTCTGGATCTCCCAGTCCAACCCCGGTCCCACGAGCGTCACCCTCGCGCTCGCGCTCCTCGGCGCCATCGCGGCGGGGGCGCTCATGGGGCTCGTCCACGCAATCGTCACGATCGCGTTCGAGGCGAACCAGGTCGTCTCCGGGCTCGCCCTCACGATCTTCGGCGGTGCGATCGGGCTGTCCTCGTATCTGGCCAGCAGCGCGAGCCTGGGGGGTCAGCCCGGCCACCACCAGTTCCAGCCGATCGACGTGTTCGGACTGAAGGACCTGCCGGTCGTGGGCCCCCTGCTGTTCCACCAGGACGCCATGGTCTACCTGTCGTGGGCCCTGACGCTCGCGACCGTCTGGTACCTCTACCACTCGCGATTCGGACTCCACCTGCGATCCGTTGGTGAGTCTCCGCATTCCGCCGACTCGATGGGCGTGAACGTGGCCGCCTACCGCTACGTGCATACGGTGGTCGGGGGCGCATTCGCCGGCATGGCCGGGGCCTACTTCTCGCTCGCGCTCACGCCCTCGTGGGCCGACGGGCTCACAGCCGGCGCGGGGTGGATCGCGCTCGGTCTCGTCATCTTCGCGTTCTGGCGACCCGGCCTGCTGGTGGTGGGCGCCTACCTGTTCGGGCTCGTGACGAGCCTGGGATTCACGCTGCAGTCCCGCGGAGTCAAGCTGCCGCCGGAGTTGTTCGCGGCGCTCCCCTATCTCCTCACGATCGTCGTGCTCGTCCTGGTGTCGAGCGTGTGGAGCCGCCGTCGGCTGGGTGCACCGGCCGGGCTGGGACAGCCGTTCAGGAGAGAGGAATGATGCCCGCGTCCAGGGACCGTGACCTGCTGGTACGGGGAGCGCGTGCCTGGCGCGGCGACGGCTGGTCGCCTCCCAGCGACCTGGTGGTCCGCGAGGGCCGGATCGAGTCGATCGTGCCGGCCGGCGAGGGAGCGGCGCCGGAGGGCGCGCCGGTCCTCGAGGCGGCCGGATGCCACGCGCTCCCCGGGTTCGTGAACACGCACACGCATCTGTTCCAGGCGTTGCTGAGAGGCGCAGCAGAAGGGCTCGGGCTCCACGACTGGCTGTTCGCGATCGGCGAGGCCTACGTCGCCGCCACCCCCGAGCAATCCGCGGCGGCGGCCGCTGCCGCGGCGGCGGAGCTCCTCCGCTCGGGCGCCACGACGATCGTCGAGCACGGCTACCCGCACCCGGACCGGGAGGTCCACGACGCGATCGTGGAGGCGGTGTCCGAGGTCGGCGCGCGAGTGATCTACTGCCGGGGCATCGCCGACAAGGCGGACCCCGGCCGGCAGTGGGGATTCGAGCCTCGCCTGATCGAACCATGGGACGATCAGCTCACCCACGTCGAGCAGCTCCACCGGCGATTCGCCGAGCCGGGATGCCGACTCTCGGTGGGTCTGGCACCGCCCAACCCTCGGGCGCTGTCGCCCGGGGCCATGGGGGATGCCCGCGAGCTCTCCGACCGGCTCGGGCTCCCCGTGAGCGTGCACCTGTGCGAGACAGACTTCGACGACCGCTCCTGCTTGGAGCACGCGGGGCTTCGGGCTGCCCCGTACCTCGATCGGCACGGATTCCTGTGGGACCGGTTCCTCGGAGTGCATTGCGTGCACGTCGGACCGGAGGACCGAGCCCTTCTCGCCGAGCGAGGCTGCGCCGTCTCCTACAACCCGGTGTGCAACATGCGGCTCGGGAGCGGGTTCGCTCCGATCCCGGAGTTCCTGGAGCTCGGCGTGCCGGTCGGAATCGGCGTCGACGGGGCGGCGAGCAACGACACCCAGGACATGTTCGAGGCGCTTCGGTACGGCTCGTACGTCCAGCGCGGCCGGCTCGGCGACGCGACCGCACTCGGAGCCCCGGCGATGATCCGCATGGCCACCGACGGCGCGAACCGGGCCCTCGGCGTCGAGAGCCGGCCGGCGGGCCTCCAGCCCGGCCTCGCCGCGGACCTCGTGCTCGTGCGGTTCGAGCGGGAGCTGTCGGCCGTCCCGGCGCTGAACCCGGCGGTCACCCTCCTCACCCAGGCCACCAGCCGGTCGGTGGAGTCGGTGATCGTGGCGGGCGAGGTCGTCGTGTCGGACGGCCGCTGCGTCCGGGTCTCCGAGGACGACGTCATCGCCCGGGCGGTCCGCGCGGCGAACTCCCTGCCGGAGGAGGTCGTGAAGGTCGGGTGGAGGCGCGGGGCATGAAGCAGCGGGCGGAAGCGGAGCGGAGGCCGGGCGGTCGCTCGGTGATGGCGCCCCGGCGAGGAAAGGGGGTAGTGGACGGTGGGAAGCGTATGCACCCCGGGTTGACGGAGCGAAGGAGGGAGTGATGAGGAAGGGATTGTGGGCGCTCGCCGGCACGGTCCTGCTCATGGCGGCGGCGTGCGGCTCGTCCGGGAACGGGAACACGAACGGATCGGGCAGTGGGCCGCTCAAGGTCGCGTTCATCCTCGATGGGCCGATCAACGATGGGGGATTCAACCAGGGCATCTACAACGGGATCCAGCAACTGCAGCAGCACTTCGGATCCAAGGTACAGGCGACGTACAAACAGAACATCCCGGAGAACCCGCAGTCGGCACAGGTCATCGACAGCCTGATCCAGGGCGGGAATACGGTGATCTTCGCAACGTCTTACGGCTACCACACGTTCGTGGCGAAGGCCGCCAAGGCCAACCCGGACGTGAAGTTCATGCAGTACGAGTCGACGGAGCTCGCCCCGAACCTCAGCGAGTACTACTTCGGGATCGACCAGTCCTGGTATCTCGCCGGGATGACGGCCGGGGCCGCGACGAAGTCGGGGCACATGGGCATGGTCGCCTCGTTCCCCATCCCGGCGCTGCTCATCCAGGTGAACGCGTTCGAGCTCGGGGCCCAGTCGGTGAACCCCCAGGCCACGACGCGCGTGATCTGGCTGAGCTCGTGGTACGACCCGGCGAAGGCGACGCAGGCGGCCAAGAGCCTCGTCGCGAGCGGGGTGGATACCCTGGCAAACACCATGGACGATGCCTCGGTCGTGCAGGTCGCGGAGCAGAACAACGTCCCTGTGGTCGGCCACGACCTCGACCAGGAAAAGTTCGCGCCGAACTCCTGGCTGACAGGGGCCATGTTCGTCAACGGCCCGTACTTCATCCGGGAGGTCGGGGACGCCCTCAACGGGTCGTGGAAGTCGGAGAACTTCTTCGGCGAGCTGAAGGACGGCGTGACCGCGCTCGCCCCGTTCGGCAAGGCGTACCAGACCGACGTGCCGTCCGATGTGAAATCCCAGCTCCAGCAGAAGCTCTCAGCGCTGAAGCAGGGGACGTTCGACGACTTCACCGGGCCGATCTCCGATCAGAACGGGAAGGTGCAGGTCCCGGCCGGACACGTCATGACGGCGACGGAGAAGGAGCAGATGAACTTCCTGGTGCAGGGGGTCCTCGGGACCTTGAACACGTGATCGGCGGAATGCCCGCCCCGGCGGGACGCCATTGGAGCCGGGGCGGGCGCCGCACTCATCGACCCCTGCGCGTGCAAACGGGCGATCGGTGGCCCGAGTGAGCGGGCGCGAGCGACTCGTCGTCGGCATCTCGGGCTCGAGTGCCCCCGTCTATGGCGTTGCCCTGCTCCGGGCCGTCCGGGACCTCGGCGTCTTCGAGACCCATCTGATCCTGTCCGCTGGAGCACGGGAGACCCTGCGGCTCGAGGCCGGCATGAAGCCGGCCGACGTGGAGGACCTTGCCGACACGGTCCACGCGCCGGACGATCTCGCCGCGTCGGTCTCGTCGGGGTCGTTCGGGACGGCCGGCATGGTCGTCATACCCTGCTCGATGAAGACGCTCGCAGCCATCGCCACCGGGTACACGGCCGACCTGCTCTCGCGCGCGGCGGACGTCACGCTCAAGGAGCGCCGGCGACTGGTGCTCGTCCCGCGGGAGACCCCCCTCGGGCTCGTCCACCTTCGGAACATGGTGACAGCCACGGAAGCTGGGGCGGTGATCCTGCCGCCCGTCCCCGCTTTCTACCAACGGCCCCGCACCATCGAGGATCTGATCGCGCACACCGTCGGTAAGGTTCTCGACCAGTTCGGGGTGGATCACCGGCTGTACACGCGGTGGGAAGGCGCTGAGCAGTGATCCCACGCCAGGACGTCCGCATCTTCCTCGAGGACTACCGTGCCCGCTTCCCCGAGGACGTCCTCGAGATCGAAGAGGAACTTGACCCCGACCAGGACGTCACCGCCATCGCCATGGAGCTGGAGTCTCGGGGTCGAGCTCCCCTGCTCGTCTGCCCGAGCGTGCGGGGGCTCTCGGTTCCGGTGGTGACCAACGTGTTCGCGAGTCGGGCCCGCGTCGCGAGGCTCCTCGGGACCACGCCCGCCGGCTTGCACGACGCCTACGTGGCGGCGAGCGCCCGCATGGAGCGCCCGAGGGTCGTGGACGACGGACCGGTCATGGAGGTAACCGAAGAAGGGGAGGGGGTCGACCTCCGGCGCATCCCGATGCTGACTCATTTCGCGGATGACCGAGGCCCGTACCTGACGAGTGCGATCGTCGTCGCCGAGGATCCCGCGACCGGGGTGGGGAACTTGAGCTATCACCGCTCCGTGCTCGCCTCACCCACGACGCTGGCCACCAGCTTGCATTCGAGGGGACACCTGTGGCGCTACCTCGCGACGGCGGCCGAGCGAGCCCAGGTCCTGCCCGTGGCGGTGGTGGTCGGCGGACACCCCCTCTTCATGCTCGCCGCGTCGGCCCGGGTCGGCATCGACGTCGACGAGCGCGATATTGCCGGGGGGCTGTTCGGCGAGCCGCTCGAGGTGGTACGGACTCCGATGCACGGCCTCGCGGTGCCGGCAGCGTCGGAGTTCGTCCTGGAGGGGGTGATCGATCCCGCGGCGAACGCCGACGAGGGGCCGTTCGGAGAGTTCTCCGGGTACTCGACGTCGAGGTCCACGAACAACCTGATCCAGGTGTCAGCCGTGCTGCGCCGCAGCGATCCGATCCTCGTGGATGTCGTGTCCGGCAACTCCGCCGACCACCTGAACCTGGGACGTGTGCCACGCGAATCCGAGATGTCGGCGAGGCTTCGAGAGCGGTTTCCAGACGTCGAGCGGATCGAGTACCCGGCTTCGGGGACCCATTTCCACTGCTACGTTGCAATGCGCCAAGGGATTCCCGGGATGGCCAGACAGGTTGCTCTCGCCCTGCTGGGGTGGGATCCCTATCTCAAGCTCGTGGTGGTGGTCGACGACGACGTCGACCTCTCACGGGACGAAGATGTGTTGTGGGCACTCGCAACGCGGTTCCAGGCCGATCGCGACGTCATCGTTGTCGGCGGGCTCCCGGGCAGCATGCTGGACCCCTCGTCGGAGGGCGGCGCGACGGCCCGCCTCGGGCTCGATGCGACGCGCGGTTCCGGGTTCACGGCACGGCGTGTGGCGCTGTCGGACCGGGCGGTCGCGCGGGCCCGGGACCTCCTCGAGCACGGGGGATGATGTTCCGGCAGGAACTCCTCGCGGAGGAAGTGGGCCGCTTCTCATTCGTTGAAGCGATCGCCCCGGCACGTGAACGCCGGGCGGATATGCCATCAGCGCCGCGGGGCGCTGATCATGCTCGACGACTTGGCCTGGAACGCGAACCCGTCGACCTCGAACGCACCGCACGCTCGGCTCGCGCCAAGTAGCGCCGAACTTCGGCGGACTTCAACAAATCGTCAAGCTCCGATGGTGGGCGCTATCCTCTGCTCCAGCATGGTCCAAGTGGAGTTCACGATCTACCCCTTCCAGGAGGGGAACTCCCCCCCGGCGCACGTCCAGGCCGCCATCGACGTCCTGAGCGCGTCCGGATTGGACGTCGATGTCGGCCCCCTCAGCACCACCGTCTCCGGACCGGCGGACGAGGTGTTCGACGCCGTCCGCTCGGCGCAGTCGGCCGCGGTGGCCGCAGGTGCCGAGCGCATCGTCGTACGGGTCGAGGTCATCGGGTGACGGCCCCGCGCAACGACGGCGACCGCGGCTCCAAACCGGCGCGCGGCGGGTCCGAGCGGGACTTCGCCGAGGCGCTCGCCCAGGTGCTCGGCCCGCTCTACCGGGTCAGCGTCGTGGCGCCCGACGGCACCGAGGAGGCGACGTTCGGGCCGGTCCTGTTCGGCCGCGTCGTGGCCGCGGAGATCCCGCTCCCCCGCTCGGGTCGCCGATTGGTGCTCGGACTCGATCTGACAGCGGTCGATGCCGCCCGTCGCACCGCCGAGCTCCTCGCGATCGGCTGGGACGACTCGGAGCGCCCGGCGGGGGCGTTCACCCACGTGGACCAGGCCATGGACGAGCTCATCTCGCTCGCGGAGCAGAGTGTGGGGCGGTCGCTCGCCGAGATGAACCGGCTGGAGAAGCAGCGGGTGGTCCGGTTCCTGGACGAACGTGGCGCGTTCGCGTTGCGGAAGTCCGTCGAACGGGTCGCCGACGCGCTCGGCGTCAGCAGGTTCACCGTCTACAACTACCTCGACGCCTCGCGGTCAGTCGTGACCGAATCGCCTCAGAAGAACTGACGTCCTCCGTTGACGGCGACGTTCTGCCCCGTCACGAAGTCCGAGGCCGACGACGCGAGGAACACCACCGTCCCCACCATGTCGCTCGGCACCTGCTTGCGCTTGAAGCACCGCCCCGATTCGATCCAGTTGTCGAGCCATTCGGGCTGTCGCGCCGCATAGTCGGCGTCGTGAGGGATGTAGTCCGGCGTCACCGTGTTCACGCAGATGTCGTGCTCCCCCAGCTCCCTCGCCAGCGTCCGGGTCAGCCCGGTCACGGCGGCCTTCGTGGTCACGTAGTGCATGAACCCCGGGGTCCCGTCGGAGACGGTCATCGATGCGATGTTGATGATCTTTCCGTAGCCGGCGGCGCGCATGTACGGCGCGACCGCGCATGCGCAGAGCCACGGGCCCCGCACGTTGATGGCGAACGCCTTGTCCCATTCATCCACGGGGATCTCGTCGAACGGCCCCCGGAACACGGTTGTGTAATAGGCGGCGTTGTTGACCAGGATGTCGATCGAACCGAGGGCGGACGCGGTCGCCGTGGCCATCTCCCGCGTCGATTCGGCGTCGCTCACATCCACCCGCACCGCCAGCGCCCGCCCGCCGGCCGCCTCGATCTCCGCGACCACCTCCCCCGCGTCCGCGAGATCCGCGATGGCCACCGCAGCACCTTCGACCGCCAGTCCGAGGCTGTACTCACGTCCGATCCCACGTGCACCCCCGGTCACGATCGCGACCCGCCCGTCCAGCTGTCCCATCACTCCGCCCCCTTCGTCCTGCCGATCCACGCCAGGACCTGCCGCGACGAGACCGGCGTCTCGGTGATCTCGGGAATCGAGAATTCGGACAGCGCGCTCTCGACGGCCTGCGCGATGACCGCGGCGGGGCCGATGATCCCCGCCTCCCCGGCCCCCTTGGCTCCGAACGCGGTGCCGGGGGCAGGGCTCTCGAAGTGCTCGATGGAGATCGCCGGGATCTCGGCGCTGGTCGGCAACAGGTAGTCCATGAACGTCGTCGCCTGCGGCTGGCCCTCGGGGGTATAGGGCAGCTCCTCCCACAGAACGCCCCCGATCCCCTGCGCAACGCCGCCGTGGATCTGCCCCTCGACGATCGTCGGATTGATCACCGTGCCGCAGTCGTGCGCGACGAGGTACCGGAGCACCCGGACCTCCCCGGTCTCCACGTCGACGCCGACGATCGCCCCATGCGTCGCGTTGGTGTACGTGGCACAGGCGTTCATCCGGCCGCGTGCGTTCGGCACGTGATCGACGTCGATGTCGTAGGTGGCCAGCGCCTCCAGCCCCGGATCCATCCCGGTCGGGAGATCCAACGTCCGGACGAGCGCGGTCGTGGCGACCTCGTCCCATCCCACCGAGGTCTCCGGGCTGCCCCGGATTCGGAACCGACCGCGCTCGAGTGCCACGTCCTCCACGCTCGCCTCCAGGAGATGGGCGGCGATGCGGACCGCCTTGTCCTTGAGGACGTCGCTCGCCTTGACGATGGCGCCGCCGGCGAGGATGGTGCTCCTGCTCCCCCACCCGCCGAGTCCATAGGGACTGACGTCGCTGTCGCCCATCACGACACGGATCCGCTCGATCGGAACGTCCAGTGACTCCGCCGTGAGCGTGGCCACCATCGTGGCGAGCCCCTGTCCGGCGGTGCTGACGCCGACCGAGACCGTGACGCTGCCGTCCGGATCGAATCGAACGGCCGCCGCGTCCTGCGAGGTCCACCGGCCGGAGGTCGCGTAGTACGTGGGTGCCACGCCCTCGACATACGACGCCACCCCCACACCGATCCGGAGGTTGGGCTGGCTTGCGTGCCGCGAGCGCTCCTCGCCGGCTGCGGCGGCGACGAGCTCCACGATGCGCTCGAGCGCCGCGCGATGGCTTCCCGAGTCGATCACCGCACCGGAGGCCGACTCGAACGGCAGCTCTTCGGGTTCGAGGGTCATGCGGCGACGGATCTCGACGGGGTCGATCCCGAGCTCGCGGCCGATCCGGTCGATGAGCCGTTCGGTGGCGAATGTGGCCTCCGGGATCCCGAACCCCCGGTACGCCCCGCTGGGGGTCTTGTTCGTCACGACGCATTCGACGTCGATGCGCTGTTCCTGGATTCGGTACGGCCCGGTGAGCGATCCCATCGCGACGAACGCCGGGTTGAAGCCGGCCGGATAGATCTCCCCGGAGCCGACGTCCTGCTGGATCGCGCCTCGAAGCGCTGCGATGGTCCCGTCGTCCCGCACCGCCGCCTCGAGCCTGATGCGGGTGTCGCGGGCGTGGCCCGTCGAGACCAGATGCTCGTAGCGGTCCTCGATCCATCGAACGGGAGCGCCGAGGCGTCGGGCCAGCCAGGCGGCGAGGTACTCCTCGGGATACACCTCGGCCTTGCACCCGAATCCGCCGCCGACGTCGGGGGCGACGACCCGGACGTCCCGCTCGGGGAGTCCGAGGACCGTCGCGATCATGGTTCGCGCGATGTGGGGGAACTGCGTGGACGACCAGATCGTCACGCGCCCGTCGCGGGCATCGGCGACGGCACCCCGCGTCTCCATCGGAACGGCGGTGTGCCGCTGCATCGTGTACGTCCCACCCACGACGCGACGGCCCTCGAACGCCCTGTCCGCCTCCGGGTTGTCGGCGATCGCCTGGACGATGCGGTTGTCCGGCCACTCGTCGTAGAGCTTGGGAGCGTCGGCTGCGAGCGCAGCATCGATCGACGCGACGACCGGGAGCTCGTCGTACTCGACCTCGACCAGCTCGGCTCCGTCCTCCGCCGCGTAGCGGTCACGGGCGACGACGACCGCCACGGGCGCGCCGACGTAGCGAACCCGGTCCCGCGCCAGGGGAAACGTCCCGACGCCCCGAGCCCAGCTGTAGAAGTCGGGGACGGGAGCGACACCCGCCAGATCCGCCGCGGTGAACACCCCGACCACTCCCTCGACCTGCCGGGCTTCCTCGGTTCGGATCCCGGTGAGCCGGGCATGGGGGAACATGCTCCGGACCACCGCGACCTCGAGCATTCCCGGGAGATGGATGTCGGCGACGTACCGACCCCGGCCCGTGATGAGTCGATCGTCCTCCAGGCGGGCGAGTCGCACCCCCATCCAGCTGGGCCGTTCGGTGCCCGCCCTCTCCGACTGGCTCACCGTCGGGTCAATCCGCCGGGACCAGCTCGGTCGCCAGCTCGACGAGCCACTTCCTGTATTCGATCGAGACCTTGTCGACACCCCGGATGTGCAGCTCGGCGGAGAGGTCGAACGGGAGCTCTTCGGGG
>DATBHM010000029.1:0-11925 GCA_036557505.1 Actinomycetota bacterium | reverse complement strand
GCACGGCATGACCTTCACGCCGCACGCGACGGGGGCGTTCCGGTTCCGGTCGCGGATGCGAACCGCGGGCGGTGGAACCGGGTACTCCCCGATCCATACGATCCGGGTGAGCTGAACCGTGCCGGTGCGGCGGCGGAGGGCCCGTGCGCTCCTCGTCGCGTCGGCGCTCGCCCTCGTCGGCGGCGTGACCCAGATCGCACCGGCTCCGGTGTCCGCCGGGGCCGGCGGGCATCGGGCCGGGTCGGACGCGCTGGTCCACACCGACCGGTCGCTGCTCGCGTCGAGGTCCCACCGCCGGATCGCGGTCGTCGTGAAGCTCAACGAGGACCCCGTCGCGCTGTACACGGGCGGCCTGCCGGGCCTCCCTGCGACGAGCCCGTCGGTGACCAACGCGCGGATCGGGCCCGGACGCGGCCGCACGGCGGCGTTGGAGGCCGCCGTCCAGGGGTATCTCGGCCACCTGGCCCGGGTCGACGGCCGGGTCGCCCT
Source organism: Actinomycetota bacterium (assembly GCA_036557505.1). GTDB lineage: Bacteria > Actinomycetota > UBA4738 > UBA4738 > JACQTL01 > DATBHM01. Next base: position 11,436 of record DATBHM010000029.1, on the reverse strand, counting down.
CGGCATCCAGGCCGCCGTGCCGTCCGCCCGGGTGCTGTACCGGTACCGCTACGCGTACGGTGGGCTCGCGGTGCGACTCCCCGCCGACCGCGTCGCCGCCCTCCTGCGCGTCCCCGGCGTGGTCGCGGTGCAGCGGGCGTCGCTCGTGCACCTCCTGACCGACGTGACGCCGGGGTTCCTCCATGTCACCGACCTGTGGCCGTCGCTGGGCGGCGCGGCGCACGCGGGGCAGGGCGTGGTGGTGGGCGTCATCGACACCGGCATCTGGCCGGAGCACCCGTCCTTCGCCGACATCGGGCTCTCCGACCCGCGTGCCGGCCACACCTACCCATGTCAGTTCGGGAACGGCACCGACCCCCTGCTGGGGCCGTCGGCCACCTGCTCGCACAAGCTGCTCGGCGCGTACGCGTTCACACAGGACTACCTCGCCGAGTTCGGGGCGCTCGCGGGGGAGTTCTGCGACGTCCACACCGGCACCTGCTCGGCCCGCGACTCGGACGGTCACGGGTCGCACACGGCCTCGACGGCGGCCGGGGACAACGCCGTCGCGGCCTCGATCTTCGGCGTGCCGCGCGGCCAGGTCAGCGGGATGGCGCCCGGCGCCTCGATCGTCGCGTACCGGGCCTGTCTGTCCCAGGGGTGCACGGGGCCCGACCTGGTCGCGGCCATCGACCAGGCCATCGCGGACGGCGTCGACGTCATCAACTACTCGATCTCGGGCGGCACGTCGACCGACGACCCCGTCGAGCAGGCGTTCCTGTCGGCGTACGCGGCCGGGATCGTCGTCAGCGCCGCCGCCGGCAACGACGGCCCCACGCCGGGCACCGCGAACCACGTGAGCCCGTGGGAGATCACGGTCGGGGCGTCGACCGGTCCCCGGCAGTTCGCAACGACCGTCCACCTCGCGAGCGGCGCCGCGTCGATCGACGCGGCCGGCGTCAGCGTGACCCCGGGGATCTCGTCGCCGACGCCGGTCGTGTCCGCCGGGGACGTTCCGGGCTACGGCGACCCGCTGTGCGCCACGAGCCTCCCGAGCGGGTCCGTCTCCGGGAAGGTCGTGGTCTGCATGCGCGGCGGAGACACCGCACGGGTCGACAAGGGCCTCCACGTCATGCAGGGCGGGGCCGCCGGGATGCTGCTGCTGAACCCCGTGACCGAGGACGTGGAGACCGACGACCACTGGCTCCCCGCTGTGCACCTCGACGCGCCCGCCGGCCAGCAGGTCCTGTCGTTCCTCGCGGCCCATCCGGGCGCCGTCACGGCGACCTTTCCCACCGGCCAGCCGGCCCCGTCGCAGGCCGACGTCATCGCGGCGTTCTCGTCGCGCGGACCGGCCGGGGGCTTCCTGAAGCCGGACGTGGCGGCCCCCGGGGTGCAGATCCTGGCCGCGAAGTCCCCGCAGCCGGTCGCGACGTTCGACGGTCCTCCCGGCGAGCTGTTCCAGGCCATCGCCGGGACGTCGATGGCGGCGCCGCACGTGGCCGGGGTGGCCGCCCTGCTCCGCGCGGCGCACCCCGCGTGGACCGCCGGGCAGATCCGTTCGGCCCTCATGACGTCGTCGGTGACCGACCCCGTGCTCCAGGACGGCACGACCCCCGCGACGCCGTTCGACATGGGCGCCGGCCGGATCCGGGCCGACGTCGCGGCGAGGCCGACGCTCACGTTCGACGTCTCCGCCCAGACCTACCTCGACGAGATCGGTGACACGCAGCACCTCGTCGACCTCGACGAACCCAGCGTCGACGCCCCGGCCGTGGCGGGGACGCTGAAGACGACGCGCACCGCGACCAACGTCACGAACGCGGCCCAGACCTTCCACGTCACCGTCGCCGGCCCGCCGGGGGCCATCGCCGTCACGCCGGCGAACTTCACGATCCCGCCCGGCGGGACCCGGACGCTGACGATCTCGATCGACGCCTCGGATCTCCCGGCGGGGCAGTACTTCGGCTCGATCCTCCTCGACGACGCGGCCCCGTCGGCGACCGACGTCCACCTGCCGGTGGCGTTCGCCCTCCATCAGGGCGTGGTGACGCTGGCGGCCTCGTGCCAGCAGCCCGACCTCGCCGTCGGCGCGGCGACCGACTGCCACGCCACCGTGTCGAACACGGCGGGGGGCACCACGACCTACCACCTGGCCCTGCACGCGAACGCCGCGTCCGGGGACCTCTCGGTCGGCGGGGTGGCCCGGCCGGCCGTCCCCGACGGGAACGGCTTCACCGCCGCGGGCGCGCTGCAGCCGTCGACGGCGCCGGTGATCCGGGCGCTCGCGCCCGGCGGCCCCGCGTTCGCCGACCTCGCGGCGAGGGGCGTCGCGCCGCTCGGCGGGGTCGGGGACGAGACCATGCTGAACGTGGGCACCGGCGGCGCCCACTTCGTGTTCGGCGGTCGGACGTTCCACACGCTGGGCGTGGCCTCGAACGGGTACGCGGTGATCGGCGGGGGCGACCGGACCGACCTGGCCTTCCGGCCGCAGCAGATTCCGAACCCGGCGCGGCCGAACAACGTGCTGGCGCCGTACTGGACCGACCTCGACCCGGCCGCCGGTGGCACGCTGTACGTGGGCCGGGTGACGGTGGGGGCGGCCAGATACCTCGTCATCGAGTGGCGGCGCGTCCGCGTCGTCCACTCGAAGGACGTCGAGACGTTCGAGATCTGGATCCGGTTGGGTGCCACGCAGGGGGTGTCGTTCGCCTACGGGAAGGTGACCGGAGCCGCCGCGCCGTCCGGGCTGCTGGTTGGGGCGGAGAACGCCGACGGGAGCAGCGCCGCCAGGCTCGGGCACGCGCCCGCGACCGGCGCCCGGTACGTGGTGCGGACGAGCGGCGCCCGGCCGGGCGAGACCCAGACCATCCCGTTCACGGTGACAGCGGGCGGGCCGGGGACCTTCACGTTGACCGCGGTCATGCGATCGCCGCTCGTGCCGGGCCAGACCGTGGTCACGGTGCCGATCACCGTCTCGACCTGAATCAGGCGGGGGCGCACGCGGTGGCCCCGCGCCCGCTCACGGCGTCGTCCCACCGTGTGAGCAGGTCCGACAGCAGCGAGGCCATCAGCGCCTTGCCCTCGTCATCGGGGTGGACCCCGTCGCTCACCAGGTCGTCCGGCGTGACCACGGCGTTCCAGTCGGCGACGACGCCGGTGGGGAGCGCCGCCATCGCGGCGTCGATGTCGCGGTTGAGGTCGGGGACGAACTCCAGGTCGCGGTGGACGGTGACCCACACCACCAGCCGCGCCCGGCCCACCACCCGCAGCATCTCCCGGATGCGATCGGGGAACCCCTGCTCGGTGGACTCGTTCGTCCCGAGCTCCACCACCACGGCGTCGAGGTCGCCCCTCCCGTGCACCGTCTTCGCCGCGGTCACGCCCTCATCGGTGGTGCGCCCGACCTTCGCGTAGAACGACGGGGTCCACCCGGGGAGCGCGTGAACGATCGCGCCCCGGCTCCCCACGGTGATGGAGTCGCCGACGTCCAGCAGCCGTGGCGCCGCGTCGGTCCGGTCCACCAGGAGGAGCCACCGGCGAACCTGCCCGTCGGCCGTCCGGACGAAGAGCGTGGGGCGGTCACCGGCGACCGCGAACAGGTCCTCCCCGTCGCCGTGCGCGATCAGCTGCGCGTCCGCCGGAAGCGCGGTGACCGGCATCGCGAACCGCCCCCCCAGGAACCGCAGCCCGACCGCCTCGATGACCGGATCCACCCGGTCGCCGCACCGGAACTGCCGGAGCTGGTCGGGCCGCACGCATCCGCCGCCGGGCGCCACGAACAGCGAGACCGCCACCCCCTCCGTCGTGGTCGACGAGGGACACGGCGTGTGGGCGGCCGGCAGGGTCGACAGCGACGGGACCACCGTCCGGAACGCGTGGGTCGGCGCGCCCGGCGAGCTCGGAGCGGCGCCGGCGCCGCCGCACGCGGCGAGCAGCACGGCGGTCACGAGGGAACGGGTGAGGACGCTGCGGACGTTCACTCGCATGCGAGGGATGGGCGGCCCGGGTGGGTTCGGACGAACCGGGACGCTAGTTGGAGCGCTCGCCGGCCTCGTCGGCCGTGATCACGTCGTCGCCGACGGGGTTGGCCTCGCCCAGCCACGGCGCGTCGGGATCGACCGACTCCTCGGTCCCCGGGGGCGCGACGTCCACGCCGGCGGCCCGCAGCTCGCGGCGCTGGGTGCGCGCGGCCCGGCGCTCCTCCTTGGCCGCGATCTTCCTGGTCCGCGCGTCGCGGCGCTGTCGCTTTCCGAACGTCTCCGGCATGTGTCCCTCCGTGGCCGCCCGGCTCGGGTGCTGCGTGACCCGGGCGATTGGGTTCGGCTCCGCGAACGAGGCGGCGGGGGCCGCCACGGGCCCGAACCCGGTTCCCCTCGAGGCTTCAAGCGTACTCGACGCGGGGCGGAAACGGCGCGACCCCGGTGCCCGGACCCTGATAGGGTCCTACGTACCGCGGCCGACAGCGGTCGGCCGGGAGGGCGGAGCCGCCTGCCGTGCCCCCACCACGGCGGCCCACGAACGGAGGTCCCATGACAGCTACCCCGCCCACGCCCGGTACGGCGGCCGCGCCCGGCGGCCTCCGGACGATCGAGTGGAAGGGCACGGCCGGCCCCTTCCCCCTCCTCCTCTCCCCCACCGTGTTCGCCCCGACCTCGACCTCGTCGCTGGTCGCCGGCGCGCTCGAGGTGCCCCAGGGTGCGACCGTGCTCGACGTCGGGTGCGGCAGCGGGGTGCTCTCCTTCGTCGCGGCGCGGCTGGGCGCGGGCCGGGTCGTCGGGTGCGACGCCTCGTCGGAGGCCGTGGCCGATGCCCGCCGGAACGCCGAGCGGCTGGGCCTCGCCGACCGGACGGAGTTCCGGCAGGGGCACCTGCTCGAGCCCGTCCGGGACGTGCGCGCCGGGGTCGTGATCGGCGACGTGTCGGGGATCCCCGACCAGCTGGCGGAGGAATCCGGGTGGTTCCCGGGCGGTCACGCCGGTGGGCCCACCGGTGCGGAGGTCCCCGTCGCGATGGTCGAGACGCTCGGCGAGTGCCTCGAGACCGGCGGCGTGATGTATCTGCCCACCGGCACCATCCAGGCCGAGTCGCGGGTGCTGGCCGCGGCGCGCCGGGCGTTCGGCGAGGCGAACATGGACGAGGTCGTCTCCCGCGAGCTGCCGCTCCCGGGTCTCCTCGCCAAGTCGCAGGCGCTCGCGCAGCTGGTGGCCGACGGATTGGTGAACCTCCGCCGCAAGGGCACCCGCTTCCTGTGGCGGATCACCGTCTGGCGGTGCCGGAAGCGGTAGGTCGGCCCGCCGAGACCGCGCCGCTGGACCTCCCCGCCGGTTCCGGCGGATGCTATCCCCCGCCCGGCACGAATCGGGAGCGCCCGCAGGGGAGGATCACGCGCGTTGGGGAGCTTCGAGGACTGGACGCCGGCGGTGGCCGACGCCGACCTGCCGAACGAGAAGGCCATCCGCGTCACGGTCGAGGAGACGGACCTGTTCGTCATCCGGATCGGCGAGCGGATCTACGCCATGAACGACCGCTGCACGCACGTCGGCGGGCCGCTGCACAAGGGCCGGGTGAACGTCCACGCGGCCCAGCCCACCGTGTCGTGTCCGTTGCACGGCAGCACGTTCTGGCTCACCGACGGGCGCGTCATCCGGCCGCCGGCCACCCGGCCCCAGGTCGTCTACGACACGCGGGTGAACGAGGGCATGGTCGAGGTCCGGGCGAAGCAGCCGGCGTGAATCAGCGGGTGAGCAGGTCGCCCAGCTCCTCCAGGCTGTGCAGGTTGTGCCCGGCCATGAACTCGTCGATGAACGGCAGCGCGGCGGCGATCCCCCGGGCGAGCGGCTCGTAGCGCGGGCTTCCCTTCAGCGGGTTCACCCACACCACGCGGTGCGCCAGCCGGTGGAGGCGTTCGATCTGCGTCGCCAGGACCTCGGGGTCGCCCCGCTCGAGGCCGTCGCTGCACACGACCACCTCGGCGCCCCGGAGCGCCGTCCGCTGGCTCCATCCGTCGAGCAGCTGGCGAAGGGAGTCGCCGATGCGCGTGCCGCCCTCCCAGTCGCTGACGGTCTCGCCGATCCGCCGCAGCGCCTCCTCCGCGTCGCGCTGCCGGAGCATCGGCGTCACCCGCGAGAGCTCCGTTCCGAACACGAACGCCTCCACGCGGGTCCCGCTCGCCATCGCCGCGTGCGCGAACAGCAGCAGGGCCCGCGAGTACGGCGCCATCGACCCGCTGACGTCGAGGATGAGGACGATCGGCCGCTGCCGGGTCCGCTGGGTTCGCCAGGCCCGCTTCAACGGCTCGCCCTCGGTCTTCAACGACCGTCGGAGCGTCTGCCGGAGGTCGAACCGCTGCCCCTTCGCCGCCGGCCTCGTGCGGCGCGACGACCGGTGGGGCGCCCGCAGCCGGAGCCGGCGGATCAGCGCCGCCGCCGTGCGCTGCTCGTCCTCGGTGAGCTCGTCGAACGACTTGTTCCGGACGACGGCGACGTCGCTCGCCACGATCCCGATCGCTGCCTCCTCCTCGCCGGGCTCGTCATCGTCGTCGAGCGGCCGCCATCTCGCCGAGGTGGTTCCGACCCGCACCTCGAGGTCGTCGCGGTCCGGCAGCTCCTCCCGCCGCGCGGCCGGCGTCGACGCCCGGTCGGCGGGCTCGATCGCGATCGACACCGGCCGGCCGGCCTGGAACCAGGCCCCGAACGCAACGTCGTAGTCCTCGATGAGGTCGTGGCGCGAGATCAGCGTGGCACGCCCGGCCCAGTACACGTCGTCGCGGCCCGCGGGGGCGAGCGCCGCGACCGCCCGGACGAAGGACAGCACCCGGCCCGGCCCCACCGGCATCCCCAGCCGGCGGAGGTACCGGCCGAACCCGACCAACGACTGGACCGGGTCGATCGCAGGCTCAGGCGTCGCCGGCCACCACCCGGGGCAGCACGGGACGGACCAGCTCGATGTCCTCGTGGTCCTTGAGAACCATCCCGAGCGTGTCCTCGGCGGTCTGCACGTCGAGCGATCCGTTCCCGACGAACGCCAGCGCGTGCGCCCAGTCGATCGTCTCCGCGACGCCCGGCGGCTTGGCGAGCGTCATCGTCCGCATCCGGGCGACGGCCTCGGCGACCTGGTGGGCCAGCTGTTCCGTCGCCTCCGGCGCGCGGAGGCGGACGATCGCCACCTCGCGTTCGATCGTGGGGTGGTCGATCCAGTGGTACAGGCACCGCCGCTTCAGCGCGTCGTGCAGCTCGCGGGTCCGATTCGACGTGATGACCACGGCCGGAGGGCGTTCCGCGGCGATGCGACCCACCTCGGGGATCGTGACCGCGAACTCGGACAGCACCTCCAGCAGGAAGGCCTCGAACTCGTCGTCCGCGCGGTCGAGCTCGTCCACGAGCAGCACCGCCCGATCGCCCGCCCGGATCGCCGCCAGCAGCGGCCGCTCGACGAGGAACTCCGGCCCGAACACGTCGTGCACCAGCGCGTCGGAGGCCTCCTCCTCGCGGAGCGCGCGGACGGCGAGCAGCTGACGGGAGTAGTTCCACTCGTAGAGGGCCTGCGAAGCGTCGATGCCCTCGTAGCACTGCAGCCGGATCAGGTTCCGGTCGAGGAGCGCGGCGAGCGTCTTCGCCACCTCGGTCTTGCCGACGCCGGCCTCGCCCTCGAGGAGCAGCGGCTTGTCGAGGGCGAGCGACAGGTGGATGGCCGTCGCCAGCCCCCGGTCGGGCAGGTACGACGCGCCCCGCAGCGCCTCGGCGACCGCGTCGACCGACTCGAAGACCGCACCCATGACGAACAGCCTACGGCCGGGCGGCGGCGACGGACGTCCCCGTCGCCGCTACCGGGACGAGGCCTCCTCCAGCGCCCGGCGGACGAGCACCTCGGCGAGCGCCCGCCGGTACTCGGCGCTCGCGAACGTGTCCGACGGGGGGTTGGTTCCCTCGCCCGCGTGCGCCGACGCCGCCGCCGCGTCGGAGCCGCCCGACAGCGCCTGCTCCACGGCGGTCCCCCGCATCGGGGCCTCGCCCATGTTGGTGTAGCCGATCGCGGCGCCGCCGTTCGACCCGGTCATCACCGCCGCCACGCCCACGATGGCCCAGTCCTGGGACCGCCGCTGGAACTTCTGGTAGGACCAGCCGCGGCCGGCGGTCTTCGGCACCCGGATCTCGGTGAGCACCTCGTCGGGGTTCAGGGCGGTCTCGAACAGCCCGCTGAAGAACTCCCCCGCCGCGATCGTCCGCTCGCCCGACGCGCCCTTCGCGACGAACGTCGCGTCGAGCGCGAGCAGCACGGTGGGCATGTCCGACGCCGGGTCGCCGTGGGCGACCGAGCCGCCGATCGTCCCCATGTGCCGGACCTGGGGGTCGCCGATCAGCCCCGCCGTGTAGGAGACGATCGGGCACTGCGAGGCGAGCGTCGAGTCGTTGGCCACGTCGTGGTGCCGTGTGAGCGCCCCGATGGCCACGTGGTCCCCGCCGTCCCGGACGTAGGACAGGTCCTTCAGGCGGCCGATGTCGACGAGGACGCCGGGCGAGGCGAGCCGGAGCTTCATGAGCGGCAGCAGCGAGTGCCCGCCGGCCAGGAGCTTCGCGTCGTCGCCGTGCTGCTGGAGCAGGGCGATCGCCGCGTCGAGCGAGTCGGCCCGTTCGTAGTCGAACTTCGCCGGGATCACTGGGCGTCACCTCCGCCCTCGGCCGCGGCGCGTTCCGCCGAGCCCGTGCCGGCGCCGGCCCCGGGCCCCTCGGCGGCTTCGGGCGCCGCCTCGCCGCGGCCGTGGATGGCCCGCCACACCCGTTCCGGGGTGGCCGGCCTCCCGACGTCGATGTCGCCGAGATGGGACAGCGCGTCGTTGATGGCGTTGATCACCGCCGGGGGCGAGGCGATGGTCCCCGTCTCCCCGACGCCCTTGAACCCCATCTCGTTGGTCGTGGACCACGTCTCGCCGGCGTGCCCCACCGTGATGGCCGGCACGTCGGACGCCGCCGGCACGCAGTAGTTGGACATCGACGACGTCATCAGCGTGCCGTTCTCGTCGTAGACGGCCTCCTCGTACAGCGCCTCCGCGATCCCCTGGATGACGCCCCCGTGCACCTGGCCCTCGACGATCTGGGGGTTCACCACACGCCCCACGTCGTCGACGGCGACGTACTGCTGCACGTCGACGTGGCCGGTCTCGGTGTCGACCTCGACCACGCAGATGTGCGCCCCGTACGGCCATACGAAGTTCTGGGGGTCGTACACGGCGGTCCCCGCGAGGTTGGGCTCCACGTCGTCCGGCAGGTTGTGCGCGGTCCACGCGCTGAACGCGAGCGCCGGGATCGTGACCGCCTTGTCCGGCGCTCCCTTCACGCTGAACGTCCCGCCGTCGTACTCGAGGTCGTCCTCGCTGACCTCGAGCTCGTGCGCAGCGATCTTCCTGGCGTGCTCGACGACCTTCAGCGCCGCCCGGTGCACGGCCACACCGCCGATCGCCAGGCTGCGCGAACCGTACGTGTCCATGCCGAGCGGAGCGAGCTCCGTGTCGGAATGCACGACCTCGATGTCCTCGACCGGGATGCCGAGGTCCTCGGCCACGATCTGGCTGAACGTGGTCGCGTGACCCTGGCCGTGCGGCGACGTGCCGATCGCCAGCACGACCTTCCCGGTGGGCAGGACCCGGATCTGCGCCGCGTCCCACCCGCCCGCGGCGTACCGGAGGACCGACAGGATCCGCGACGGGGCCAGCCCGCACATCTCCAGGTACGTCGAGAACCCGATCCCCAGGACCTTCGTGTCGTTCCGGTCCCGCCGGGCCTGTCGTTCGGCCCGGGTGGCGTCGAGGTCGATCAGCTCGAGCGCGGCATCCAGCGTCGAGTCGTAGTCCCCGCTGTCGATCATCAGCCCGCCCGGCATGGCGAAGGGCTCCGTCGACGCCGGCATGAAGTTCATCCGGCGGATCTCCAGGCGGTCCTTTCCGACCCGCTTGGCCAGCACGTCCATCATGCGTTCGATGGCATACGTCGCCTCCGGACGGCCGGCGCCCCGGTACGCATCGGTCGGCGTCGTGTTCGTGAACACGCCCGTGAACTCGATGCCGTAGGCCTCGCCGCCGTAGGGCCCGCAGTACACCCAGGCGCCGAGCAGCGGGGTCCCCGGTGTGATCAGCATCAGGTAGGCGCCCATGTTCACCTTGATGTTGATCCGGTACCCGCGGATCCTCCCGTCCTCGTCGGCCGCGAGCTCGAACTCCTGGATCTGGTCGCGTCCGTGGTGGGTCGCGAGGAAGTTCTCGCTCCGCGTCTCCGTCCACTTGATGGGAAGGCCGAGCCGCTTGGCGAGCGTGAGCGCCAGCTGCTCCTCGGGGTAGACCTGCAGCTTCGAGCCGAACCCCCCGCCGACGCGCGGCGCGACGATGCGGATCTTCGACTCGGGGATGCCCGTCCCGAGGGCCATGCCCACCTTCACGATGTGGGGGATCTGGGTCGACGTGTACAGCGTGAAGTCGCCCATCGCCGGGTTCGGCTGGCACAGGACGCCGCGCCCCTCCATCGCGTTCGGAACCTGGCGCTGGATGACGAAACGCTCCTTGACCACGACCGGGGCCGACGCGAACACCGAGTCGACCTCGCCGTTGGTGTGCGTCCACACGTAGCACCTGTTGGTGCCGAACTCGTCGTGGACGACCGGCGCGCCGCCGGCGAGGGCCGCCTCCATGTCGACCACCGGGTCCAGCGGCTCGTAGTCGACGTCGACCGCCTCGGCCGCGTCGGCCGCCTGAGCCCTCGTCTCGGCGATGACGACCGCGACACCGTCGCCCTGGTACCTGGCCTTGTCCTTGGCGAGCGGCCAGTGGGACGGGTTGTTGATGTCCTCGGTGACCGGCCACGCCATGAGGAGCGGTCCCGGCCAGTCGTCGGCCAGATCGTTGCCGGAGAACGCCGCGATCACACCGGGCATCTCCCTGGCCCGGGAGAAATCGATGCCGTTGATCTTCGCGTGGGCGAGCGGGCTCCGGACGATGTGCATCCACACCATCCCGGGGACGACCAGGTCGTCGATGTACTTGGCCTGACCGGTGATGAGCTCGGGGTCTTCCTTGCGGAGGACCTCGGTTCCGATGACCTTCGCCATTGGTGCGGTCCTCCTCTCCTATGCGTTGGCCGGAGCGGTCGACATCTGCCCCTGCGCGGCCAGCACGGCCTTGACGATGTTCTGGTAGCCGGTGCAACGGCAGAGGTTGCCCTCGAGGCCCTCGCGCACGGCGTGCTCGTCGAGCGGGCCGTCTGCCTCGGCGATGAGGCCGGCGGCGGCCATGATCATGCCCGGCGTGCAGTACCCGCACTGGAGGCCGTGGTGCTGGTGGAACGCCTCCTGGAGGGCATGGAGCTCACCGCCCTCGCCGGCCATGCCCTCGATGGTCGTGACCTCTCTGCCGTCGGCCTGGAGGGCCAGCAGGGTGCAGGATTTCACCGACTCGCCGTCGAGCAGCAC